>NZ_PJJR01000053.1:0-491601 GCF_002929595.1 Cryobacterium sp. N19 | reverse complement strand
CCCTGCGGCATCGAGCCGGCTGTGGCGGGCGGGGCGGTGAGGGTCATGGCGTCGGTGCCTCCTTCACCCACAATTATAGCCGAAATCGCCCCTAAAGGCGAGAGAATCTCAGTAAAATATAGATGAGACTTCAAAAGTTTCTTCTTATCCGCGAGAGTGAGTGAACGGATACTTCAGCAGTCCTGAAACAACCGTTCACCCGCTTTCGAGACCAGTCCGGACGGCGCAGACGGTTCTGCCGCGCGCTCTCCGCATGGCCTCCATCGAGGCGCTCAGAGATACCCGCCCCGTCATCGGCGGGGCCTTGGCGCTCTGCATCGAACGGGCTAGGCGATGACGTCGAGGCCCTGGTTCGTGTAGAGCTGGATATTTGAATTCATACCGATGACCTGATCGTTGCTGTCCAGGCCGAAACCCAGAACGGTGTTCCCGGTCATGATGAAGAACGAGTTGTCCGCCCGTCAAAGAGTTCGGGGTTGGAGGCTCGCAGAGCATCTGCGCTCTTGACGGGGTCGGCCGCGAGCACCAGCGCGACAATCTGGGCATCCGTCGCAACGAACGTGCTCGTTGAGCTGAATCTGAAGATGAGATTCAGCTCGCCTACGTCTGGCTCTTCGGCGTACACCCGATCCAGACGTACGACGGTGCTCGACGCGCGGGCGCCTCCGTCACGCGCAAGCGGGGCCGGCAGAATGTCGGTGACGACGAAGGCTGCCCTGCCGAGCACGGCACCGTCGTTCTCGATCGCATTCTGAAAATTGGGTTGTCAATCGGTGGTGATGTAATCGGAGTTCGCCGCAAACCACTCGGCCGGGGCGACGCTGTAGTTGTCGAGCCGACTGCTGTCCAGAACCTCTTCGGTGAGAATGCGCAGGGCGGCCGGCAAGGCTTCCCTGGCGTCGTCCTCGGTGAAGCCGAATTCGGCCAGGGTCTCGAAGTCGGTCTTGGTGGAGTCGTAGACGGCTGCCTCAGCGGTGGGGCTAATCGTGGTGTGGCAGTAGGTGCCGAACTCGTCGGTCACGTTTTCCAGGCCGACCACGTCGCCGTAGTCCAGTGCGAGTTCGGAACTGCAGCCTGCGCGTGCGGCGGCAGTCGGCTGCGCGATCTGCTCAGCAGGTGTGGCATCCGTTTCGTCGTTCGTGACGGCGGCGCACCCGCCGAGTCCGGCTAAGAGAATACCGGACACAGCGATTGCCAGTGCAGACCGGCTGATTCCGCGAACCGTTCTGCCGGATCGTGCTTCGCTGAACTCCTCGTGCATGCTGTACCTATTTTTAACAATCATTATTGCGTCCCCCCCCCGAGCGGTCTTTGTCCTACCGTACGGGAAGATTTCGCCACGATTCGCCGGTACCCTGGTGCTGATCTCGAGGCAGGCCGCAGCGCAAATTCTCGAGGATTGCTAGATTCAAGTATGCGAGAACTCCAGGCGCGAATCATCGCGGAACTCAACGTCTCACCAACCATCGACCCGGCCGCCGAAGTACGCCGCCGGGTGAAATTCCTCAAGGAATATCTCAAGCACACGGGTGCCCAGGGGCTCGTGCTCGGCATCAGCGGCGGCCAGGACTCTACCTTGGCCGGTCGGCTGTGCGCACTGGCCGTCGACGAACTCACCGCAGAGGGGTATCCGGCCACTTTTGTCGCCGTGCGCCTGCCCTACGCGGTGCAGCGCGACGAAGCGGATGCCCAACTCGCGTTGGAATTCATCCGCCCGCCCTCGCAGGCCACCTTCAACATTGAGCTCGCCGTCGATGGATTCGAGAGCGAATTCCTGGCGAGCCTCGACGTGGCCATGACCGACTTCACCAAGGGCAACGTCAAGGCCCGCTCCCGCATGATCGCGCAGTATGCGGTGGCCGGCCAGCTCGGCCTGCTCGTGGTCGGAACCGACCATGCGGCAGAGGCCGTCACCGGCTTCTTCACCAAGTACGGCGACGGCGGAACCGACATTCTGCCGCTCACCGGACTCACCAAGCGCCAGGGCCGCGCCCTGCTGATGGAGCTGGGTGCGCCCGGACAGCTCTACCTGAAGGACCCCACCGCTGACCTGCTCGACCACACTCCCGGCCAGACCGACGAGGCCAATCTCGGTCTGCAGTACGAGCACATCGACGATTTCCTGGAGGGTCGGCCCGTCGACGACGAGGTGGCCGAGGCCATCGAGGCGCGCTACCTCAGCACCGAGCACAAGCGACGGGTGCCGGCCTCACTGTTTGATGAGTGGTGGCAGTAGGCCCAACATAAAGAACGAGCCGGTCAGCGCTGGGAAGCGCCGACCGGCTCGTTTCTTGTGTCGCGACTACAGGGTCGGGGCCGCCGAGGAACGCGTGAGCGGGTCGGTGCCGCGAACCTCGAGCTTGTTGACGTCGTCGAGCAGACGCTGGGTTTCCGCCCCGGCGTCCGACGCGGATGGCGGCGTGCGATTGACGGCTGCCGGGGTGAGCGGCGCGACCCGCACGGGCGCCGGTGCCGAATCGGCGGCGTTGTACTGGTCGTGGTGCTGCTGCGCCACCCACGCTTCCTGCTCGGCGAGCAGGCTCTTCTCGGTGGAGGAATTCTGCGACTTCCAGCGATCGAGATCCCCCTGGAAGATCTTGCGGGCGCGAGCCGGCTTGTTCTGCCACTCGACCAGGCGGTCACGAAACTCGACCAAGGCCGGTTCCAACTGGTAGCCGAAGGTAGCTGAGGTGCGCTTGAGCTCGTAGAGCTCGTGAGCAGCCCAGTTGGCGGCAATTCCCGATCCGCGAATCGGCAGCAACCGCACCTGAATGTCGGCCTGGCCGACCGCCCGGTCGCTCATGACCTGCTCCTGCGGTGTCAGCGAATTCCAGACGGATGCCTCGGTCGCGGCATCGACGAGGGTCGCGATCGCCGCCACTTTGATCTCGCGATCTCGCTGGGTGATGAGCCGTTTGACGGCCCCGCGCGAGATCAACGCGGCCAGCACGCTGGCAATGACGATTGCGCCGATGAACACGACCGCGGTAAAAACCATCGGTTGGGTGCTCACGTCGGTAAACCAGGCTACGAAGTTATTCCACCATTCCATGTGCTGGATTTTATCCGCGCCAACCCCCGTTTTCGGGGATCAGACACGGCGTGCCCCCAACCCACTCTCTGGAACACGTAGCCTCGTCACCGGAAGCAGTCCACAGCATCGTCGATGCGACAGAACACACCGAGTTCGCGCGTGCGGGTCGCGAAGACGACGCGCCTGGCGCTGAACCGGTCGCCGTCAGCGCCGCTGGTATCAGCACCGCCTTTATCGGCACTAACCTCGCGTTCGATATAGCCGACGACAGCGCCGACCGGGTCGACGATGCGCCACAGCCCGTCGCGCACGAGGACGAACCGGCGGCCACGTACTGCTGGAAATGCTGAGTGAGTAACGGGTGCGATGAGAGTGGTCATGAGTGCTCCTTACGTACTGGTTCAGCGGTAACCCGGCGGGCCGCGGGTATTTCTCTTACCGTATGGACGACCACCGACATGCGCTTTCGGCGAACAGACGGCCAGGGTGCCGGATCAGCCTGTGGCTGCGGCGGGGGGAGGAGATAGGGTGGACGGGTGCAAACTTATGTGGTCGCAGGTGGATGTTTCTGGTGTCTCGATGCTGTGTATCGGGTGCTACGTGGAGTGAGCGACGTGGTGTCGGGGTATACCGGCGGCTCGACCGCCAACCCGAGCTACGAAGCGGTCTGCACCGGGCGCACCGGGCATGCCGAAGCCGTTGCCGTGACCTTCGACCCTGACGTCATTCCGGCCAGCGTCATTCTTGACGTGTTCTTCACGCTGCATGACCCCACCCAGCTCAACCGTCAGGGTAACGACGTCGGAACCCAGTACCGGTCGGCCATGTTCTACACCGACGACGCTCAGAAGCAGCTTTTTGAAACGGCCCGCGACCGGGCGACCGAATGGTGGGGCTCCGGCATCACGACCACGATCGAGCCGCTCGGCGACTACCACGAGGCCGAGGACTACCACCAGGACTTCTTCAACAAGAACCCCGGGCAGGGCTACTGCATGGCCGTCGCCGTGCCGAAGGTCAACAAGATCCGCAAGTCGTACTCCCAATACCTGGTCAGCTAGCCTCTCCTCCCCAATCGGTGAATAGCTGAATTCTCCACGGATTTCCGCGGTTTCAGTCGGGTCGTCGTTTCGGGCGGCACACTCACTGTGTGCGACCCGGGTTCAACGAAGACTGGCACGAGTTGTTGTTCCCGGGTCGTGTGCGCCGGCGGTTCGCATGGCGCCGCGAGTGTGCGTGTTCACGCGATCACCGTGCCGGGAGAAACCATGAGCGACAGCATCACAATATCCGGCGTTATTGGCACCGTTCCCCACCTGACCTTCGGCAAGAACGGGACCCCGATCACCTCCTTTCGGCTGGCCTCCCGCCAGAGCCACCGTGACAAGGCCAAAGACGAATGGATCGTCGACGAAAGCTGCTGGTATTCCGTCACGACCTTTCGACAGCTGGCCACGAATGCGGGAAAATCGCTCAGCAAGGGCGAGCACGTTGTCGTCACCGGACGGCTGGTCATTCGCCAATGGAACAACGCCGAAAAATCTGGGACGTCCGTTGAGATCATTGCTGATTCTGTCGGCCACGACCTCGCCTGGTACACCACGACGCCGGTGCGTAGCGGGGTACCGGCCCGTGACGCCGCGGACCAGACCGAGCCGGAACCGGTCGAATCCTTCACATCGGTCGAATCGGCCACGGCATATGAGACCGATCTTGGCCCCATCGACCGGTCCGGAGACGGGTTTGTCCCCGTCGACACCGATGCCGATCAGGACGCGTATGCGCGTTTAGACTCGTAGCATCGTCCACGCGCGTGGACCGGGGGAGGCAGTTCGTGAGCGTGGCACAATCAGCACGGCAGAATATGACCGTGAGAACAGCACGGTGGTCTGCACGCCGCCCGCGGTACACACTGGCAGTGGTTGGGGCCGTGCTACTGGTCGGAGTCAGCCTGACCGCGTGCACCGGTGCCCCGGCCGAACCCCCGACCAGCGGCACGGCGCCGGCCAGCTCCTCAGCGCCGGAGCCGTCGGCAACTCCGGTGCCCGACCCGGTACTGCTGCCCGACGGCACCGCGTCCGAGAACCTCGTCTACTTCAACTTTCTCGCTGCCGCTGTCACCAAGGTCAACCCCAGCGCTGACGGGCGCGCCTACATCGACGCGCTCGTGGCCGGTGGGTTCGACCGAGCGGCCATGGAAGTGTCCTTCGATCGAACCCAGGCCGACCTGGCCGCCGACTCGATCCAGTTCTCGGTGCGATTCAATGGCGAATGCCTGATTGGGCAGATCGGGCCGGCCAGTGACGGTTTCCACAGCGTGGTCGCACCGATTCTGTCTACTGGTTTGTGTCTCGTCGGGTCCACCCGGCAAATAGACTGGTAAACATTATGGCCGAATTTATTTACTCAATGGTCCGCGCTCGCAAGGCGATCGGCGAAAAGCTGATTCTTGACGACGTCACCATGTCCTTTTTTCCCGGTGCCAAGATCGGTGTGGTCGGCCCGAATGGTGCCGGAAAGTCCACGATCCTCAAGATCATGGCGGGCCTGGACACCCCCAGCAACGGTGAGGCGAGACTCTCGCCGGGCTACACCGTCGGCATCCTCATGCAGGAGCCGCAGCTCGACGAGAGCAAGACCGTGCTGGAGAACGTGCAGGAAGGCGTCGGCCCGATCAAGGCCAAGGTCGATCGCTTCAATGAGATCAGCCTCGCCCTCGGCGAACCCGACGCCGACTTCGATACCCTCCTCGCCGAAATGGGCGTGCTGCAGGAAGCTATCGATGCAGCCGATGCCTGGGACCTCGACTCCCAGCTCGAACAGGCCATGGATGCCCTGCGCACCCCGCCGGGCGACTCCGAGGTCTCCAACCTCTCCGGTGGTGAGAAGCGCCGGGTGGCGTTGACCAAGCTGCTGCTGCAGAAGCCAGACCTGCTCCTTCTCGACGAGCCCACTAACCACCTCGACGCCGAGAGCGTGCTTTGGCTCGAGCAGCACCTCGCCAAGTACCCGGGCGCCGTGCTCGCCGTCACTCACGACCGGTACTTCCTCGACCACGTTGCTGAGTGGATCGCCGAGATCGACCGCGGACACCTGTACCCGTACGAGGGCAACTACTCGACCTACCTCGAGAAGAAGCAGGAGCGTCTGCTCGTGCAGGGCAAGAAAGACGCGAAGCTGTCACGTCGTCTCGCCGACGAGCTTGAGTGGGTGCGCTCCAACGCCAAGGGCCGTCAGGTGAAGTCGAAGGCCCGCCTGGCCCGCTACGAAGAGATGGTCACCGCCGCCGAAAGCACCCGCAAGCTCGACTTCGAAGAAATCGTGATTCCGGTCGGCCCGCGCCTCGGCGCGCAGGTCATCGATGCGAGCAAGTTGGAGAAGGGCTTCGACGGGCGCATGCTCATCGAGAACCTCAGCTTCACGCTGCCGCGCAACGGTATCGTCGGCATCATCGGCCCGAACGGCGTAGGAAAGACCACACTGTTCAAGACCATCATCGGCAAGGAACCGCTCGACGGCGGCGAACTGCGAATCGGTGAGACGGTGGATATCTCCTACGTCGACCAGGACCGCGGCGGCATCGACCCGAACAAAACCCTGTGGGAGGTCGTCTCTGACGGCCAGGACTACATCCAGGTCGGCAAGACCGAGATACCCTCGCGCGCCTACGTATCGACCTTCGGTTTCAAGGGCCCCGACCAGCAGAAGAAGGCCGGTGTGCTCTCCGGTGGTGAGCGCAACCGCCTGAACCTGGCGCTCACCCTCAAGCAGGGCGGCAACCTGCTGCTCCTCGACGAGCCCACTAACGACCTCGACGTCGAAACGCTCGGTTCGCTCGAGAACGCGCTGCTCGAATTTCCCGGTTGCGCCGTGGTGATCACTCACGACCGGTGGTTCCTCGACCGGGTGGCCACGCACATCCTCTCGTACGAGGGCACCGACGACAACCCGGCCAACTGGTACTGGTTCGAGGGCAACTTCGAGTCGTATGAACAGAACAAGATCGAGCGGCTCGGACCGGATGCGGCCAAGCCGCATCGTTCCGCCTACCGCAAGCTCACCCGCGACTAACAAAAAAATAGGGAGACCGTGTGAAGCTGCACGTACCGATTCGCCTGCGTTGGTCCGACCTCGACGCGTACGGTCACGTCAACAATTCTGAGATGCTGCGCCTGCTCGAGGAGGCGCGCATTCTGGCTTTCTGGGTGACCGAAGACGACGGTGCGATCGGCGCGAGCACGGCTGTGCTCGATGGACGCCCGGGTGCGGCAACGCTCACGTTGATCGCGCGGCAGGAGATCGAGTATCTGGCGCCGGTACCGTACCTGCGTCAGCCGCTGGACGTGCGACTCTGGCTGGGCAAACTCGGCGGCGCCAGCCTCGACGTCTGCTACGAGGTGTGCAGCCCCGACGGCGTGACACCCGAGGTTCTGTACGCGCGGGCGAACACCACGATTGTGCTCGTTGATGCGGCGAGCGAACGCCCCCGCCGCATTAACGACACCGAACGCGCCGCGTGGACTCCGTACCTCGACGCGCCGATCGAGTTCGCCCGACGCTGACAATTCCCCGACTGAGCGGCCCGAGTTGCCGCGAAACCGGGTAGTACTGAACCGAACACGCGTCCGTCGCGTGTTAAGCCGGGGAGGTAGTCATGGCTGATGAGCGTGCCGAACTTCTGCAAGCCCTGCACGACGAACACGCGCCGCTCCTGTGGCGCTATGTTGTGCGGTTGACGCACGATCCGGCCTTTGCCGACGACGTCGTGCAGGAGACGCTCCTGCGCGCCTGGCGACGCCCCCGCCTGCTCGACCAGACCGAGGTGTCAGCTCGGGCCTGGCTGTTCACGGTGGCCCGCAACCTGGTGATCGACGATCGCCGCTCGGCCAGGGCCCGCCACGAGATCCCCACCGATCAGCTGCCCGAGGTACCCACCGACGACCAGACCGATGCCCTGCTCGACGCCTGGCTGGTCGCGGATGCCCTGCACGATCTCTCACCCGACCACCGGGCGGTCATTGTCTGCGCGTACTATCGAGGTCAGTCCGTGGCTGAGACCGCGCGGGATCTGGTCATTCCCGAAGGCACCGTGAAGTCCAGGCTGCACTACGGCCTGCGAGCCCTGCGGCTCGCACTGCAAGAGCGAGGAGTGACGGAGCGATGAACACTCCAACAGATCTGTACGCCGACTGGGACGGCGCCTACGTGCTCGGCGCCCTGTCACCGGCCGACCGCCGGGACTACGAACGTCACCTCAACGACTGTGTCGCCTGCAGCCAGGCGGTCGCTCATCTCGTGGGTCTTCCGGGGCTGCTGGCCCAGGTGCCGCTCGATCAGGCCCTGCAACTGGACCAGCCCGTTGATTCCCGAGCGTATGCTGCCCCCTCCGCCACCCCGCTGCCCCGCCTGGTGCAGGCGGCCAGGGCACACACCCGGCGCGCCCGCCTGCTCGCCGCTGGCGCGGTCGTGGCGGCCGCCGTGATCGCGGCATCCGCTGCCCTCGTCCTGCCGGGCTGGCTCGATCAGCCCGGCCAGAGCATCACCGAACCCGCCGTCGCCATGACCGCCGTGGTTCCCAGCCCGCTCACGGCCTCGTTTCGCCTGACCGGCGAAGAGTGGGGCACGCGCATCGACGCGAACTGCAGCTACGCGCGCGGCGGCGACGATTTCGGCGCTCAGCCCTACGCCCTGTTCGTGACCGACCGGGACGGCCAGGAGACCCTCGTGGCCAGCTGGATCTCCGGACCCGGCAGCACCATCAGCGCGGCCGGTACCACGAGCGTGTCCGAAAACGACATCGCCAGCGTGGATATTCGGTGGATGCCCGACGAGAAGGTGCTGCTCGAATCCAAACCCAGCTGGTAGCGCTGCTACTCGAGAACGATGGGCACGCGCAGCATGCCCTCCTGCGCCACGGTAGCCAGGAGCACGCCGTCGCGGCTGAAGATGCTGCCCGTGGCCAGGCCGCGGCCACCCTGCGCGCTCGGTGAATCCTGCACGTAGAGCAGCCACTCGTCGACCCGACCGAACCGGTGCCACCACATGGCGTGATCCAGGCTGGCAACTTTGAGACCGGGAGTCGCCCAGGCCACTCCGTGCCGGCGCATGATCGGTTCCATGATCGAGTAGTCGCTCGCGTAGGCCAGGGCTGCGCGGTGCAGGTCGGGGTCGTCGGGCAGCGGTAAGAACGTCTTCATCCACACGGCCTGGCGCGAGGTGTGCTCACCGTTGACCTTGAGAAAGATCGGCGAGGGAACGTGCCGCATGTCGAAGGGCCGCTCGTTGGCCCAATAACGCGCTACCGAGTGGTCGATGTGGGCCAGCGCTTCGGATGCCGTCGGCAGGCTTTCCGGATCGGGGATATCTTTCGGCATCTCCAGATGATGCTCCAAGCCCTCATCGGCGTCCTGGAAGGAGGCGATCATCGACAGGATCGGCACGCCGTCTTGATAGCACTGCGTGCGGCGGGTGGAGAAGGAGCGGCCGTCGTGAATGCGTTCGACCGAAAAAGTAATCGGCTGGTTGACATCACCGGGGCGCAGAAAGTAGCCGTGCATCGAGTGCACGTGGCGTTCGTCGGGCACGGTGCGCATCGCAGCGACGAGGGACTGGGCCAGCACCTGCCCGCCGAACACGCGGCCGAGCGGCATCCACTGGGACGGCCCGGTGAAGATGTCCTCGCTGGTGCGTGCACCGGTGTCGGTCAGATCGAGGACGGCCAGAAGGCTTTCCATGGGCTTGTGCATGCTGTCTCCTCGGGCAAGTTCGCGTTCGCGGCATGCGGTCGTGGCGCATCTTGGTAGTTTAGAAGACGATGAGCCAGTCATTCACTCTTACCGATTCCCAGTCCCTCAGCGATCTGATCGTATTTCTGTCACGATCCGGCCGCGTTCTCGACGGTTCCGTGCGCCTCATGGCGTCCGACGGCGTTCTGGCGGTGTACACCGCCATTTTCTATCCGCGCGGTCTGCTCGACGCGAGCCCGACCGTGCTCGGCCTGCGCACCTTCGCCCTGACCGAGCCGGTCGACCTCGACAAGGTCGTGCCGGTGCGGTCGCTGCTGGAACGCCTCAAACGCCTGGAGTCCACCGCGCGCGACCTGAGCCTGCCGGTCATCGTGACTGTTCCGCTCGAGGTGAACACCGTGACCTGGGCCGGCATCTCCCCGCCGAAGGGTGGCTGGGAACCACACGGCCAGACTCCGGCGTCGCACCTTGAAACCGCCGCTCGGGAGGGCATCGACGAGGTTGCCGCCGCCGTGCCGGAGGGCACCGGCGAGCTGATCGTGGAACGCGTGCGCTCCGAAGTGTGGGGCCGTCAGGTTGACGGGCTCGAATTCGTACCGACCGGGGCCGGTTTCGCGGCGTTCAGCCTGGGCTTTCTCTCCGATGACGAACCCGTGCAGCTGTTCGAGTCGGGCCTGTGGACCCGCCTCAGCACGAGTCGTGGCCATGTTCTGGTGCGGCGCAAGCCGTGGACGCTCACGGCCTGACCGGCTCCACAACGGCAGCGTCGGTGGCGAGCAGGGCCGCCCAGACATCCGCTCGAGCCGGAAACGACCCCAGGTCGCGGGCGAGCAGCTGCTCAGCCTGTTGAATGCGGGTGCGCACCGTGTGGCGGTGTACCCCGAGCTGCGCGGCGGCCTCGCCGAAGTGTCCGTTGCACACGAGCCACGCCCGCACGGTAGCCAGCAGCTCGCTGCCGTGTGCCCGATCGTGCGCCATCACCGGCGCGAGGGTGGCGAGGCCGACCTCGCGGGCATCCGTTCTGGCCAGCAAGGCCAGCACGCCCTGCCGGGCGACGATACTGAAATCGGTCACGCCCGATGCGCTCTCCCGTGCCCGGGCCAGCGCCTGATGGGCCTGATCGAGGGCGCGAGGTAGCTGGCGGTAACTTGTCGGCTCCGACAGTCCTGCGTGCAGTTCGAACAGTGCGCACAGATTTAAGAGGATGCCGTTGGCCGCGCGGTCGAGACACAGAACCACGGTGTCGTCTTGGCGGGCGAAGAAGAGCTGCCCGGGGGAATCGTCGACGCGTAGTTCCAGGTACTCGGTGATCGCATCCCGGCGAACGGCCGGCACATCCACGACGGCGACGAGCACCGGTGGGTCAGGGAGCGCGCCCCACATTTGTCTGGAGATCTGGTCGACCAGGGTCTGGTCCCCGGCGAGCAGGGTGTTCAGCAGGCCGGAGCGCAGCAGCCCCTGGGCACGATCCAGGGCATTGTTCTGCTCGAGGGCGAGACCGGCCAGGGCAATCACGCTCGTCACCACCTCAGTGCTGGCCTGGTCCAGGGCGAGTGCGCCGCCGAGGGCGAGTACACCGCGCAGGTGGTCGTGGCCGCCGAGGGTCTGCAGGGTAAGGGTTTCACCGCCAGCGTCAACGGTGCTGCTGGACCGCTGACCGCGGGCGAGCAGTCGCCGGGCTTCCTGCTGCACGGTGGCGAGGGCTGTGGGGGCCGCGGCGAACGTGGCGCGGGGAAACACCCGATCCAGGGTTCCGCTCGCATCGAACAGGGCCACCCAATGGCCGAGCTGGGCGGACAGCTCAGCGAGCGTCGCACTCAGGCCGTCCGGACGCAGGGCGGCGAGCGCGATCGCGCGCTGGGCCTTGAGCGCCCAGGTGGCGCGGGCATACCGATCCTCGGCCACGAGGTCGCCGGCCGCCCGCGCAACGGCGATGAACGGGGTGCGATAGGGAACCTCGAACAACGGCAGCCCGAGCGTTCGGCACGCGGCGATCAGTCCGTCGGGCGTGCCGTCCCGAACGACGTCGGTGCCGAATCCGAGCGCCGTGATACCCCGCTCGTGCAGGCGCTGCACGTAGGGGCGGTAGTCGGCATCCGCTGCCGGATCACTGCCGAACTGGGTGCCGGTCGTGAGCAGCACGTGGTCGGCGGAGAGGAACGGGGTCGGGTCGATCAGATCGGAGCTGTGTACCCATTCAACCGTGCGGTCGAGCCGTGCCGCCCGCGTGATCGGGTTGGCCTTGCCCGCATCAGCGTGCTCGAGCAGGGTGAGTCCCAGGTTCGAATCAGCGAGGAGCAGGCGCAGGGTGGGGAGCATGGGCTGACTATACAGCGTGGCGGGAAATTACGCCCCAACTATACAGCTAAGAGATAGTGCTGTCGCCGGGTTGTGCCTAGCATTGCCGCAGTGGCACCGTGGCCGCGGTACCACCCGTCGCATCGATCGGAAACACTCATGACACTCGTAGACACTCCTCGCTTCACCAGCACGCCGCTCGGTGGCCCCACGCTGGCCCAGGAACGCAGACTGGTCACGAGCATCCCCGGGCCGAAATCGCGCCGCTTGAGCGAACGCAAGGCCCAGGCGGTCTCTGCCGGAGTGGGTATCTCCCTCCCCGTGTATGTTGTGGCCGCTGGCGGAGGCGTTCTGGTCGACGTGGATGGCAACTCTCTGATCGACCTGGGGTCGGGCATCGCCGTCACCGGTGTCGGCAACAGCGCCCCGCGGGTGGTCGAAGCCGTCGCAGCCCAGCTGGCCCAGTTCACCCACACCTGTTTCACCGTTGCTCCCTATGACTCCTACATCGAGGTGGCCGAGGCCCTGAACCGTCTCACCCCCGGTGACCACGTCAAGCGCAGCGTGCTGTTCAACTCCGGCGCCGAATCGGTGGAGAACGCCGTGAAGATCGCCCGCCACTTCACCGGCAAGCAGGCCATTGTGGCCTTCGACCACGCTTACCACGGCCGCACCAACCTGACCATGGGCCTGACCGCCAAGAACCAGCCCTACAAGAACGGCTTCGGTCCCTTCGCACCCGAGGTGTACCGGGCACCCATGTCGTACCCGCTGCGTGACGGCGGTCTCGATGGCGTCGTGGCGGCGAACCGTGCCATATCGCAGATCGAGAAGCAGGTCGGCGCGAGCAACCTCGCCGCGATCATCATCGAACCCATTCAGGGCGAGGGCGGCTTCATCGTTCCCGCACCCG
The DNA here is from genome assembly GCF_002929595.1 of Cryobacterium sp. N19. Lineage (NCBI taxonomy): Bacteria > Bacillati > Actinomycetota > Actinomycetes > Micrococcales > Microbacteriaceae > Cryobacterium > Cryobacterium sp. N19. The sequence continues at coordinate 478,610 of NZ_PJJR01000053.1, read as the reverse complement.
GCTTTTTGGCCACCCTGCTGGCCTGGTGCCGCGCCAACGAGGTCGTCTTCATCGCCGACGAGATCCAGACCGGATTCGCCCGCACCGGGCACATGTTCGCCTGCGAGTACGAGGGCATTGTGCCCGACATGATCTGCACCGCCAAGGGCATCGCCGGCGGCCTGCCGCTGTCGGCCGTCACCGGGCGCGCCGACATCATGGATTCACCCCAGGCCGGCGGCCTCGGCGGCACCTATGGGGGTAACCCGCTCGCCTGTGCTGCCGCGCTCGCCACCATCGACACCTACGAGGCCGAGCACCTGGTCGAACGCGCCGCCGCCATCGGCGCGATCATGGGTGACCGCCTCGGCGCGCTCGCCGCAGCCGATCCGCGCATCGCCGAGGTGCGCGGACGCGGCGCCATGATGGCCATCGAGCTGGTCGATCCCGCCACCGGGGAGCCGGATGCAGCCCTGACCGGCCGCGTCATCGCCGCCTCCCACGAGCAGGGCGTCATCCTGCTCGGCTGCGGAACGTACGGCAACGTCATCCGCTTTCTGCCGCCGCTCAGCATTCCCGACTCCCTGCTACTCGAGGGCCTGCAGGTTTTGGCCGAGGCCCTCGCTGCCGATTCGGCCGCAGTATGAGCACCGTGATCGAGGGCGCCGTGCGCTCCTACGGTCAGGTCGCACTCCTGGCCCGCGTACCCGACCAGCTCTACATCAACGGTCAGTGGGCGAACGGCACCGGGGAGCCGATCGTGGTGACCGACCCGGCCACCGGTCTGGTGCTGAAAACCATCCAGAACGCATCCGTCGCTGATGGCGCCCGCGCCCTCGACGCGGCCGTCGCGGCCGCGGACTCCTGGGCAGGAACTCCGGCCCGAGTACGCGCCGAGATTCTACGCCGCGCCTTCGATCTGCTCCAGGAGCGTCGGGGCGATTTCGCCACGCTCATGACACTCGAGATGGGCAAACCCATCGCCGAAGCCAACGGCGAAGTGAGCTACGGCGGCGAATTTCTGCGCTGGTTCAGCGAAGAGGCCGTGCGCATCAACGGTCGGTACAGTGTCAACCCGGAGGGCACCGGAACGATGGTCGTCACTCACCGGCCGGTGGGCCCGTGCTACCTGATCACACCGTGGAACTTTCCGCTCGCCATGGCCACCCGCAAGATTGCCCCGGCGCTCGCCGCTGGCTGCACCGTTGTGGTCAAGCCGGCCGAACTGACCCCCCTGACCACCCTGCTGTTCGTGCAGCTGCTGACGGATGCCGGAGTGCCGGCCGGTGTCGTGAACGTCATCACGACCACCGAGTCGCAGGCCGTCTCGGCCCCGATCATCGCCGACCCCCGGCTGCGCAAGCTGAGCTTCACCGGGTCGACCGCAGTGGGTCGGGCCTTGATCGCTCAGGCGGCCCAGAACGTGCTGCGTACCTCGATGGAGCTCGGCGGCAACGCCCCCTTTATCGTGTTCGCCGACGCCGACCTCGAGAAGGCCGTCAGCGGCGCGATGCTCGCGAAGTTTCGCAACACCGGCCAGGCCTGCACGGCGGCCAACCGGTTCATCGTGCACGCGTCGATCGCCGAGGAATTCGGCCGCCGACTCACCGAGCGGGTGAACGCCCTCGTGCAGGGCCCCGGCATCGACCCCGCGGTGAACTTTGGGCCGCTCGTGACGGAGACGGCCGTCGACAACGTTGACGCCCTCGTGCAGGATGCCCTCGCGCGCGGCGCCACGCTGCTCACCGGAGGCACCCGCCCCGACGGACCCGGCTCGTTCTATGCCCCCACAGTGTTGACCGATGTTCCCGCTGACAGCCGCATGGTGCGGGAAGAGATCTTCGGCCCGGTGGTCGGCATTACAACTTTCGAAACAGACGAAGAGGCTATTAAAATGGCAAATGACACCGAATATGGTCTGATCGGATACGTTTTCACCACCGATATCGCACGTTCACACCGTATGATCGACAGTATCGACACCGGAATGATGGGCCTGAATACCGGCCTGGTTTCCAACGCCGCGGCACCGTTTGGCGGCGTCAAGCAGTCCGGGCTCGGTCGTGAGGGTGGCCTGGAAGGCATCAACGAATACCTCTCGACCAAGTACACCCTCATTCCCGCGTCTTAACCCCACTCAACACAGGAGCAACCATGACCACGATTGATCGTGACGTCGTTATTATCGGCGCCGGGGCATCCGGTCTCACCGCCGCCACCGCACTGCAGAAAGCCGGCCTCAGCGTGGCCGTGCTGGAAGCCCGCGACCGCGTCGGCGGGCGCCTGTGGACCGACCAGATCGAGGGCGCCATGCTCGAGATCGGCGGCCAGTGGGTCTCGCCCGACCAGCATGCCCTCAAAGAGACCCTGGCCGAGCTGGGTCTCGCGACCTACCCGCGTTACCGGGCCGGTCGCAACGTCTACATCAATGCTGCCGGCGTGGTGAGCCGGTTCGACGGCGATATCTTTCCGGTCCCGGCCGGCACCGAAGCCCAGATCGTCGGTTTGATTGAGAAGCTCGACGCCCTCGTGGCCGAGATCAACCCGGATAGCCCGTGGGGTCATCCGCTCGCCAAAGAACTCGACGAGGTGTCCTTCAGTCGCTGGCTCGAGACCCAGACCGACGACCAGGAAGCCCGCGACAACATCGGCATGTTCATTGCCGGAGCCATGCTCACCAAGCCCGCGCACGCCTTCTCGGCATTGCAGGCCCTGCTCATGGCGGCCAGCGCTGGTTCCTTCAGCAACCTCGTCGACGCCGATTTCATTCTCGACGAGCGCGTCATCGGTGGGCTGCAGCAGGTGCCGCTACTTCTCGCCGAGAAGCTCGGCGCTGACGTGTTTCTTGATTCACCGGTGCGCAGCCTGGCCTGGAACGACAGCGGCGTCGCCGTCATAGCCGACGGCATGACGGTGACCGCTCGGCATGCCATCGTGGCCGTTCCGCCGCCCCTGATCAGCCGCATCAGCTTCGAACCACCCCTGCCGCGCCGCCAGCAGCAGCTGCACCAGCACCTCTCCATGGGCTTCGTGATCAAGGTGCACGCCGTCTACGAGACTCCGTTCTGGCGCGCCGATGACCTCTCCGGCACCGCGTTCAGCCCGTACGAGCTCGTGCACGAGGCCTATGACAACACCAACTTCGAGGACCCGCGCGGTACCCTGGTGGGCTTTGTCTCCGATGAAGAAGCGGATGCCGTCTTCGCGCTGACCGCAGACGAGCGCAAGACGCGCATCCTGGAATCCCTGTCGCACTACTACGGTGAGCAGGCCCTGCACCCGGTCGTCTATTACGAGAGCGACTGGGGTTCCGAGGAATGGACCCGTGGCGCCTACGCTGCGAGCTTCGACATGGGTGGACTGGCCCGGTATGGCGCCGAACTGCGCAGCCCCGTCGGCCCGATCTCGTTCTCCTGCAGCGATATGGCCGGCAAGGGCTACCAGCACGTTGACGGTGCCATTCGGGTTGGCCAGGAATCCGCTGCGGCGATTATCGCCCAGCGTGTCTTGGCCACCGTGTGAGGTTTCTGGTCGGCTATACCGCCACCTCGGCGGGAGCGGATGCCCTCGCCCTCGGCGTGCGCCTCGCCCGCGCGCCGGGCGCCGAACTCGACATCGTGCTCGTGCTCAATGCGGGGGAGCGTGCGACGCTCACCCCCACCGATCCCGGCCACGACCGGCTGCTGCTCGAAACGGCCGAGGTCTGGCTGGCCGAAGCGCTGACTCTGGTGCCCGAGGGTATTTCCGTGCACACCCACCTCGAACACGCCGACTCCTTCACGCGGGGGCTGCTCAAAGCGGCCGAACGGCTGCAGGCCAACCTGATCGTGGTCGGCGCGGCCACCCACGGCCTGCTGGGGCGCTTCGCCATCGGCAGTGTCGCGGGCGGTCTGCTGCACTCCTCCCACGTTCCCGTTGCGCTGGCTCCGGAAGGCAGCCGCGTGATGGGCACCGACGAACCGATCGGCCGAGTCACCTGCGCGGTCGGGACCAAACCCGGCGCCGACGGACTGCTGACGGCCGGCATCCGTTTGGCCCGTACAGTGGATGCTCCGCTAAGGCTGGTCTCCCTCGTCGCGATCGACCGCCCCGGCGCCGACGCCCAGACCATCCAGCTCGCCGCCGACCACGCCCAGGCCGTGCTCGACTACGCCACCGAACACCTGATGGACGGGCTCGAGGTCACCGCCAGCGTCGCTTCCGGCGGCAGCATCGAGCATGCCGTGCGCGGCCTGCACTGGGACCCGGCCGAGGTCTGCATCGTCGGCTCCAGCCGGCTGGCGCAACCGCATCGACTCTTTTTGGGTTCGATCGCGGCCAAAATGCTGCGCGAATTGCCGGTGCCGCTCATCGTGGTGCCGCGAGATTTCACCGAGACGGTGGGGAAGTAACCGAAACATGACACTAGAAATCAACGCCAGCGAAGCCGTTGAGAAAACGACCGGGGGAATCTCCAAGAAGGGGCTGAGCGCCGGCTCGGTCGGGCTGGTCGGGGCTGTCGTCATCGGCATCTCCTGCATCGCCCCGGCCTACACGCTCACGGGAGCCCTCGGCCCCACTGTCGCGGAGGTGGGATTACAGCTGCCGGCGATCTTCGTGGCCGGGTTCATCCCCATGCTCCTGGTCGCCCTCGGCTACCGCGAGCTGAACAAGGCGATGCCCGACAGCGGCACGAGCTTCACCTGGGCTACCCGCGCCTTCGGCCCGTGGATCGGCTGGATGTCCGGCTGGGGGCTCATCGCCGCCACGGTCGTGGTGCTGAGTAACCTCGCCGGCATCGCGGTCGACTTCTTCTACCTGATGCTCTCGCAGATCTTCGGCAACAGCGCCGAGATCGCTGGCCTCGCCGGCAATCCGTGGATCAACGTGGGCACCTGTCTGGTTTTCATTTTCGCCGCCACCTGGATCAGCTATCGGGACATGCAGACCACCCAGAAGGTGCAGTACTGGCTGGTCGGGTTCCAGCTGATCGTGCTGGTCGGCTTCGGCATCATGGCCTTCGTGCACATTGCCAGCGGAACGGCCTTCGACCCCACACCGGTGTCGCTGTCGTGGTTCAACCCCTTCGCCGTCACCTCGTTCTCCGCCTTCGCGGCCGGACTGAGCCTGTCGATCTTCATCTTCTGGGGCTGGGATGTCACCCTGACCATGTCGGAAGAGACCAAGGGCTCCCGCTCGACACCCGGCCGGGCCGCGACCCTCACCGTGATCATCGTCATGGTGCTCTACCTGTTCGTCGCCATCGCAGCCATCTCTTTCGCCGGTGTTGGCGGGGTGGGCGTTGGCCTCGGCAACCCGGCGATCCAGGGCAACGTGTTCTTCGCCCTGGCCGGCCCAGCGCTCGGCCCGTTCGCTATTCTCATGTCGATCGCTGTGCTCTCGAGCTCTGCTGCCTCGCTGCAGTCCACGTTCGTTTCGCCGGCCCGCACCCTGCTCGCGATGGGTCACTACGGCGCGTTGCCTCCGGCCTACGCCAAGGTCAGCCCGCGCTTCTTCACCCCCGGGTATGCCACCATCGCGTCAGCGATCGTCGCTGCCGGGTTCTACACGATCATGCGTTTCGTCAGCGAAGACGTACTCTGGGACACCATCACGACCCTCGGCATGATGATCTGCTTCTACTATGGCCTGACCGCGTTCGCCTGCGTCTGGTACTTTCGCCGCCAGTGGTTCGCCACCGTGCGCAACGCCTTCTTTACCCTCGTGTTTCCCCTGATCGGCGGCATTATTCTGGCGGTGCTGTTCTGCACGACCCTGGTCGACAGCATGGACCCGAACTACGGCAGCGGCTCCGAGATCTTTGGGCTCGGTCTCGTCTTCGTGCTCGGTATGGCCATCCTGTTGATCGGCGTGGTGATTATGATCGCGCAGTCGCGGGTGCGGCCGGCTTTCTTCCGCGGCGAGACGCTCAGCCTGGCCGCGCCGCGGTTCGGCGAGCACGAGGAGTAGGCGAACTGAGGCATCCGCCCGCACCCGCCCGCCACCGTCGCCGAGGTGTGAGTTTCGGGTCCTTGTAACGTTTCAATCGCGCTAAAACTCACACCTCGGCGAACGCGTGAGAACCTAAAGGCACGACACGAGTGGTTGTGCTCGCTGCACCTAGGCTGTGGGAATGCCCACACTGTTGCACCTCGACTCGTCCGCAGACCTCGTGACCTCGCGTTCGCGCGCGATCACCGCGACTTTCGCGGACACCTGGCGCAGTCTCGGCGGCGACCACACCGTCGTTCACCGCGACCTGCACCGTGAGCCGCTGCCGCACCTGACGGACGCCGCGCTGCACTTTCCGCCCCACCTCCGCCCCGAGGGTGCGAACCCCAGCGCTGAGCAGGAAGCGCTGCAGCAGCTGTTCATCGCGGAACTTCTCGCGGCCGACGTGCTGCTGATCGGTGTTCCGCTCTACAACTACTCGATGCCGTCGACGTTGAAGGCCTGGATCGACTACATCCACCTGCCAGCGGTGACGGCCCCGTTCGACGATCCCGCCCGTCAGCAACCGCTGGCCGGTCGCCCTGCCGTGCTCGTGTCGACCCGCGGTGGCGTCTACGACGCCGGAACGTCCACGGAGTTCGACGACCACGCGCTTCCTGCGCTGACGCTCATTCTGGCCAAGGCCCTGGGCATGACGGTCGAGACGATTGTCGCCACGCGCACACTCAGCGAACGATTCGGTGCCCCCGCCGACGAGGTCGCCAAGCAGCACGGGGAACTGGCCGCCGCCCACGAGTCTGCAGCCCGAGCTGCCCGCCGCCTCGGCTGACGCGCGCCGCCTTGAGTGGGCGATCACAAATGCGGTTCTGAGTCGGAGTAGGTTTCAGCCATGTCCTCGCTTACGCCGCTTGAGTGGGATGATCCCGTCGAACTCTGAATAGGAGAGCCACGGCATCCGCTTTTTCGCTGGCTGGCTGGCTGGCTAGCTGGCAGGCTCGCTCGTATTCGTGATGAAGAATCGCTCATTGCTTCGAGGTCGCAGGTTTCGCGCCGAAACGCTGCGGTAGTGAGAGTGATAGTCCCTGTCTTGTGGAAGTGGCGGTGACATAGACGAAATTGGATAAGTCGGTCAATTTCTTTCCCGAAAATAATGCTGAGTATCTCTCGCTTTTGTGTTCGATTCGAGGTAGAATCGGTGTGAAGGAGGCAATGGCGCCCATGTTCATGGAAAACCCCAGCGAGGCCAGTTCGAACACCGTCATTGTGGCGGTCGAGCAGGCGCGGGATGCGTTGTTGGCGGCGTTGGGCGGGGTGTCGTTCGGGTCGCTGGGCGATGAAGAATCGCTGAGCATGTTGCTCGCCCTGGAGAGTGTGGGCCGGGTTGTTGATGGTGCCCGGGTGCTCTCGACGACGGATGTGCTGCGCCGCTCCGAATATCTTGATAAGTCCGTTGCCGCGACTGCGGCGGAGGTGACGGCCGATCAGACCGAGCTGGCGGCCGCGGGGGCGGTGTCGCTGGCTCGTCGTCTCGGCTGCCGAAGCGGCCTCGTGCTGGTCTCTATTGGCCCGGTTGTCGCGCGGTGAAGTGCGGCAGCGTGCGTCGCTGGGTAAGAATGCCGGTGAGCGGATGCTGCTCGGTCGCCCTCTCGCGCCGACCTACCCCGTGGTCGGGGAGGCATTGCAGGGTGGGAAACTCGGTGTGGAGCAGGCCCGGGTGATCGTGAAGGTTCTCGACGAACTGCGCCCCTCCGTGTTGGTGGATGACCTTGACCGAGTGGAGCGTTCCCTGGTGGCGAGCGGGTCCGGTGCGATCACCCCCGAGACCGAGGGCCTGCCGGGCGCCGGCATCGCGTTTGCGCCGGAGTCGCTGCGACTGCAGGGTATTGCGTGGCAGGCGCGCCTGGCGCCCGACGGGTCGGCGCCGGGCGAGGCCGCGACGGAATGGCGCAGCTGGTTGGCCTTTGGTGGGCTGGCGAACGGCGGCTACAGCCTGAGTGGCTGGCTGACCACCCTCGACCGCGCCGTTATCAGCACAGTTTTCGACGCCTACCTCTCCAGCGCGGCGGCGAACCCGGTTCCGGGGCTGCGCCCCGTGCGAAAGTCGCGTTCCGTGAGACGGACCCCTGCGCCGACGGCACCGCGAGTGACGTCGCCACTAGTGGCAGCGCGTCAAGCGACAGCGACACAAATGACAGCAACACCATCGACCTTGACAGCGGCGCAGGCCTCACCGAAAGTGGAGCCTTCGGCGAGCAGGGCGAGCAGGCTGAGCAGGGCAGCGCGACCGTGCAGTACAGCCAAGCCGTGCAGGGCGCCGCGGGCGAACAGGCCGAGCCGAGCCACTGCCACGACGACGACGCACAGACCGAGCAGAACGGCCGGAGCGACGACTATGACGAGTCGGCGCGGGGCGAGAACGGCGACCTTCACGGCTCCGGCCCGCCACGCTCAGCCCGTGCCCGCAGGAATCGGCCGACGCCCGCTCCATCAGTGAGAAGCAGGCCGGAATCCTCCGCGCGGTGTTCGAAGCCGCCGCCCGGCAGCCGAGCACCCCAACCATGGGCGGGGCGGCACCGACGGTGCTCGTTCACATCAACATCAACGACCTCCTCGCCGGCCGGGGTGCCGGCTGGATCGACGACATCGACAACGCCGTTCTCCTCTGCAACCCGGCGCACGCGAGCATCGAAACATCCGGCTGGGACATCGACATGAGAGACGGCCGCCGCTGGCTACGCGGACCCCTCCTGTTCGACCCGACTCAAACCTGGCGGCCCGGCGGCCAAAACCGCGCTGCCAGTCCCGCCGAGAAACCCAACTGGGAAAAGTAGCGCCTCCGTCGCGATCCTCGCCAGATAGGAGCGGACAGATCAATTCGTCAGCACGTGCCCGGGCAGTCGTGGATACCCTCTGCGCTCAGGGCGAAACCACCGCCTTTTGAGTGGCTGTTGCGCTTGACTGGGTGCCATGACTCGCACACTCATTCTTGGCGGGACGGGCTGGCTCGGTCGCGAGATCGCCGAACAGTTGGTGGCGAACGGCGACGACGTGACGTGCCTTGCTCGAGGTGAGTCAGGAGCTGTCCCCAGTGGCGTGACGTTTATTCGATCCGACCGGCGAACACCGGATGCTTACGTCCTGGTCGCAGGCATCGCTTGGGACGAAATTATCGAGCTCGCCTACGAGGCTGACCTAGTCACCGGGGCTCTCGAGGCTCTGGCCGATTGCGCGCAGCACTGGACGCTGGTCTCCTCCGTCTCCGTGTACGCCAGTAACGCTGAAGCGGGAGCCGATGAAGAAGCCGTTGTCGTCGAGGCAGTCGACTTTGATGACTACGCGCAGGCCAAAGTTGCCGCTGAGCGCGTCACCACTGAAGCAGTTGGCGACCACCTACTCATCGCGAGGCCGGGACTTATCGTTGGGCCGGGCGACACGAGCGACCGGTTCAGTTACTGGGTCGCGCGACTGGCCCTGGCGTCGCACGAAGCCGTTCTCCTGCCGGAGGTTCGAGATCGTTCCGTGCAATTCATTGATGTTCGTGACCTGGCCGCGTGGCTGATCGGTGCTGGACATCGAGGCCTCACCGGAATTTACAACGCTGTTGGCAGCGAACGCGATCTCTCCACGGTTCTGCTGGCGGCCGCCCAAGTGGCTGGCCATACGGGCAATCTCATTTCGGTCGATGATGAATGGCTGATCGAACACAGCGTCAACTATTGGGCCGGACGTCGTTCGCTGCCGTTGTGGCTTCCCCGAAGTGACTCCGCATTTGCACAACGCAGCCGGGACCGATTCGTTGCCGCTGGAGGAACCGAGCGAAACCTGCACGAAGTCCTCGAGGACGTTCTAGCTGACGAACGAAAACGCGGACTCGACCGGGAGCGCAGATCAGGCCTCACTCGAGAGGAAGAGAACCTTCTTCTGGATGAAATCGCCCGGCAGCTGGCGAGTGTCTAGGGCTGCGCTGGTGATCGGCCGTCACGCCGTCAACGCGAAACTGGGCGCCGCACCAGTCGATAGACGAGGTATGACAGAGCGGCGAGACTGATGATCCCGATTGCCCACGCCCCGGGGATTCCCAGGAATGGTTCGCTCCTACAGGCGCTCACCGCCCCCGACTCGGCCGTGTAGTCCGTGCACTGGCCCGTGCGAGGTCCAAGAAGCACGACGTTGACGGCAATGATCAGGAGGCCCGCGACCACCCATCGAATCCGTGGTTCGGTCGTGCGCGACTTTGTGGACATGCCGAAAGACTAGGCCGCACACAATGCGACTGGTCGCGGTTTCGACCCATCGTGATCGAAACGTGCGTTACCGGCTAGTCGTGCTTGAGTTCGCCTAGCTCCGATCCGCCCGCGTCCAGTAGCCGTAGCACTCCGCCGTCGACGCTGGCCAATCGGGCCTCGGCCACCCAAAACGGCACAGGGGCGCCGTCGCACGCCATTAAGGTCGATGCCCCGGACGTCGTCAGCAGCCCTCCCGCACCGTCGGCTCCCCAGCGGCCCTGGCCTCCGTTGCAGCCGTCGGAGCCCGTCCACGTGCCGTCCGCCGCGAAAAGCACGTGCGGATCGGTTGCGCCGCTGATTGCAACGGGTAGCCACCGTCCAACCAGATTCTCGGGCGTGGCCGGCGAGGACCCTTCCGGCAGGGCAGCTGGTTGACGCAACTCCTCGCGCATCGCATCCGTGATGACGGGTGGCTCGGTGTAGAACTCGGCCGCCGTCGGAATCGCATCCGGCTTGCCATCTATGGTGAGCGTGGCGACCACCGCGCCGTTCGCATCGTTGAGTTCCCAGCCAGCACCCTGAGCCCGATACCCCGTGACGGATTCGAGCCAGGCGACGCGCGGCAGGGTCGCTCCCGTGACGCACTCACCGCTCGCGGCGTCGGTCGAGGCAAGAAACAGGCTTTCGCTCGCCCCCCACGAGCCTTGGATCATGCCGCAGTCTCGCCACAGCTGGAACTCCGGTGCGTCCAACCGCAACCAGGTATCGGTTGTCTCACCTTCGGCGCCCGAGACGCGCCAAATGTTGACCAATCCAATCGCGGCAGATTCCGCGCCGGCATGAGGGCTGGCCGGGAGAGGAGAATCCGAGCTGGGATCGACCTGTCCTCCCGGGACTTGGGCACACGCCGTTAGCACGAGCACGAACATGGCCGCCCCGCTCGATAGCCAATGCCCGCGCCGTCGTCCCATCGCGTAATCCGTTGGCCAGACCCGCTTCTGCCCCGACCCAGCCCGCTTCGAGGCGGTTGCCTTCGTAGTTCCTGACCTGATCCCCATGCCTTTGATCATGGCCGAGTGTCGGCGGGATTGTCCAGTGCAGCGGATGCTCGCGTCGGACAGCCGGCGTGGTGACACGATCGCGATTTTGGCGGTGGGCTGTTGGCTCCGGAATGCGGCCCGCAACCCATCCCGGTCAGTCGCCTCTAGGCCGCGGCCAACGCGCGGACCTGCCGCTGCTCCCGTTTGCCCGCTCCTACAGGACGTGTGCCTGGGTGTCGATGCGCCGCGTCAGACCGCGCAGTAGGGTGAGCTCCTGGGAGCTGAGTTCCACCACGAATTGCCCTGCCGTCGTCGACGGAGGCTCAGGCTCAATTGATGCGGGTGCGCCGCTGTAGTGCTCGAGAAGGAGCGCAAGACCCTCGCGCAGCAGATCGCTCTGCTTGCGATGTGTTGACTCAGTCAGCTTTCGCAGCGCGGAGCGATCCTCCTCGGGAACGCGGAATCGGAGAATCGGGGGTTCCTCGCCCGACCGTCCGAGCGCCGGCGGGCCCTCTCGCTTGGTTCGTCTGGGGGAGCGCTCCTGCTCGCCACGGTGATCATGGCGGGGCCCAATCGACGATTTCACAGATCCCCTTTGGCGGCAGAATTCGCACGATACTGTTCAGCGCGGCCCTGCTGTTCGCCTGGGGTATTCGAGGTGCCGGCAGCGTCACGGCTCGCCGTCCGCTGGGAACGGCCGCGCTGACGGGACAGGCCGCCTGGGTACTCCTGGGCTCGGTGCTGGAGGAGTTCATCGCTGAGAGCTTCTCGAATGATCCTGCGCGGCGTGCGCTGCTGGTTTTCGGCTACGTGACTCGTTCGTGCGTTCGCGCTGGCGGCATCCGCTTCATGGCTGTTTCTGTAGGCTTTGGTCGTCGGTGCCGCAGCGGACTACGGCATCTTCCCAGCGCTCCTGTTGAGCCTGAACGGTCTCGTGTGCGTCGGTGGCACCGTGTTACTCGTTGTTCTCGCGATAGTTCTCGCGGATCGGGCACAGCGCCCAACGGCGTCACCGTCGACCGGGGCGGAAGCCCGATATCGCACTGGAGGGCTCCCTAGCGCGAGATTTGCTGCAGCGCCCAGGAGTTACCGTCGGGGTCGCTGAAGAAGGCGTACCGCACGCCGCCACCCATGTCGTTGACGTCGGACACGGCAACACCGTTTTCGATGAGGGTTGCACGGGCAGCGTCGACGTCGTCGACCACGAGATGAAGGTTCTGCACCGGCGCGGCGTGGGGGGCGCTGAATCCCACTCCCATGGCGATGGAGCAGGCCGATCCCGGCGGTGTCAGTTGCACGACCCGCATGCCGTTGCCGGGTTCCACGTCGTGATCCAGGCGAAAGCCCAACTGATCGACGTAAAAGGCCTTGCTGCGGTCGACGTCCGTCGAGGGCAGCGGAACAAGTTCAAGTCGCATGTCCATGGTGCACTCCTTCGTGCCGCAGGTTGGGTGCCTGCACGAGAGTTAAGCATGCCACCACACCACACCACAACGCTCAGGCATCCGTTTGGAGCGCCTAGAAGTCGATCAGCGAGTCGAGGTCGGCGAGCGGTACGAGACCTTCGGCCGTGGCCGCCAGCGCCGGGTCGATGGTGATCAGTGCGTCGGCCTGAAGCGCCGTGACCGCGATGTATTCAGCCTCGTAGGTTGTCTCCCAGGCGTGGTCGCGGGCGAGGCGCCACGCCGTGCGGCGCGAGACCCGGTCGCCGAGCAGCCTCATCTTCAGCGCGGTAAGGCGCTCGTACTGCTCGAGGGCCTCGCCGTCGGTGAGGTCCCCGGCACGCACGGCCGCAAGCAGCAGGGCCAAAGCCTGCGAGCGGATGGTGCCCGGCGCGACGATCTGATGGCTCGGGTCGACACGGATGCCGGTGGCTACGATGTGCAGCAGGGTCGATGCGTCGATCACGAAACGAGTCATGCTGCACACCCTAGACCGGTCGATCTCGATCCCACGGAAGAGAACTGCGTGAGACGTTGCTGACGTTCATTTGGCGCACGTACATGCACCGAAGGAGCTTGGCCCGATGAAGCCCACGATTGGAAGACGGTGGCACCGGCCAGGCGGCCCTCGACCGCGACGTGGAGAGTCACCGCCGCACCGCGCTGGAACTCGTAATCCTCACGACTCCGTTATGCGTGGGAATGAACTAGGCCTGCGAGAAAAGAAAACTCGGCGCGACGATTTTGGTGATAGCGCTTGATCCCTGATCGGATTGGCCAATGACGCCGTAGGGCATTTCGATCCCGGGATCAACGACGATGCCCGGGAACGACGTCGTGAGGTCGAGCGCCACCGAGCGCTGGCCGAATGCGTCGTCCAGGTGCACTCGGTTCGCGTCCTGACCGGCAGAGACAGCGTCAAAGGCATCTCCGACGCTGGTGCCGTCGACCGAGGCGTTGGCGATGCCACCGGCTGTTGTGGCCGCCGTGGCCTGAACACTGAATGCCGGCAGGTATGGGATGGCCTCATCGGTGGACGGTCGCTCGCTCCGGTAACGGTTCACCACGATGTCGAACCCGCCCCAGGATGTCCCATCCATCTCGGGGTAATGATTCGAGCCGTCCTGATGATGCGTGGTCTGTGGCTCGCCGAGAATGTCGATGGCGGAAGCGACGGCTTCATCGCCGTTCTCGGAATAGCGGAGTGAGAGCAGCACGTTTCCGCCGTCGTCCACGATGTCGGCGGTCTCAGCTCCGATGAGGATGCGGGCTAGCTCTGGTGCTGGGGCCGCTGTTTCGGACGCTACCGGTTCGACGGTCGGTGGTGCTTGGGGTGATGCGGCGGGGCAGGCCGACAAGGTGCCGGCCAGAATGATCATGGCGATCACAGCACGTGGTTTACGGATATGAGCCCCCAAAAACAGTCGAGGTGACCAAGCCCGCTTCACCAGACTCCACGCTATGGTGCCCAGAACAGCCCTGGCCAGCTGCGACAAACGGTGAATCACGAGGTCGATGTACGTCGCGAATGCTCCGAACGTCGCGATCGAGCTCGGCTCGCGGGGAGTCGATAGACTGCGTGCGTGAACGTGCTGGAGGGGTTTCATCTCGCCGACCGGGCATTTTTTGCCCGTGAGGTGCTCGAACTCGCACCCGAAGTTCTCGGCTGCATCCTGCAACGCACGGATGACGATGGCACTGTGGCCCTTCGAATAACCGAGGTCGAGGCGTATGCGGGTGAACGCGACCCCGGCGCGCACTCTTATCGGGGCCAGACAAATCGGAATAAGACCATGTTCGGCCCCGCTGGGCACCTCTACTGCTACTTCACCTACGGAATGCACCACGCGCTCAACCTCGTCGCCGGACAACCAGCCGAGCCCTACGGTTGCCTTATCAGAGCAGGAGACGTGCTGGAGGGAGCCGACATCGCCCGCAGCCGTCGAGAAAGCAAACCACGAAAATTTCCCCTTCTCGATCGGAGTTTGGCGCGAGGCCCTGGCTGCGTCGCTCAAAGCTTTGGGGCAACCCTGACCAACGATGGTGATGATCTTTTCGGCGGACAGTGGACGTTCTTCGTGCCGGACGGTGGATTGGCGCTACCGTATCTGACCGGACCACGCGTCGGCGTCAGCGGACCCGGCGGCAGTGCGACGAACTTCCCCTGGCGATACTGGCTAGCGGATGCCTCGTCGGTCTCGGCCTACAAACCGGGCCGCCCGTAACCTGGCCCAGCATCATTCTTCGGGCGGGTACCAGACGCGGATGCCGTCGACCTTCGCGAAACTGGTCAGGGTGTGCGGCGTGGTGGAGATTCGGCTCATCACATTGGCAACCTGCAGTCCTCGAGCGAGCAGCGCGTCTCCGATCAGCGATCGGTGACAACGCCAGGGCACGGCCTCTGCGCACATGATCGCCACCGTCTGCGTGCTCGCCAGCGCAATCAACTCGTCGACGCCGTGAACGAATTCGGGGGTTTGCATGTAATCGGCGTAGTCACGAAAGCTCTTGTTGCGCCACGCTCCGTTGATCGTTGCGTCTGCCACCGGGGTGTGCCGTAGCCCGCCGAGCGCACTCAGCCGCTGATAGTCGATACCGGCGGCAGGCATGCTGGTGAGGAGCTCGCTTTCGCCGAATTGCGGGTTGTGACGAGACCCCGGCACGGTGCGCACGTCAATGAGCCGTTCGATACCATTTGCTCTCAACATTTCGACGAACTCATCAAGCGGATGAGTCGAATGCCCAATCGTGTACACACAGGTTCCTGCCATGGTTCCATTAAACGGCATCACGAATTCATGTCGAATCTGTTCCATGACCAAGGTCGTGTCCAAGCGGTGTCGACGGGTGGCGACCACGGCGGGTCAGGTGAGCGAAAAGATCAGAGCGACAGCGGCACCGACGGACACAGCCGCACGCGCATAGTTGGCCCGAGACCAGCTCCGGTCGAAGGACTGCCAGGCAACCGTCAGGCCGGATGAACTGGCGTCGGCGCGCACGAGGGCATTGTTCAATGGCACGTTGCGCACCACGGTGATCACGACCGCGGCCAGGGCGAGAACTGCTCCAAGAATACGGGTGGGTCCGGCAGGCGCCTCTGACGTGAGTTGCAGCACGATCACAACAACGGATGCTGCGGCGCCGCCAAAAAAGACCGTCATGAACGGCGCCCGAACCGCGCTCACATTGATGCGCTGCATGGCGGCCACTGCGGCGGCATCGGGAAGGGTGCGAAAGGCGGGCAGGACCAAAAAGGAGAAGGCCAGATAGACGCCCGCCGTCAGGCCGGCCCCGAGTGCTGCCGTGATAGTCAGGGCGATTTCGACCGCGCTCATCGGATGATCGCTCGGTGGTCGCTAGCCTTATGGCACCGAGTGTCCTTCACCGGGCGGGGAAGCGTCACGTAGTACCCATTCCTAATGGGATCTGCGCGACCGCATGGCCACGCCCCCGATGGGCACGAGAACCAGTCCCACAGCACAGAGGATGGCGATCCACTCGCTGGTCACCAGGCTCACCCACAGACCTATTCCGAGAATCACGACGCTGTACACGATTCCGAAAAACCAGATCCAGCGTTGTGATGGGTTGATCTGCGCCGTTGACATGACTTCAGGCTATCCGGCCGAGACCACGTGCCGACAGCCCCTCCCCGGAAAGGGGTGTCGGTGCTTCCGGTTACTACTTGGCGGCGAGCAGGCGCGCGACGCGCGGCTTGACCTCGGTGGCCAGCAGCGTGAGGGATTCGAGCAGGTGTTCCTGGGGGAGGCCGCCGAAGTCGCCCTGCAGAAAATGACGCATGTGGCCAAGGTGCCCGTGCAGGTCGACGATGCGTTGTGCGATTTCGTCGGGGGCGCCGACGAAATAGGCGCTGGGCGCGTCGACCTGGGCGAGAAAGTCGCGTCGCTGTGGCGCGGGCCAGCCGCGCAGCCGGCCCATTTCCACGTTGAGCCTGACCCACCCCGGGTACATCCGGTCGATCGCTTCCTGTTTCGTGGGCGCGACCAGCCCCAGGGTCGCCACCGACACCTTGATGTTGTCGCCGGTGTGCCCGGCCTGCGCTGCAGACTGCCGGTAGAGGTTGGCGAGCGGTGCGAACCGGTGCGGCTGCCCGCCGATGATGCCGTAGGAGAGGGGCAGGCCGAGGCGGCCGGCGCGGGCCGACGACGGCGCGCTGCCGCCGGTGGCGATCCAAATGAGAAGCGAACCGGTGACCGGGCGCGGCACCACGGCCAGGTCGCCGATCGCCGGGCGGGTGCGGCCCGACCAGGTGACGTTCTCGGTCGTGCTGTTGTTCAGCGTCAGCAGCAGGTCGAGCTTCTGGGCGTAGAGCTCGTCGTAGTCGTTCAGGTCGTGCCCGAACAGCGGAAACGTCTCGACCGAGGAGCCGCGGCCGGCCGTGATCTCGATGCGACCGCCGCCGGAAATGGCGTCGGCGGTGGCGAACTGCTGGAACACTCGCACCGGGTCATCCGTTGAGATGATGCTGGCCGCGCTGCCGAGGATGATCTGCGACGTGGCGGCGGCTGCGGCCGCGATCAGGGTGCCGGGCGAGGATGCCGGCATCGACACGGTGTGGTGTTCACCGACGCCGAAATAGTCGAGGCCCACTCGGTCGGCGTGCACGATGGCGTCGAACAGGTTCTTGATCGCCTCCGCGGTGGCACGCGTCGTGCCGTCGGGGTTGAGTTGCGTGTCGCCAAAGCTGTAGGCGCCAATTTGCATGGAGTTCTCCATTGTGTTTAGGCCGCGTCCGCGAGCGGACGGTTCTTCTGGATGAGGGCGCGAAGCTGGTTCGCAGTGTGGCTGCCGGTGAAAATCTCGGTGGCGGGCTGGAAGGCGCGGCCGGCGGAGAGCGGTCCGGCATCGACCGCGTCGTAGCCGAGGCGGTCGATGAAGCTCGAGACGAATGCCTTGGCGTCGGCGTCGTCACCTGCCAGCGCGAGCGCGCGCCGCGTCGGCACGCCGGCGGCCTCGTCGTCTTCTTCGAGCTCGTGATAACCGATGTGGTTGAGCGACTTCACGACCCGGGCGTACCGCAGAAACTCTTCGACGACCTCGCTGGAGGTGCGCGGATCGCTCTCGAAGTCGTCGAATACGCCGTCGACCGGCGCCCAATAGTTCATCGCGTCGATGACTATTCGGCCGGCGAGTTCGCTCGGGTGGAGCGTGCGGAACTTGTGCAGCGGAATCGCCAAAACCACCAGATCGGATGCGGCGGCCTGGCTTGATTCCACCGCTACCGCCCCTGGGGTCACAATATCGACCAGCAGGGCGTTCTCCGCCGCGGGTTTAGCAGTCGCGATCAGCACCCGGTATCCGGCTTTAACCGCCTGCCGGGCCAGGGCCGTTCCGACCCGCCCGGCTCCCAGAATGCCGATGGTGGTGTCGTGGTGACTGCTCAAGACATGTTGACCGCTCAAAGCGCTGCTCCCGTCGAAATATGATGCTCTGCAGATCATATGTTGAAAAGAATATCTCTGCCACATCACGCTCTCAGGTAAGCTGACCTGCATGACTGCCGAATTACGCCCGACCTCACCGGTGCCCGGTGACCTCGGGTGGAACCTCGCGATGGTTCTGCGCGGTTATCAGCGCCAGCTGGAGACCGCCGTCGAGGGGCTGCCCGGGGGAGTGCGCTGCTATCAGGTGCTCTCCACCGTCATTCACCGCGACCTGCCATCCCAGCAGGCCATCGGGGCGCACCTAGCCATCGATCGCACGGTGTTGACCTACCTGCTCGACGGCATGGTCGACGCCAAGCTGGTCGAACGCATTCCCGACCCGACCGATCGCCGGGCCCGAAAGATTCGGGCCACGGCGGAGGGAACCAGCGTTCTCACTCGATACGAGGCGCGCGTTGCTGCCGTGGAAGCCAGCATCCTCTCGGGCATACCAGCGGATGCCGCCTACCAGCTCGCGGGGCTCCTCGGCACGCTGGCCACGAGTGTGCACCGAGCCCACCCCACGGCCAGCCCCTGCGAGGCCGTCGAGTTGCTCGGGCGCCCTGACGCGCGCCCGCTTAGCGCTTCACAACATCGTTGATCGCCGGCTCGAGATCGGGCCAGGCAAATGTATATCCAGCTTGAAGCAGTCGCTCCGGTGTCACCCAGCGGCTTTTTAGAACCAATTCGGGTTCGGTGCGCAGTATCCACATGGCTGGTTCGAGCATCCACCTGAATGCCGGCAATCCCACGACAGCCCCAACGCGTCGTCGTAACGTCGACATGAGCGTGCGGTTGTCACTGATCTGCGGTGCCGACAGGTTGACCGGCCCGTCAAGAGCAGCGTTGTCGACGATGAACTTCACGGCGTTGACAACATCGTCGATGTGAATCCAGCTGAATTTCTGGCGTCCGTGGGAGTGGTGGGTTTGAGCCCCAGTGCTGGTCGGTTTCGTGCCGATCCCGCGATACCGCCGATGCGGGAACCACCAGCCGTCGAGCTGAGGACCTCCGAGCCCAAACCGTGCCAGCCGCACCAAGGCAGCCGTTGCGGGACCGTCTCCCAGCACGATCGCCATCCGCAGCGCCACCCGGCGGGTAGCGGGCAGCTCTCCAGCGAAGAACTCCACTTCCCACGCCTGCGCGATGTCCGCGGAGAATCCTGTGCCCAGGTCGCCGTTGGTTTCGGTCATCGGCCGGTCTAGGGAATAGCGGTAAATGGTCGCGGTACTCGCGTTGAGCCAGACCCGTGGGGGATTCGCGCTCGTTGCGATGGCCTGGCGGAACGCACGGGTGGTGTCGATGCGTGAGCGCAGGATTTCGTCGCGGTTCCGGTCGGTGTAGCGACAGTTGACGCTTTTCCCCGCCAAGTTCACCACGAGCTTGGAACCATCAATCAACGTCCTTACAGCGGATGCATCGTCCCACCGGGCATCCGGCCCGTTCCGACCGATGCGGGCAATGTCGTAACCCTGGTCGCGAAGCTCGCGAACAAGTCGCTGCCCGATGAATCCCGTTGCCCCGGCTATTACTGCGCGTCCTCGAATGTTCCCCACTGGTCAAGCATACGAGGCAACGGTCACGGGATGCTCGCGGCCGGCGTTTTCTATGACGTTGGCTGGACGAGCCATTTGGAGCGCACCTGCACGCTGGCGTCCTCGTAGCCGAGGTGCTCGTAAAATCCCAGAACGGAGTCGTTGCCCGCACGCACCATGAGCTGAACCTTCACAACACCGTGCGTGCGCAGCCAGTTTTCTGCGGCAGCCATCATGCGCTTGCCCAACCCGGTTCCGCGCTGGCCCTCGTCAACTGCAAGGTAGTGTACCCACCCGCGATGGCCATCGTGGCCGACCATGACCGTGCCGACCAGCCGCTCGTCGTCGACTGCGCCCAGAACCGTGGAGGTGTCGCCGTCGAGGGCGCGCTGCGCGTCAAGCCCGGGTGAATTCCACGACCGGGTCAGCCCGGCCCGGTGCCAGAGCGCAGCCACCGCGTCGATGTTGCCCGGGGTCAGGTCGCGGATTGTCATGTCTTTAGTATCGGCGGTTCTGACACACGCCGTGAGATTGCGGTTCCGCGGCGATGGGGCCGAAGATGGCATCTCGCGGTGTGGGTGTGGGTGTGGGTGTCATCGGCGACACGACATCTTCAGCCCGATGGGTCTGTGCGACCAGCCACCAGACGATTTCAAGGGCTGCAGTAGAGCTACTCGTCGAAGCTGTTCACCATGGCGAAGGCGGCGCGTTCCAGATAATCCCAGAGGATGCCCCGCTGCAGCGGCGGCAGGTTGGCTGCGTCCACGGCGACTTTCATGTGTCCGAGCCACCGGTCGCGGGCATCCGGATTGACCTTGAACGGCACGTGCCGCTGGCGCAGACGCGGGTGACCACGCTGTTCGCTGTAGGTGCCTGGACCACCCCAGAACTGCTCGAGGAACATGACCAGTCGGTGTTCGGCCGGGCCCAGGTCGTCTTCGGGATACATCGGCTTCAGCACCGGGTCGGTGGCCACGCCGACATAGAAGTCGTGCACGAGCTTCTCGAAGAACGGGGTTCCGCCGACCTCGTCGAAGAACGTCGGCACCACGGCTGGGCCGTTTTCGGCCTCGCGCAGGTGGACGCCGGCGCGGACGGTCGGCTGGTCGGTCGGGTGTCGTTCAGAGGTCACGTGGTGCGGCTTTCTACTGTGTGCTGGAGTTATTTCAGGCTAGTCAATGCCGTCGCTGCGGGTTTCAGGGTCTGGCGTCTTCATCGGAACAGGAACGTCCTTGGGCTTGGGCTTGGCCTTGCGCGGTCCGCGGGGCTTGCGCACCGAGACTGGACCGGTGCGCACACCGGCAACGACGTCGGGCACGGCGGCCGCGGCCTCTTCGGCTGCGTCAACGGCTCCCTCGATTGGTTCAACGGTCGAGCCGTCGATGGTGCCGTCGCCGGTGGTCATGACGACGCTGTTGAGTGGGGTGAGCGGCACGCCCATGCCGTCGAGGGCCTTCTTCATGTGCAGGCGCAGGTCACGGGCGAAGTCCCACTTGGCCGAGACCCGGGTCTTGACCACGAGACGGGTGACGAGGGCTTCAGCGCTAATCGACTCCAGGCCCCAGATTTCGGGCTTCTCCAGAATGAATGCGCGCCACTTGCGGCTCGAGGCGAGGGCGCTGGCCACGCGCAGCAGCTCGTCTTGCACGGCTTCCACGTCTGAACTGTACGGAATGGCGAGGTCGATGATGACGCGCGCCCAGCCCTGCGACATGTTGCCAACGCGCAAAATCTCACCGTTGCGCACGAACCAGAGGGTGCCGTCGACGTCGCGCACCTGCGTGATGCGAATTCCGACCGTTTCTACGACACCGGATGCGAATCCCACGTCGACGATATCGCCCACACCGATCTGGTCTTCCACCACCATGAACAGGCCGTTGAGAATGTCCTTGACGATGTTCTGCGCGCCGAAACCGAGGCCGGCACCGATCGCCGCCGTGAGCAGGGCGAAGGAACCAAGGATGTCTTTGTTCAGGGTAGTGACGATGAGCAGCAGGGCCGTGATCAGAATGAAGACGTTGACGATGTTCGCCAACACGGCCCCGAGGGTACGGGAGCGCTGCACGACGCGAACGGCGGCCATCGGCGACACGTTCAGCGCCTGCGTGTCATCGACCTTCTGGGTTTTCTTCACGCCGGAGACGATCTGCTGCACGACCCGTCGAATCACGTATTGCAGGGCCCAGCGCACGGCGAAGGCGACGGCGATGATCATCGCCACGGCGAAGATTTTCTCCAAGTAAATGGTCCACGTAATTTGAGCGAAGTAGGCGCCGAGGTCGGCCCAGAAAGTATCCCAATTCATATCCAAGCCAGTCTACCGAGGGGTCTCAGCGGCACCCGGAAACCGGCCACGGTCGCTGGCATTGCGCCCAGGCTGCCGGGGCACTCAGCCGGGCCCGGGCAGGCAGGCAGTGGCATACCGGCGGTTTGTGTGGAGTTTGCTGTGAACGTGCGGGGTGCTCGGGCGGGCAGACGCGAAAACCCCGCGCCCAGGGCTGGGTGCGGGGGTTTGCTGTCGCTGACTACTTAAGCGTCGCGCGCCTGCACCTTCAGGGAACGCTCAACCCCGGCCAAGTTCTCGACCACCAGGCGGCGCAGGGCGGCCGGCTCGGGGTTGGCATCGAGCCAGGCCTGCGTCGCGTCGGCGAGGGCCTGGTTGTTCAGCGGCGCCGGGTAGAGGCCGATGACGAGCTTTTCGCCGATCGAGAAGCTGCGTGCCGCCCACACCGACTGCAGCATGTCGAAGTAGTTCGCGACGAACGGCTCGAGGAGTTTCGAGTCGTTCACGCGCAGGAACCCGGCGGCGGTCGTGCGCACGATTGTCGTCGCGGCCGTGTCCACGTCGATCAGTGATGACCAGGCGGCGAGCTTGCCCTCGGCCGTGGGCAGGGCAGCCCGGGCGAGGGCGGCGGACTGGGCGCCGGTGGCGGTGTTGTCGGCTTCGAGCGCCGCATCGATCTCGGTCGCGGTGGCACGGCCCCCGGCCACGAGGGCGGTGAGCAGCTCCCAGGCCAGGTCGGTGTCGACCTCGAGGCCCTGGAGTACCGTCGCGCCGGAACGCAAAGCAGCCACGTTATCGAGCTGCGCGGCGGTGGCTGCGATGGAGGCGAAGAACTTTACGAATTGGAACTGGGCATCGCTGCCGCCCGCCGCGCCCTGTGCGAGCGTCCAGAGTGCGTCGGCGACCTCGGTCGCGACCGCCTCGCGGTGCGGCTCGGCCACGTAGTAGCTGGCGGTGAGCACGACCTGGCCGAGCACCGTGCGCAGCGTGGTCGACTCGGTTTCCGTGGCGACATTGTTCAAGACCAGGCGCACGAAGTCGCGTGCCGTGGTTTCGGCGTCCCGGGTGGCGTCCCAGACCGAACCCCAGACCAGGGCGCGGGCGAGCGGGCTCTCGATCGCGGCGAGGTGCTGGAGCGCGACGGCCTCCGAGGCCGGGTCGAGGCGCACCTTGGCGTAGCTCAGATCGTCATCGTTGAGCAGAATCAGGTCAGCGCGTTCGCGGCCGACGAGAGCGGGGACATTCGTTCTGGGGCCGTCAACGTCGAGCTCGACCCGGTGGGTGCGCACCAGCTTGCGGGCGTCGTTGAAGGTGTAGAAGCCGATCGCGAGGCGGTGCGGGCGAATGGTGGGCCAGGAGGGCGCCGCGCTCTGCAGCACGGTGAAGGCGGTGATGACGCCGTGGTCATCAACGGTGATCTCGGGGCGGAGGGTGTTGACGCCGGCCGTTTCGAGCCAGAGCGCTGCCCATTCGCCGAGGTCGCGGCCGCTGGCGAGTTCGAGTTCGACCAGCAGGTCGCGCAACTCGGTGTTACCCCATTGGTGCTTCTGAAAGTAGGAGCCGACGCCGGTGAAGAAGGCGTCGATGCCGACCCAGGCGGCGAGCTGCTTGAGCACCGAACCGCCCTTGGCGTAGGTGATGCCGTCGAAGTTCACGAGAACGTCGTCGAGGTCGCGGATAGTCGCGACGACCGGGTGGGTCGAGGGCAGCTGGTCCTGCTTGTAGGCCCAGCTCTTCTCCATCACGGCGAAGGTAGTCCACGCTTCGTGCCACTCGGTGGCCTCGGCCGTGGCAATGGTCGACGCCCACTCGGCGAAGCTCTCGTTGAGCCAGAGGTCGTTCCACCAGGTCATGGTGACCAGGTCGCCGAACCACATGTGGGCCAGCTCGTGCAGAATCGTCACTACGCGGCGTTCCTTGATGGCGTCGGTCACCTTGGAGCGAAAGATGTACGTTTCGGTGAAGGTGACCGCGCCGGCGTTCTCCATGGCGCCGGCGTTGAACTCCGGCACGAACAGCTGGTCGTACTTGTCGAAGGGGTAGGCGTAACCGAACTTCTCCTCGTAGTAGGCGAAGCCCTGGCGGGTCTTCTCCAGGATGTAGTCGGCGTCGAGGTACTCGCTGAGGCTCTTGCGGCTGAATACCCCGAGTGGAATGGTGCGTCCGTCGCTCGACGTGAGCTCGCTGCGCACGACGGCGTACGGGCCGGCGATGAGCGCAGTGATATAGCTCGAGATGGTGTGGGTCGGTTCGAACGCCCAGGTGCTGGCACCATTGCCGGCATCGATCGGGGTGGGCGTGGTGGAGTTGGAGACGACCTGCCACTGGCTGGGGGCAGTGACGGTGAAGGAGAATTTTGCCTTCAGGTCGGGCTGCTCGAACACGGCGAACACGCGGCGGGAGTCGGGTACCTCGAACTGGCTGTACAGGTAGACCTCGTTGTCGACCGGGTCGACGAAACGGTGTAGTCCCTCACCGGTGTTGGTGTACAGCGCGTCGGCGACGACGACGAGCTCATTGTCGGCCTGCAGGCCGTCAAGCGCAATGCGGATGCCGTCACTCACGACGGCCGGGTCGAGCAGGGCGCCGTTGAGGGTGACCGAGTACACCCGCGCCGTGATGGCGTCGATGAAGGTCGAGGCTCCGGGGGTGGCGGTGAAGTGCACGGTGGTGGTGCTGCCGAACGTGGTGGGACCGCTGGTGAGGTCGAGCACAACGTTGTAGCTCGCTACGGTGACCAGCGCAGCGCGCTCGGTCGCTTCAATGCGGGTGAGATTTTCTCCAGGCAACAGATTCTCCAATTCGATTCACGATTGTGAAGCTTTGGCACTCGTGGCGCCATCGCACCCCGCAAGCCTAACCATGATTACGATGTGGGCATGAGAGCAAGCACCGACCCACTGGTCCCCACCGCCGAACGCTACCGAGCCTTCGCCGAAGTGGAAGCTCGCGGAATGAGCGCCTGCTACGAGGCCTGGGCGGCCGGTGTCGCGGCCGATCCCGCTACCGTTGCCCTGATCGACCAACTGCCCGCGGTCAAGCGCCAACCGAACCTGGTGTTCAGCGCGGCACGGCTGCACGGTGCGTCGGTGGGGAAGTACCCCGAGTTCGCGGCCTGGCTGCGTGAGCACTGGACCGACGTGGCCGCGACCTGCTTGACCCACGCCACCCAGACCAACGAGCCCGGTCGTTGCGCCGTGCTGTTGCCGGCCCTGGCGGCGCTCGCCGGGCCGCTCGCGCTGATCGAGGTGGGGGCATCCGCTGGTCTGTGCCTGCACCCAGACCGGTACAGCTACCGGTATCGGTTGGCTGATGGCAGTGAGCGGATGCTGCACCCATTCGACGGTCCGAGCCCGGTCGTTCTGGACTGTGACGTCACCGGCCCGGTTCCGTTGCCCGAGCGGATGCCCGAGATCGTCTGGCGCGCCGGCATCGACCTGCACCCGCTTGACGTGTCGAGCGAGACGGATGTGGCCTGGCTCGACGCGCTCATCTGGCCGGAGCACGATGACCGGCGGGCCCGACTGGGCGCCGCGGTTGCCGTGGCCCGCCGGGAGCCGGCCCCGATCGTGTCGGGTGACCTGGGCGAACAGATCGAAGCACTCGTTGCCCGGGCTCCAGCCGGGGCGACCGTCGTGGTGTTCCACACCGCGGTGCTCGCCTACCTCAACGAGGCTGATCGTAACCGGTTCGCCGAGCAGATGACCCGGCTGCCGGTGCGCTGGCTGTCGAACGAGGGACAGAGCGTGGTGCCCGGGGTGCTGGAGCGACTTGCGGAGGTGCCGGCGCTGTTAGAACACATGCCGGCATCCGCCTTCATTCTTGCGCTGGACGGCGAGCCGATCGCCCTGACCCAGCCGCACGGCCGGTCACTGCACTGGCTCACGCCGGCGGACGAGTGCCACAACCGCAGGTTTAACCGCACGCTGCTACTCTAAAATCATGGTTCCGCCCACGCAGAATGAAGCCAGGCACGCTGCCCTGGCCAGTGAGCCGCGCCGTCGTGCCCTGGCGCTGCTCACCGAATCCGCTGTGCCGCTGGGCGTTGCCGCCGTGGCCGACGCCCTCGGACTTCACATCACGACGGCACGGTTTCACCTTGAGCACCTCGAGGCGGCCGGGCTCATCGAGCGCCAGGTCGCCCGGGCCGGGCAGCGCGGCCGCCCACACGTGTTGTTCAGCGCGGTCGCGGCGCCGCTGGCGGCAGAGAACGCCCAGCAGCAGCTGATCGAGACTCTCGCCGGGGTCATTGGCGAGGATGCCGACGGCGGCCGCGCCCGTGCGATACGGGCCGGCGATCGCTGGTCGGCGCAGTACGCGGCCGCGGCCGCTGGGGTGGCGACCGATGGGCCCGCTGCCGACGTGGTGCCTCCGCTGTTGAGTGTGCTCACCGAGATCGGTTTCGAGCCCGAACTTCGAGCTGATGAAGCCGTAATCGCGCTGAAGGCCTGCCCGTTCCGGGCCGAGGCGCGATCGAATCCCGATGTGGTCTGCTCGGTGCACCTGGGCCTGATGAAAGGCCTCGCCCGCTCACTTGGCCACGACGCCGAGGACATCAGCCTGGAGCCCTTCGTGCAGCCGACGCTCTGCCTCGTGCACCTGTCCCCACAGCACTCGTGAGCTGATTGAAAGGAATAAAGTCCTCTAAACTGGTCACGAGGGTCATTCGACCCGGTGAAAGGGGATTTTTTATGACTGCCGAACCGATCAACCTGTCTGCCAGCCGGCCCGGTGCCGCAGATGTCGACGCTCCCGCCGCGCACGCGTGCGCCTGCGGTCACGACGACACCGAGACCATCGTTCTCGACACTCGCCCCATCCCACACGCCATTCGCCACGCCACGATCTTTGGCGCACTCGGTGTTATTCAGCCCGGCTTCGCCCTCGACCTGGTGGCCTCGCACAACCCGCTGCCGCTGCTCGGACAGCTCGAAGCCAGCCGCCTCGGCGACTTTGCCGTTTCCTACCTCGAGAGCGGACCCGAAACCTGGACCGTGCGCCTCACCCGCACTCACTCGTCCGACAGCCGGGTTGATCTGACCCAACGCCGCTGATGACCACCCTATGAAAGACAAGCTCTGGCACATCGTCTCCGGCAGTTTGGTGCCTGCCTGGCTGGCCGCCGCGGTGATTCTCACTCTGCTGCACCGCCAGGTGCCGTCGTCGGGCTGGCTGCTCGTGCACCTGCTGCTGCTCGGCGCGGTGAGCACGGCAATTCTGATCTGGAGTCAGCACTTCGCCGACACCCTGCTTCGCCACAAGGCCCTCGGGGACCGCCGCTCACTCGGCCTGCGTCTGAGCGTGCACACCGGGGGCGCGATGGCGGTTATGACCGGCATGGTCGCCGAGTGGTACCCGCTCGTGCTGGTCGGAGGCAGCCTGGTCGGACTGAACGCGCTGGTCCACGCCGTGGTGATCGTGAGCCAGACCCGTGGAGCGATGCCGGGTCGGTTCGCCCCGCTGGTGCGCTACTACATTGTCAGCGCAGTGATGCTCTCCGGCGGCGTTACCCTCGGCATTCTGATGGCCAGGCTCGACGGCGGAGGCGAGGCCTACGAACGCCTGTTCATCGGCCATCTCGGCCTCAACCTGCTCGGGTGGGTGGGCCTCACCGTCATCGGTACCGTTGCGTTGCTCTGGCCCACGGTGCTGCATACCCGTGTCGAGGGCGCCACAGTGGCGGCCGGAAGCACCCTTCCGGTATTGGCGGGCGGCCTCGGGCTGCTCCTCGTCGGTTGCCTGGCCGACCAGCGGATGCTCGTGGCGCTCGGCGTTCTGATCTACCTCGTTGCCCTGGGTCGAGTGCTCTGGGAGGGTATCGGGCACCTGCGCCGGGCGCCCGCCGTGACCTTCGCCGCCTGGAGCCTCGGTGCCGCCCAGATCTGGTTTGCCCTCTGTACCGCCGGTTTCGGGTTGCTGGTGGCTCTCGCCCCCAGCTGGGCGGCCGCGGCCGCCGGCGTCGAAACCCTCGTGCCGTACTTCGCGATCGGCTTTGCGGCCCAGATTCTACTCGGGGCCCTCAGCTATCTGGTGCCCGTCGTGCTCGGTGGAGGCCCGGCCGCCCTCAAGGCAACCGCGGCCGAGCTCGACCGTGGCGGCCTCTTTCGGGTCGTGGTCGTCAATGGCGCCCTCGCCCTGTCGTTGCTGCCCATCTCCAGCACTCTCACGGTGGCATTGTCGGTGCTGATCGTGGCCACCCTGGCCGGTTTTCTGGTGCTGTTCACCAGGGCCCTGCGGGTCAACCGGCGGGTGCGCGTCCTGCCGCTCGTGCGCGTGGTGCCGGGAGAACGAACGGCCGTCGATCGACCGCGTGCCGCCGGGCGGATGCTCGCGGCGGCGAGTGTGCTGCTGCTCACGGTTACCGTCGGCATCGTGCTCGATCCGGCCTCGGCTGGCCTCTGGACGGTGTCGACCCAGGCGGCCGGCTCCTCCGCGGCCGGCGCCGCCGCGACCGGACACACCACCACGGTGGCGGTCGACATGGTCGACACCCGCTTCGTGCCCGACCGCATCGAGGTGCCGGTCGGTGATGAACTGGTCATCACCCTCACGAATAGCGACGAGATGGTGCACAACTTGGTCCTGCAATCCGGTCTGGTGTCGGGCTCCCTCGAGCCGGGCGCCTCCGAGACCGTGAACGTTGGCGTGATCGGCGCGAGCGTGGCGGGCTGGTGCTCCATTGCCGGACACCGGCTGCAAGGTATGGAGATCAGCATCGTCGCCGGGGGCGCCGCGAGCGGAACCCACTCTGACCACGGTGCGGCCGCAGCCGGGGCATCCGCTGCTGAGGATCTCGACCCGATGGCTGAACCCGACGCCGGTTTCGAGGCGAGGGACGCCGTGCTGCCGCCCGCCTCGTCCGCCAAAGTCCACCGGCAGACCTTGACCGTGCAGAACATCGAGACCGAGGTGACACCCGGCGTCACCCAGATGCTCTGGACGTTCAACGGCACCGCGCCAGGGCCCACCCTGCGCGGCACCGTGGGCGACGTATTCGAGATCACGCTGGTGAACGAGGGCACGGTCGGGCACTCGATCGACTTCCACGCCGGCGATATCGCGCCAGACGCCGTGATGCGCACCATCGCACCCGGAGAATCCTTGTTCTACACCTTCACCGCCACACGGTCGGGCATCTGGCTCTATCACTGCTCCACCATGCCCATGTCCGTGCACATCGCCAACGGCATGTTCGGCGCGGTGATCATCGACCCGCCGGGCCGGGCGGAGGTGGACCGCGAGTACCTCCTCGTACAGTCCGAGCTGTACCTCGGCGCTCAGGGCGGTGAAGTGGACGCCGTGAAGGTGGCGACGCAGATCCCCGACATCGTGGTCTTCAACGGCTACGCGAACCAATACGCTGCCCGGCCGCTAGAGGCGACGGCGGGCGAGACCGTGCGCGTCTGGGTGCTGGCGGCCGGGCCCAATGTGGGCAGTGCCTTCCATGTCGTGGGCGGTCAGTTCTCCACCGTGTATAAGGAGGGCGACTACCTGTTGAAGCACGGCGGCAGCACCGGTAGCGGCGGCTCCCAGGTGCTCGATCTCGCCGTTGCGCAGGGCGGGTTCGTCGAGCTCAGCTTCACCCAGCCGGGCGACTACCCCTTCGTCAGCCACATCATGTCGGATGCCGAGAAGGGTGCCCGCGGTATCTTCGAGGTGCTGCCGTAATCGCCACCGGGCATCCGCTTTAATCCGGCGCTGGACGGTAGGGCGCTGCCCGGGCGGCCATCGTCGTGACGTCTACGAGCGCTGACCGGTCATTGGGGCTCGTCGGTTTGCTCGGGGTCGCCTTCAGCGGCGTCCACTGCTGTGACCGGCCCTGTCGGGCCGCCCCACCCGAAGGAGAATTGGCGCGTCACCACGGGCGCCGTCTCCTGCATCGGAACGTAGCTGCCGCCATTCGGCCCATGGCCCGGCTCCTCATCGGGTTGCCAGCGCGGGATTTCACCACTGCTCGTGCCGAGGAGCCGTCGGGTGAGGGATGCGCCCGCCGACAGCAGATCGTCGAGGGACGCCTGCAGGTCGGTGTCGTTGACGGTGCCGGCACGGAGGGCAGCGCGGAGCACGCCCCGACGAATGAGCTCCTTGGCGAAGGATCCGGTCACGCCCTCCGCTCGGCCGGCGGCGGCATCGAGGGCGGCCGGGCTGAACGGCAGCCCGCCCGCATAACGCCGGAACAACCGCTCGCGTTCAGCCAGCGCGGGCAGGGGCACTTCCACGGCGAGATCGACCCGGCCTGGCCGTTCGGCGAGGGCACTTTCGAGTACCTCGACCCGGTTGGTGGTCATGACGAAGGCCACATCGGCGTCGCCGTCGAGCCCATCGAGGGCGTCGAGCACCTCGAATAAGAGTGGCTGCGGAGTCGTGTTGCGTTGCATCGCGACCAGGTCGATGTCTTCGAGCACGACGATGGACGGCGCGAATGTGCGCGCGATTTCGGCGGCGGCAGCGATGTGCACGATGCTGGTGCCGGTCAGGAGCACGGCGGTGATGCCCGGGGTAACGCTCAGCAGGTGGCGTACGGTGAGGGTTTTGCCGGTACCGGGAGGACCGTAAAGCAATACGCCGCGCTTCAAGTGTTGACCGGCGGCGAGCAGTGCCTGGCGCTGCTCGCCGATTCCGATGACGTGGTCGGTGATCGTGCTGAGGATGCCGTCCGGTAGCACGATGGCGGCCGCCGGAACGACGGGTCGTTCCAGAAAACTGATTCCGGCACCGGCCCCGTATTCGGTCTGCACGAACGAGAGCACCTGCCCGCGCAGCACGCTGTGCTCGATCATGAGCGCGCGCAGGTGCTCGAGAAAGCCGGTGACCGCCTGCGGTGATGTGGCCATGATCTCGAGTTCGGCCGTGTTGCGCCCGAATTGCGGGTTCGCGGCGCGTTGCAGCACCGCAATCGGCTCACCCTCAAAGCGGATGAGCCGCAGGCCGAATGAGACCACCTGACGGGTCGATGTCGGTCCGGTCGCCCGGGCCGAGTAGTCCACCGGCCCGGGAGCGAAACCCTGGAACGGGCTGGCCACCAGTTCGGACAGGCTTGAGTGAAAACGCTGCTGCCCGCCAGAGACGCCGAGAAGCGCGGCCGGATCAGTTCCGGCCAGGGCAGTCAGGGCAATGTCCGCGTCGACCAGGCGATGATCGGCGAGAGTCTCGGATACGACCGGCAGGGTCGATGCGTTCGCGCCGAGAAACTCGGTGATCGCGTCGCCGAGCGGCGACTGGCCCGACGGGTTTTGGGCATCCGCCGTTGCCACGACGCGTTCCATGAATTTCTTGAACGAGCGCATGACGTCGCGGTCGAAAGTATCCTCGGTCATCTCGTGCTCCTGTCGTTGTAGCGCAGTAGGAGGTTAGCGGGCCTGGGCGATGATCGCCTCGGCGACAGCCACAGCCTGGGAGACAGATTCGACCGAGTAGGCCGATTCGCCGAGCGAGAAAATCACGGTGCAGTAACCGGAGGGGTCGGCGCAGACCTGCACGGCGTGCTCACCTTCGACGGCTCCCTCGAGCACGATCGGCGACAATGCGGCCTGACTGTCCGGCTCCGTGATCATCGTGTCAACGATCCCGGCGAGACCATAGCCGACATGGATCGAGGTGCCCAATACGCCGTCGGCACGCACGTCGCACCGAAACAACCCGGCGGCCTGCGACACGAAGCCGTCGAAGTAGACCGGGTTCATGTTTGACGAGTCGAAGATTTCGTACTCGAGCGAGTCGACGCCGAGGGCCATGGCGATGCCCTGCGGCTTGAGCGCGCCGGTGCAGGCCGGTTCACGCGGGGTCAGGGCGACCGCCGGCCAGGCTACCTGGCTGGGTTCGGCATCCGTCAGAGTGGAATAAACGGATGCCGCGAGCGGCGTCATCTGCGCTACGATCGCGTCGCTCGTCATGCCGTCAAAGCGCACATCGCGGGTACCGAATGAGTTCGTGCTCAGCGTGATTTCGACCCAGGCGTCACCGACGGGTGCTGAGATGAAACACCCGGGGTCGCCGCATCCGGTGGCCGCTTCGATGCCGCCGATGCTGGTGAGCGGGTCGGCCGGACCGGCGCCGGAATCGTTTGGCGCCCAAGTGTCGGCCGCGCCGGGCAGTACCTTGACGCTCAGGTAGGCCCAGTCGGAGTCGGATTGGTGATCCATCGGATTGCCCGCTGCCGCGCCGACTCGCCAGGAGCAGGACAGCCCGCCGAGGGCTGGAACGGAGTACTCGACCAGGAATGTCGACGGCTGCATCGCGGCAACCGGGGTTGGCACGGTGCCGGCGGGATCCGCGAAGACGTTGGCAATGTCGCCCGGGGCCGCGATATCGTCGCAGCTGAGCGGGCTGGTGGCTGCGGCAGGCGTTGCGGTTGGCGAAGTCGTTGACGTGGCCGACGGTTCCGGCACGGGTTCGGCTGCGCATCCGCTGAGGGCGACGAGAGCGAGAGAAACGATCGGCAGGATCAGGGTGCGGCGCAGCATCCGGTCAGCCTAGCAGGGGAGATTTTTGTCCCGTGACCTTTGCTTTCCTCGCTATCGCGCTGCTGCTGCTCGACGTCGCACAGCCCGAGAATCGCATACCAAATCGGGTTCTAGAACGGTATGCTGCAGGTATGAGTCGACAAATTGCGGTGCGCCTCCCCGACGACATCGTTGATTATCTTGACCTCGCCGTAACGGAGGGCCGCGACAGCAGCCGCGCCGCAGTGATCACGCGGGCCCTCGAACGAGAACGTCGTCGCGAGGTTGCACTGCGTGACGTTCGTATTCTCTCCGAGAAGTCGACAGACGTCGATGACCTGGACGAACTCGCACGCTACGGCGCGACCCTCCCGACTGACGTCCCGTGACGATGCGCGCGATTCATATTGCGCACCTCGACAAGGCACGGCCGGTTCTTGTGCTCACCCGCGAGCTCGTGCGCCCGTACCTCACGCGGGTCACGGTCGCACCGATCACCAGTTCGGTGCGGGGGCTGTCCACCGAAGTGCCGGTCGGCCCGTCGAACGGCCTCGACCAGGACTGCGTCGTGAGTTGCGACAACATCGTGACCATCCCGGTAGCGAGCCTCGGCCGCCATATTGGTTTTCTGCTGCCCAGCCAGGAGTCACAACTCAGCGCCGCCATCCAGACGGCGTTCGAGCTCGACTGACGACTACCAGGCGCCGGGCTGGTAGTCCTTGAGGAAGACGCCGTAGAGGTCTTCGCCGGCCTCGCCGCGCACGATCGGGTCGTAGACCCGGGCCGCGCCGTCGACCAGGTCGAGCGGAGCGTGAAAGCCTTCCTCGGCCAGGCGAACCTTCGTGGGGTGCGGGCGTTCGTCGGTGATCCAGCCGGTGTCGACGCTCGTCATGAGAATTCCGTCTTCGAGCATCTCCTTCGCGCTCGTGCGGGTGAGCATGTTCAGCGCGGCCTTGGCCATGTTGGTGTGCGGGTGGCCTGGCCCCTTGTAGCCGCGACCGAACACCCCCTCCATCGCCGACACGTTCACGATGTAGGTGCGCCGGGCAGCGGATGCCGTGAGCGACGCCCGCAGACGGCTCACCAATAAAAATGGTGCGGTCGTATTGCACAGCTGTACTTCGAGCATCTCGAGCGGATCGACGTCCTCGACATTGGCCGTCCAGCTATTCACGTCGTGCAGGTCGGGAACGAGGCCGCCGGCGTCGATCGCGGTGCCGGCGGCGAGCTTTTCGAGCGAAGAGGACCCGGCGGCGAGGGCCAGCCGGGTGAGGTCATCCGCTGTGAGCGCACCCGCGCCGGAGGCGGCCGCGAGTAGCGGATGCCCCGACACCGACGCCGCCAGGGCCAGCGGATGCGCGTCGTTGGTGTGCCCGAACGACACGATCTCCGGCAGCGGGCCATCGGGCAGCGGCGAATCCTCGGCCTCGACCAGGGGGGAGTACGAGCCGCGTGATCGACGCACGGTCTGCGCGGCGTTGTTGATGAGAATGTCGAGCGGGCCCTGGGCGGCGACGGAATCGGCCAGGGCGATCACCTGGGCCGGGTCACGCAGGTCGATGCCGACGATGCGCAGGCGGTGCAGCCAGTCCGTGGAGTCGGGCATGGCGGCGAAGCGGCGTACGGCATCGCGCGGAAAGCGGGTGGTGACGGTGGTGTGGGCTCCGTCGCGCAGCAGACGCAACGCGATATACATGCCGATCTTGGCCCGGCCGCCGGTGAGCAGGGCACGCTTGCCGGTCAGGTCGGTGCGGGCGTCGCGCTTGGCGTGGCTCGACAGTGCGCAGCTCGGGCAAAGCTGGTGGTAGAACGCGTCGACCACGGTGTACTTCTGTTTGCAGATGTAGCAGGCGCGGGGGACGAGTAGTTCTCCGGCGGTGGCCGCGCTGGTGCCGAGTGACAGCTGCGCGCCGCGGGTCTCGTCGTCGATGCGGGTGGGCGCGCCGGTGGCGGTGGCGGCGATGACGCTGCGATCGGCGTCGGCGATGACCGCACGCTTCTCCAGGCGGCGCGCCATTTTGACCGACTTGAACATCTTGGCGGTGGCCTGGCGCACGGTGACAAAGTCGGCGCTGTCCGGGTCGACGTCGCTGAGGGAAGCGAGAACCCGCAGGGTCACCGCGAGGTCGTGCGGGTCGATGTCGATGAATTCCGGATCGGATGATTCGAAGTCAGCGGTCGACACGCCCGATTCTTCTGGTGCCGAGCCGGTGGGCGCAGTGGTGGAGGGCGCGGTGGTCATTCGAGGATTCTACGCGGGGTGACTGTGAGCATCCGTTTGTGGGTGCGTGACCGAAAGCCGGCCACGCACTCACGCGAGACGTTAGATCTTCGCCGGCTCCTGAATGGGGATGGCGTAGGTCGGCGGCTCGAAGGTATGGTCGAACGGCATTTCGTCGGTGTCGAGCAGCGGGTTGTCGTCCTGGGTCTTGACCAGTTCGTGCGCCTCTTCGTGGGTGTTCACACTCGGCATGGAGCCGGGCAGCGGACGGTTGGCCGATTCGCGCAGGAAGAAGATGGCGATCGCCCCGATGAACGAGGTACCCATGAGGTAGAACGCCGGCATCATGTCGTTGCCGGTGCCCACGATGAGGGCCGCGATGATGAACGGCGTGGTACCGCCGAAGATGGCCACCGCGAAGTTGTACGAGATGCCCATGGCGCCATACCGGCTCGCCGTCGGGAACAGGGCCGGCAGGGCCGAGGCGAGGTTCGAGACGTAGAACGTGACCGGGAATGCGATGAGCGCCAGGCCGAGCAGGGTCGACCAGATGTCGCCGATACCGATCAGCAGGAACGCCGGGGACGACAGCACGACCGTGCTGACGGCTCCGATCCAGAGCACCGGGCGACGCCCGATGCGGTCGGAGAGCCGGCCGGCCAGCGGGATGCACAACGCCATGACTACAAGAATCGGAATGGTCAGCGCCGTACCGTGCAATTCGTCGTACCCCTTATTCTCCGTGAGGTAGGTGGGCATATACGAGGTCAGCGCGTAGCCGACGGTGTTCGCGGCGGCGACCAGAATCATCGCGATGATGATGTTGCGCCAGTACGCCTTGAAGATGGCGATCGGGCCCTTGGGAGTGTCGGCCGTGGCACCGATGGGGTTCTTCTGGGCTTCCTCCTGCGCGTCGAGCGTGGCCTGGAAGGCGGGGGACTCGTCGATCTTCATGCGGAAGTAGATGGCGATCAGGCCGAGCGGCCCGGCGATGAGGAACGGCACACGCCAGCCCCACGCCTCCATCACGTCCTGGCCGAGGGTGAGCTGCAACACAGAGACGAGTGACGCGCCGATGGCGAAACCGAGG
Organism: Cryobacterium sp. N19; assembly: GCF_002929595.1. Taxonomy (NCBI): domain Bacteria; kingdom Bacillati; phylum Actinomycetota; class Actinomycetes; order Micrococcales; family Microbacteriaceae; genus Cryobacterium; species Cryobacterium sp. N19. The sequence goes on along the minus strand of NZ_PJJR01000053.1, from coordinate 442,973 downwards.
TAGCTGCCCATGTCGAGAAAGCTCGCGAAGTAGCCGCGCTGCTTGTCGGGCGCGTGCTCGCTGACGAAGGTCGTCGCCCCGGCGTACTCGCCACCGGTCGAGAAACCCTGCACGAGCTTGACGAACACCAGCAGCACCGCCGCCCAGACCCCGATCTGCGCGTAGCCGGGCAGCAGCCCGACGGCGAAGGTCGACGCGGCCATCAGAATCAGCGTGGTCGCGAGCACCTTCTGCCGACCGATGCGGTCACCGAGCCAGCCAAAGAACACGCCGCCGAGCGGGCGGGCGAAGAAGGTGGCCGCGAAGGTGCCGAGCAAAAACAGGGTTTGAACGGATGCGTCCGCCTCCGGCAAAAAGACCGGACCCATGGTGGTGATGAGGTAGCCGAAGATTCCCACGTCGTACCACTCCATGGTGTTTCCCACGATCGTGCCGCCGAGGGCGCGCTTCATGATGGGCTTGTCGACGACGTTGACGTCGGACACGGCGATACGGCGGCGGCGAAGAGACTTCAGGGGCTTTGCCCGGGCTGCCGAGGCGCTCCGGGCGCTGGACGTCGGGTTGGATGTGCTTCGGTCAGTGAGCATAAGAATTTCTCCCGTGGAGATATTGTGCTGCGAAGACACAGCTGTACTGCGTGGTGCAGATTTTTTTCAACCCACCCACAATACCCCCTCACGGGGGGGCATCGCCCAAATGTTGGGTCTAACTTTCGGGGATGACTCAGGAGTGCTGCTTAGGCTGGGGGCATGACTGATTCTGTAGATTTCTGGTTTGACCCCTCGTGCCCCTGGGCCTGGATGACGTCGCGCTGGGTTGACGAAGTGGCACACCTGCGCGAATTTGACGTGACCTGGCACGTGATGAGCCTCGCCGTTCTCAACGAAGACCAGGACGTCAGCGAGGAATACGCCGCCTTCTTCCCGCGGGCACTCAAGTACACCCGACTCGTGGCCGCGGCCAACGAATTGCACGGCCAGAAGATAGTCAAGGCGCTCTACGACGCGCTCGGCACCCAGATTCACCTTGGCGGCAACCGCAATCCCGACGAGGTCATCCCCGCCGCGCTCGCCGAGGTGGGCCTTCCCGCGAGCTTCGCCGCCTTTGCGGACAGCGACGAGTACGACGCTCAGATGCGTGCCAGCCACTTCGACGGCATCAACCGGGTCGGCCAGGATGTCGGCACCCCGGTCATCGCGGTCAACGGCGTGGCCTTCTTCGGACCCGTCATCTCCCCGGCACCCATGGGCGACGACGCTCTCACGCTCTGGGACGGCGTGGTCGCGCTCGCGAGCTACGACGGGTTCTTCGAGCTCAAGCGCAGCCGTACCCGCGACCCAATTTTCGCCGAGGTCGTCGGCACTAAATAGGATGGTGACATGCGCATCCACATCGCCACGGACCATGCCGGTCTCGACCTCAGCCACCACCTGATCACGCACCTGCGTGCGGCGGGCCACGAGGTCATCGACCACGGGCCCCAGACCTACGACGCCCTCGACGACTACCCCGCGTTCTGCATCAATGCCGCGCAGGCCACCGTCGACGACCTTGAAGGAGGCATTGAAGCGCTCGGTGTCGTGTTCGGCGGCTCCGGCAACGGCGAGCAGATGGCCGCCAACAAGGTGACCGGCGCCCGCGCCGCCCTGGTCTGGAACCTCTCTACAGCCAGGCTCGCCCGAGAACACAACGACGCCAACGTCATCTCGATCGGTGCCCGCGAGCACACGATCGAGGAGGCCACCGGCTTTATCGACGCGTTCATCGCCGAACCGTTCAGCGACGAGGAGCGCCACGTGCGTCGCATCCGTCAGCTGGGTGAATACGAGATCACCGGAACCATTGCCGGCAAGAACGTCGACGGCAAGTGAGCTGAGGTGCCCGAAGGTCATTCCGTTCATCGCATCACCCGACAATTCCAGCGCAACTTCGTCGGGCACCGCGTCACCGTCTCGTCGCCGCAGGGCCGTTTTGTGGTCGGCGCCGCCCAGCTCAGTGGCCACACCATAACGGATGCCCGCGCCGTCGGTAAGCAGATGTTTCTGGAGTTCGACCACGGACTGTGGTTGCGCATCCACTTAGGAATGTACGGCGCCTGGGACTTCAGCGGCGAGATTCTGATGGATGCCACGATGGCCTCGGCCAACGGGAGGATGGGTCAGACCAACCAGCACGGCACCGACCTCGCTACGTATGACTCGGCCGGGGAAAACTCGATCTTCAGCATCGGAGCGCCCCGCAGTACCCGGGTGCGGATGTCCGAGCAGGAGAAGGAGATCGACCTGGCCGATGCCTTTCCGCCTGAGCCGGTCGGACAGGTGCGGGTGCGCCTCTTGAGCGACACGGTGTGCGCCGACCTGCGCGGCCCGACCGCTTGTGAGGTTCTCGACCCGGCCCAGGTCGACGCCGTGATCGGTAAGCTCGGCCCCGATCCGGAACAGGGCAACACGCCCGAGGCCGAGGAACGTTTCGTGAGCGTCGTGCGCAAGAAGCCCACGCCGATCGGCCGGCTGCTAATGGACCAGAGCGTGGTCAGCGGCATCGGCAACGTCTACCGCGCCGAGATGCTCTTTCGTGCCGGCCTCAACCCGCACGCCCCCGGCAAGTCGCTCAGCGATGACACCGTGCGCGCGCTCTGGCAGGACTGGGCGCACCTGTTGCACATCGGCGTCGCGACCGGTCAGATGATGACCATGGACAAGCTCGAGGGCGACGAGTATCGCCTCGCCATGAAGAGGCGCGCCGACCGGCACTGGGTCTACAAGCGCGAAGGCCTGCCCTGCCGGGTCTGCGGCACCCACATCGTGCTCGAAGAGATGGCGGCTCGCAAACTGTACTGGTGCCCGCGCTGTCAGGCCTGAGCACCGCCGTGGTGTGAGGGCGCCCGGCACACTGCGAAAATAGGGTAATGATCCAGAGTCGACTTGCCCGGCCGCGCCGTCGTGTGGCAACCATCATCAGCGGCACGGTGGTCGCCGCCGTGACACTCGCCGTGGGCCTGACCGCCTGCACCAGCGACACCGGTGCCGGCGTGATCGATACCGTCGGTACCATCGATTTCGTGAACCCGCTCGCCATCCCGCCATTGGCGGAAGCGACCGTGAATGCTGCCGGGGAGCGAGTCTTCGACCTTACGGCCGAGGAGGGCACGACCGAGTTCACTCCCGGCGTCGCCACTGACACCTGGGGTTACAACGGCAGCTATCTCGGCCCGACCCTCGTCGCGAAGCGCGGCGACGACGTGCGCATCAATGTCGGCAATGACCTCGATGAGGCCACGACCGTGCACTGGCACGGCATGAACCTGCCCGCCGAAATGGATGGCGGCCCGCACCAGACGGTCGAACCCGGCGCCAGCTGGAGCCCGAACTTCACGATCGACCAGCCCGCAGCGACCCTCTGGTATCACCCGCACCCCACCGAAAAGACCGAACACCAGGTTGAGATGGGGTTGGCCGGCCTGTTCCTGCTGCAGGACGACGAGGAGTCGGCGCTCAACCTGCCGCGCAGCTACGGGGTCGATGACATTCCCGTCGTCGTGCAGGACCGCCGCTTCGACGACAACGGCCAGTTTGTCACTGACGTGCGTGGCTACATCGGGCCGATCGGCGACCAGCTGCTGGTCAACGGCACCCTCGCGCCCTATCTCGACGTGACCAGCGATGTCGTGCGGCTGCGACTGGTCAACGGGTCCACCGCGCGCCTGTACGACTTCGGGTTCAGCGATGGGCGCTCGTTCGACCTGATCGCAACCGACGGGGGACTGCTCCGCGAGGCGGCACCGATGGACGGCATCCGCTTGTCACCGGGGGAACGTGCTGAAATTCTCGTGAAAATGACCCCGGGTGAGACCGTGAAACTGCAATCCACCCCGCCCGATCTCGGCACGTCGGCCAGCGCAGCGACGCGCAACGCCGGCGACGACACCCTCGACGTCATGGAACTGCGCGCGGCCGACGCGCTCAGCAGCATCGGCGCCACGCCGACCACCCTGGCCAACATCGTGCCGCTGGACAAAGCGGATGCCACCACCGACCGTTCCTTCACCCTCAACGGCTACACGATCAACAACCGGCTGATGGACATGACCCGCATCGACGAGACCGTCGAGGCCGGCGCCACCGAGGTGTGGACCGTCGACAACGCCATGCCGCTTCCGCACAACTTTCACGTGCACGCCGTGCAGTTTCAGGTGTTGCGGGTGGGGACCGAGTCGCCGCCAGCCGAACTCTCCGGGTGGAAGGACACGATCTATCTCGAACCCGGCGTTCGCTACGAATTGATCATGCAGTTTGCGGAATATACCGATCCGAACTTTCCGTATATGTTCCACTGCCACATGCTCGCGCACGAAGATGCCGGAATGATGGGCCAGTTCGTGGTCGTCGGGCCGGGCGGGCAGGCCGGAACGCCACCGACCGCTCACGACGCGATCATTTCGCGGGAGAACCTGGCCGTCGGAAATGGCCCGCGCGTACTGACGCCAGACCACGGGCATTGACGTAACGCACTCTCTTTCGGACCCATGAGTATGGTCTACGGCCCAGCGCCTGACCAGCCCCAGTTTTGGTATTTGTGAGCAAAACTCGTGTCGAATATATTTCAGCTACCGATCGGCACTCAGGCTGATTTCTCACAGAATGGACTACCCGACATGAAGTTCTTCACCCAGATTTCCGCATTCGTCAACAGCCTGCGTTCAGAAGAAAAGGGTGCTACCGCGGTGGAGTACGGCCTCATGGTCGCGCTGATCGCCGTCGCCATCATCGTCAGCGTCACCCTGCTCGGGACCAACCTTGGCACGCTCTTCACCAGCGTCGCCGGCAAACTGCCCGTCATTAAGTAGCCAGCGATAGAACTCGGTCGGCCGGTCGGTCGACCGAACGGCACAGTGACAGCGGTAAAAGGTGGCGGCTTCCGCAGGGAAGCCGCTGCCGCTCAAGCTGAAGGGACCTCCGATGTTGGGGTTACGTCGACGACTGATGCGCCTGCACTCTGGTGAACGTGGCGCGGCAGCGGTGGAGTTCGCGCTGGTACTGCCAATTCTCATCATTCTTATCTTCTTCATCATCGAGTTCGGTCGGCTGTACAACATCCAGATCTCCATCACCGGAGCCGCCCGCGAGGGTGCCCGGTCGATGGCGATTCACAACGTCGTGGACGACGCGAAGACGGCCACCCTTAATGCCGCCCCGTCAGTTCCACTGACAGCTGGGGAAGTCACAGTCAGCCCGACCATCTGTGCGACCGATTCGACCATTACGGTTACGGTCAAACACACGGTCGATCTCATCTCGGGCTACCTTCCATACACATCAATGGTGCTCACCGGAAAGGGAGTCATGCTGTGCGGTGGCTAAATCATCTGCTCCGCGCCGAGCGCGGCGCCAGCGCCGTCATGGTCGGCATCCTCATGATTCCCCTGCTGGGATTCCTGGCGATCGCGATCGACGTCGGCGCCCTCTACGCCGAAAAAGCGCAACTGCAGAACGGGGCGGATGCAGCAGCCATTGCCATCGCCCGCAACTGCGCCGTCGACGGCCTGTGCAACTCCCCGACCACGGTCGCGAACCAGGCTCGAGACTTTGCGAATGTCAATTCAAACGACGCAAAATCCAATGCCTCAGCGGTCGTGCCCGCGCCGTCACCCGCGCCTCCCAACAGCGTTCAGGTTGTAGCGACGACTTTGGAGGCATCTGGAGCGTCCGCGATTAGGCCGTTCTTCGCCATCGGAGCTGCTCCAACGACAATGAGCGTGGTAGCGCAGGCGGAGTGGGGTTCGCCCGAAGCCGCCAACGTGTTGCCACTCGCTATTTCTTACTGCGAATTTCGGCCGGCTCTCGACGGCAAACTACAGCTCATTCGCTACGATCGGAATCTGGAGTGCGCTGGCCGCGACGGGCACCCTATTCCGGGAGGTTTCGGCTGGATTGACCCGATCGCCGACACCTGCGAAGCTGCCGTCAGCCTTACCAGCGAGACCGTACCCAGCGACCCGGGAAACGACCCGCCGACGAGTGACTGCGACACGTACTTCAACGCCATGCTGAACACCACGATCTTGGTGCCCATCTTCGATCGCGCCTACGCCAGCAACGGCAACGACGCCGTGACGGGAGCCGTGGGCAGCTACCACATCTATGCCTTTGCCGCCTTTCGCATCACCGGGTGGAAGTTCAGCGGAAACAATAATCTTCCGATGACCAGCCTCGATCCAGTTGCGCAAGCCTCGCCGGCGACGAAATGCACCGGAAATTGCAGGGGCATTCAGGGATATTTCGACCACTGGGTGTCGGTTGACTCGGCAGAAGTACAAGAGCTCGGCGGACCGAATCTCGGCGCAGAGTTTGTCAGACTCATCAAATAGGAGATCCCATGAAAACCCGACTTATCGGTGCGATCGTCGCGATTATCTTGGCCCTCGTGGGCACCTTCGCGCTCACCGGCTACGTGCGCGGTGCCGATGCCCGAGCGGCAGACGGCGCAGCCTTGGTCTCCGTGTTCGTCGTGACGACTCAGATTCCGCAGGGCACCAAGGCTGAAGACATCACCACGTTCATTGAACAGAAGCAGATTCCTGCGGTAGCCGCCGTTCCGGGTCGGGTGACCAAACTGAGCGCGCTTGCTGGCACGGTAGCGGATGCCGCGCTCGTACCCGGCGAGCAGCTGATCAGTTCTCGTTGGGTCGAAGCGGCCGACCTCGCCGCCCGCGGTGACGTCAAGGTTCCCGACGGCATGCAGGTGCTCACCCTCGCGTTACCGCTGGAACGAGTCGTGGGCGGCGTGCTCAAAGCCGGCGACACCGTGGGAGTGGTGATCACCGCGACCAAAACCGTCGACGGAACGGAAATGCTGCTGAGCAAGCAGGTCTTCCACAAGGTGCTGGTCACGGCCGTGCAGGCCGGCACCACGACGACGCCCGACGCTGGCGCCGATGCCACCCCGGTGAGCGTCATTATGGTCACTCTGGCCCGCACCACCCCCGACATCGAGTCCCTGGTCTGGGGCCAGCAGTTCGGAACGGTCTGGCTCACGATCGAACCCGACAAGGCTACCGAGGCCGGCTCCCGGGTCGTCGACGGGTCGGAGATGTTCCGGTGAGGCAAATGCAAAGTTTCGGGCCCCTGCCGCAAGGTAGCCCAGTGGGGGCAAACCCCGTATCCGACCAGGTGATTGTCGAAATGCCGGATGGACCGGTCGGCCTGGCAGCGGCGACGAGTACCCAGCCAGCGGCACAAGACCTTCCTCCGACTGGCAGCCCACCAAGACGTCGCATCATCGCGGTCGTCGCGGCGAAAGGCGGCCTCGGCAAGACCACCGTCGCCACGAACCTCGCCGTCGGACTCGCCCGGCTGGCCCCGCACTCCGTCGTGCTCATCGATGCTGACGTGCAATTCGGAGACGTTGCAATGGCGCTTTCCCTGGAGCCGGCGCTGACCCTGCCCGATGTCGTCTTGGGGAACGCCGTCGACGATCTCATGGTGCTCAAGTCCTCGCTGACCGCACATTCGAGCGGCTTCTACACGGTGTGCGGTTCCGACCAGCCGGATGCCGGCGATCGCGTCACCGGCGATCAGCTCGGTCATCTCATCAATCAACTCGCCGACGTCTTTCAGTACATCATCATCGATACAGCGCCGGGGCTCGGCGATCATGCTCTCGCTGCCTTGGAGCTAGCCACCGATGCCGTCTTCCTCTGCGACATGACTGTACCCAGTGCCAGGGGGTTGCGCAAAGAGCTCGCCGTGCTCGATCGCATTGGCATCATGCCGCCCGCGCGTCACGTCGTGCTCAACCTCGCCGATCGGCGCAGTGGGCTGAGCGTTCGAGATGTCGAGGCGACCATCGGTGTGCCGGTCGACGTAGCAGTGCCCCGTTCCACCCTGGTCTCGGTGTCGACAAACCGGGGCGTACCGGTGTTGCAGGAGGGCGGACGAAGTCCCGTCGCCCGCGCCCTCGACAGGCTGGTCGCCCGGTTTGACGCCGGTGCCCCCAAGAAAACCTTTCAGCTGCACAAGAGGGTGGATATCTCATGAGACTCAATGAACGAATGGACGCCGCACTGCGCGACGGTCCGCTGGCCCGCGTTGACCGCACCGCACCGCTGCATCCGCTGCCAAGCGTGCCTGACGACGGCGTCGTACCGGCAGCCCGTACCGCCCCACCAGCGGCGGCGCCGCCGATCGTCGTCGATCCGCTTGCCGACATTAAGGAGCGGGCGGCCCAGGAACTGTTCGAGCGCATCGGGTTTCGCCTGAACGACTCAAGCCTGACCGAGGAACAGCTGCACAGCTACGCCAGAACCGAGCTGGGCAACATCGTCACCGACGAGCAGGTGCCACTCAATTCTGACGAACGGGCGCGCCTGATCAATGAGATCGGCGACGACGTGCTCGGCTATGGTCCGCTGGAATCGCTGCTCGACGACGACACCGTGACCGAGATCATGGTGAACGGCCACGAGCAGATTTGGGTGGAACGCTTCGGCCGGCTGTCCCGCAGCGATACCCACTTCACGAGCGAGGCCCAGCTTCGCCGGGTGATCGAGCGCATCGTGTCCAAGGTCGGTCGCCGCATCGACGAATCGTCTCCGCTCGTCGATGCCCGCCTGGCCGACGGTTCCCGGGTGAACGCCATCATCCCGCCGCTCGCTGTGGACGGCTCCTCCCTGACCATCCGCAAATTCGCCCGGGAACCGTTCACGGTGACCGACCTCATCCGCTTGGGAACGATGAGCATCGAAATGGCACAGGTGCTCGACGCCTGCGTCAAGGCACAACTGAACATCATCGTGTCGGGTGGAACGGGGACTGGTAAAACGACCCTGCTCAACGTACTGTCCGGGTTCATTCCAGAGCGAGAGCGCATCGTGACCATCGAGGATGCGGTCGAGCTGCAACTGCAGCAGGAACACGTCATCCGCCTCGAATCCCGCCCAGCCAACATCGAGGGCAAGGGCGAGGTCACCATTCGTGACCTTGTGCGCAACTCCCTGCGCATGCGGCCCGACCGCATCGTCATCGGTGAGTGCCGTGGTGGCGAGACCCTTGACATGCTTCAGGCCATGAACACCGGGCATGAGGGGTCGATTTCCACGGTGCACTCCAATTCGCCGCGCGATGCGATCGCGCGCATGGAGACACTCGTGCTGATGGCGGGCATGGACCTGCCGGTGCGGGCGATCCGCGAGCAGATCTCTTCCGCCATCGACGTGATCGTGCAGATCAGCCGTATGAAAGACGGCTCTCGGCGCATTACCCATGTCACCGAGGTGCAGACCATGGAGGGGGAGATCGTCACCCTTCAGGAGGTGTTCGTGTTCGATCACCACGCCGGGGTCGATCCTGCGGGAAACCTGCTCGGTCGCGCGATAGCCACTGGCGTTCGGCCACGTTTCGCCGATCGCTTCGCCGACCTCGGTATCGTTTTGGACCCGAGTGTGTTCCAGGCCGACCTGCTGACCCGCAGCGCGAAGGCACTGCGATGAGTACCGCGATCTTTGCGTTCGGTGTGCTGTGCGTTGTTGCCGCACTGCTCGTGGTCGTGCTTCTTGTCATTGCGCCGCCGATGCTTCGCGTGCCGCTGGATCGTCGCCGCGCTCCCGGCGCGGTAGAGGTGTCCGGGCTGACCCGGCTCACCGACCGCACCGTCGGAGCAATCGACCGAGTGATCCGGCGACGCAACGTGGTGCCGTTCACCGCAGCCGAGCTGGAGCAGGCTGGGATCCGAATGCAGCCATCCGCTTTTGTGCTCATGGTGATTTCCGCAGCGGCGGTGGCAGCCCTGCTCGGCCTGCTTCTCGGTGACGGCACCGTTTGGATGGTGCCCCTCATGATTTTGTTCGCGGCACTCGCCGTCGTCGGCGCCAAGGTCTGGCTCCGGTTGCGCACAGGGCACCGCCGCGCCAAATTCGCCGATCAGCTTGACGAATCACTCGGGCTGCTGGCCGGCGGACTGCGCGCCGGGCACAGCCTGATGCGGGCAGTGGATGCCGTCAGCCACGAAACCGAACAGCCCACGTCCGATGAATTTGCGCGCATCGTGAACGAAACACGCATCGGCCGTGACCTGAGCGACTCGCTCGAGAGTACGGCAGTGCGCATGCGCAGTGAGGATTTTCAGTGGGTCGCCCAGGCCATCTCGATTAACCGCGAGGCTGGTGGCAACCTCTCAGAGGTGCTCGACCAGGTGGGTCACACCATTCGGGAACGCAATCAGGTTCGGCGTCAGGTCAAATCCCTCGCCGCTGAGGGAAAGCTCTCGGCTTGGGTGCTCGTGCTCCTGCCGATCGGAGTGTTCGCGTTCCTGCTCATCAGCCAGCCCAATTATTTCAACGGGTTCCTCGGCAACATCATCGGAATCATCGCGATCATCGTGGCCGCCGTTCTGCTCATCGTCGGTTCGCTCTGGATGATGGCCGTCGTCAAAGTGAAATTCTAAGGAGAAGCGGATGCCCCCGATACTCACCTTTTTCGCCGCCCTTGCTGTGGCCGGCGGCCTCGCCGCTGTCGTAGCCATTCTGGTCGGAGCCCGCCGAACCGACCCGGTCGCCGACGCGGTCATTGTGCTGCCCGGATTGGGTCGGCCGGGCCTGCTGCCTCATCGCTCGGGACTGCTCGCGGCCAGTCGTGAGTTGGCACCAAAGGGGTACGTGGGCTTTCTTGACCACCGCCTCGCCCTGGCCGGCCGCCCCGCCGCCTGGACCATCGATAAGATCTTCATCGCCAAACCAGCCCTGGCCGGAGCCGGCCTGCTGCTCGCGGTGCTGTGGATCACCAACGACCCCGTTCCGCTGCGCATCCTGGTCGGAAGCCTGCTCGTGGTGATCTGCTTCTTCGTGCCCGACCTGCTGCTGTACAGCCGTGGTCAGGAACGCCAGGCAGCCATGCAGAACGCGCTCGCCGACACGCTTGACCAGATGACCATTTCGGTCGAGGCCGGCCTCGGCTTTGAGGCGGCGATGAGCAAGGCCGGAACCAATGGGTCCGGGCCGCTGGCTGAGGAGCTCATCCGCACTCTGCAGGACATGAGCATCGGCCGCAGCCGCAAGGATGCCTACCTCGCGCTCGCCGATCGCACCGATTCCGCCGATCTGCGCCGCTTCACACGGTCGGTCATCCAGGCCGACACCTACGGCATCGCAATCGCCGACGTCCTACGGGTGCAGGCGGGGGAGATGCGTCTGCGCCGCCGTCAGCGTGCGGAGGAGCAGGCGATGAAGGTGCCGGTCAAGGTCATCTTCCCGCTCGTGTTCTGCATCCTGCCGGTGCTGTTCATCGTGCTGCTGACGCCCGCGGTGATCAACATCATGAAGGTCTTCTCGCTCTGAGCCCGGGGAGATCGTGACCAGGCGTGGACAGAACCGCCTCCGCTGCAGCAGGGGAGGCGGTTCTGTGTGGGTGGGCCCTGGATCAGGCGAGGTTGCAGGTCACCTTACTGTTGCCGGGGTAGACCGTGGCGAGATAAGTTGCCGCCGGTGCCGTCCAGTTGGTGAAGTGCCGAGCGGCCACGACGATTGTGAAGCCGACGCCACGTAGCCGTCGTCGGTGAACAGCGCAAAAGTCATTACGGCGCTCAGCCCAAGAACGGCGCCAGCCGTGAGAACGGCTTGGGCACGTACCGGGGACTTCTTGGGTGGAAAACTACGGTGCTAATCACGGGTTGCGCCTCACCTTGCGGGAGACACGCAGAACCGAAGCCATCTGGCTTCGGTCCCTTCAATTGGGAGGGGTCGACGGGAATCGAACCCGCGTCATAAGTTTGGAAAACTCAGGCTCTACCATTGAGCTACGACCCCACGCCCAACATTCGGACACTGGAACAGCGTAGTACAAGAAACCGGGCACCGGATGCCAGTGCGGGCGTATCCGCTCGAATGCCGTGCATTAGACTGACTGAGGTCAATCCGGCTGTCGCAAGCTTCTGCCTGCGCCGACAGATTGATTCCCCAACAAAAGCAGTACCAGCGGATCGAACGATCCGGGGCGTAGCTCAGCTTGGTAGAGCGCTCGTTTTGGGGGCGAGAAGTCGCAGGTTCAACTCCTGTCGCCCCGACATTACCCGCAGCACACCGTTTCAATACACAGGAGAGTCTCGAGTGAAGTCCACGGTCGAAAAACTGAGCCCCACGCGCGCCAAGCTCACCATCACGGTGAGCCCCGACGAGCTGAAGCCAGCCATCACCCACGCCTACGGCCACATTGCCGAAGACATCAACATCCCCGGTTTTCGTAAGGGAAAGATCCCGCCCGCGATCATCGACCAGCGCGTCGGCAAGGCTGCCGTTCTGGAACACGCCGTCAACGAGGGCCTCGACGGTTTCTACCGCGCCGCCGTCGAAGAGAACAAGCTGCGCCCGCTGGGTCGCCCCGAAGCCGACATCGTCGAATGGCCGAGCAACACCGACTTCTCCGGTGATCTGCTTCTCGCCATCGAGGTTGACGTGCGCCCCGAGATCGACCTGCCCGACTACGCCGGCCTCAAGCTCACCGTCGATGCTGTCTCAGTCTCCGACGAAGAAGTCGCGGAAGAACTCGACAAGCTGCGCAGCCGTTTCGGCACGCTTATCACCGTTGACCGCCCCGCCAAGACCGGCGACTTCGCCCAGATCGACCTGAACGCCGCGATCGACGGCGACGAGGTTGACACCGCCAGCGGAATTTCCTACGAGGTCGGCTCCGGCGACCTCATCGACGGCATCGACGAGGCGCTCGATTCGCTCAGCGCCGGCGAGACCACCACCTTCAACTCCGACCTCATGGGCGGAGACCACGAGGGTGAGACGGCCGAGATCACGATTACGGTCATCGCTGTCAAGGAGCGCGAACTGCCAGAGGCCAACGACGACTTCGCTCAGATCTCGAGCGAGTTCGACACGATCGCCGAGTTGACCGAGAGCCTCAAGGTTCAGGTCGAGAATTCCAAGGCCTTCGGCCAGGGCAGCCAGGCCCGCGAGCGTCTCATTGAGACGCTGCTTGGTTCGGTCGACGTTCCGATCCCCGCCGCGATCATCCTCGACGAGGTGAACCGTCACCTCGAGGGCGAAAGCCGACTCGAAGACGACACCCACCGCGCCGAGGTCACCGAGGCTAGCGAGAAGACGTTCCGTCAGCAGATTCTGCTCGACACGATCGCCGAAGCGGAGCAGGTCAAGGTCAGCCAGGACGAGCTGACCCAGTACCTCATCCAGGGCGCCAGCCAGTACGGCATGGACCCGAGCGAGTTCGTACAGACGCTCAACACCAACGGTCAGATTCCGTCGATGGTCGCCGAGGTTGCCCGTAACAAGGCCCTCGCCATCGCCCTGGGCAAGGCCGAGGTCGTTGACTCCAACGGCAAGCCGGTCGACCTGAGCGAATTCACCGGCCCGGTCGCTGATGATTCCGCCGACGACGCCGCTGTCGAAGCGGATGCCGCCACCAGCGACGACGACGCCCCCGTCGTCGAAGCCGACGCCGAGGTTGAAGAGAAGCCCAAGAAGAAGAAGGCCGCTGCCAAGAAGTAGCGGTTGTTTGCGTGAAAGGGCCGGCTGGAATCTTCCCAGTCGGCCTTTTGCATGCTGAGGGAGCCGTGTGCGCGGCCCGGTAATCTGCCGAGGGCGAACAGAGCCGTTTTCGCTCGCGCGCTCCGATAGATTCATTGAGAAGCGACAACTGAAACGGAGCACGACATGGCCGACCCGACACCCACCAACGGTGTATTTGACCGACTGCTGAAGGACCGCATCATCTGGCTCGGCTCAGAGGTCCGTGACGAAAATGCCAACGAGATCTGCGCCAAGATCCTGTTGCTGGCAGCCGAAGACTCGAAGCGAGACATCTACCTCTACATCAACTCACCCGGTGGTTCGATCACCGCCGGAATGGCAATCTACGACACGATGCAGTTCGTACCCAACGATATTGTCACCGTCGGTATCGGCATGGCCGCCTCGATGGGGCAGTTCCTGCTGACCAGTGGAACCAAGGGCAAGCGGTACATCACCCCGAACGCCCGGGTGCTGCTGCATCAGCCGTCCGGAGGATTCGGCGGCACGGCTGCCGACATCCAGACCCAGGCGCGCCTCATTCTCGACATGAAGCAGCGACTGTCGGAGATCACGGCCGCGCAGACCGGCAAGACGCCAGAGCAGATCAACGCCGACGGTGACCGCGACAACTGGTTCAGCGCTCAGGAAGCCCTCGAATATGGTTTCGTCGATCACCTCCGCGCATCCGCTTCGGATGTCATCGGCGGCGGCGGCACTGACCCCGACGCGGCAGTCACCAAGTAGTCCACCGAAACTGAACAGGAAGAAATCATGACTATCCCCACATTCGGTGGAACGGCCTACAGCTCGATGGGCGGCTCGACCAAGAACGCTCCTGAATCTCGCTACATTCTCCCCACCTTCGAAGAGCGCACCGCCTACGGCTACAAGCGCCAGGACCCTTACGCCAAGCTGTTCGAAGACCGCATCATCTTTCTCGGTGTGCAGGTCGACGACGCCTCGGCCGATGACGTCATGGCCCAGCTCCTCGTGCTCGAGAGTCAGGACCCCGACCGCGACATCACCATGTACATCAACTCGCCCGGCGGTTCGTTCACCGCTATGACGGCGATCTACGACACCATGCAGTACATTCGCCCGCACGTGATGACCGTGTGCCTCGGCCAGGCGGCATCCGCTGCCGCAGTGCTGCTTGCCGGTGGTACAGCGGGCAAGCGTCTCGCCCTGCCGAACGCGCGCATCCTCATTCACCAGCCCTCGGTTGGTGGCCAGGGCGGCGGCCAGGCCTCGGACATCGAGATTCAGGCAGCCGAGATTCTGCGCATGCGCGTTTGGCTTGAAGAGACCCTCGCTCACCACTCCAACCGGAGCGTGGAGCAAGTCAACAAGGACATTGACCGCGACAAGATCATGAGCGCGGCCGAGGCCCTCGAATACGGCCTGATCGACCAGGTTCTGACCAGCCGCAAAAACCTTCCGATGCTGGTCAAATAGCCTGTGACCTGAACCGGTACGACCGGCGCGTCGCCTGCGGGCGGCGCGCCGTTTCGGTTTATGGCGTGCTGCACGTAACTGTCACACGCACAGGCTAGGCTCAATTGCAGCGAGACCAATGGAGGAGGCTGACATGGCCCGAATCGGTGAAAGTGCCGACCTGCTCAAATGTTCCTTCTGCGGAAAGAGCCAGAAGCAGGTGCAACAGCTCATCGCCGGCCCCGGCGTGTACATCTGCGACGAATGCGTCGAGCTGTGCAACGAAATCATCGAAGAGCGACTGGCTGAAGCCGGCTCTGAAGCCATCGCCGGCGAGTTCGACCTCCCCAAGCCCAAAGAAATCTTCGGCTTCCTCGAGGAATACGTCATCGGGCAAGAACCCGCCAAGCGTGCCCTCGCCGTCGCCGTGTACAACCACTACAAGCGCGTGCGGTCACGAGCCACGCTCACCGCCGCTGAGGCCATTCACGACGACGTTGAGATCGCCAAGTCCAACATCCTGCTGATCGGCCCCACCGGCTGCGGCAAAACCTATCTCGCCCAGACTCTGGCCAAGCGCCTCAACGTCCCCTTCGCCGTAGCGGATGCGACGGCCCTCACCGAAGCTGGCTACGTCGGTGAAGACGTCGAGAACATTCTGCTGAAGCTCATTCAGGCCGCCGACTACGACGTCAAGCGGGCCGAGACCGGCATCATCTACATCGACGAGATCGACAAGATCGCGCGCAAGGCCGAGAACCCGTCCATCACCCGCGACGTGTCGGGCGAGGGCGTGCAGCAGGCGCTGCTGAAGATTCTCGAGGGCACCATCGCGTCGGTCCCCCCGCAGGGCGGGCGCAAGCATCCGCATCAAGAGTTCATTCAAATCGACACCACGAACGTGCTGTTCATCGTGGCCGGTGCGTTCGCCGGGCTCGAAGACATCATCTCGTCCCGCGCCGGCAAGAAGGGCATCGGCTTCGGGGCACCCCTGCACATCAAGGGCGACGACATCAACCTGTTCAGCGAAGTGCTGCCCGAAGACCTGCACAAATTCGGGCTGATCCCCGAGTTCATCGGCCGACTTCCCGTCGTCACGACCGTCACCCAGCTCGACCAGGTGGCCCTCATGCAGATTCTGACCGTTCCCAAGAACGCCCTGGTGCGTCAGTACCAGCGCATGTTCGAACTCGACGGGGTGGAGCTCGAGTTCGAGCAGCCGGCCCTCGAGGCCATCGCCGACCTCGCCGTGCTGCGCAAGACCGGTGCCCGTGGGCTGCGAGCCATCCTCGAAGAGGTACTCGGCCCGGTCATGTTCGAGGTGCCGTCCAGCACCGACGTGGAGCGGGTCATCATCACCCGCGACACCGTGCTGAACAACGCTCCGGCGGAGATGGTGCTGCACAAGACCCGCCAGGTCAAGTCCGCCTAGCAGCGTACGCGTTCAGGTGCGTCAACCTCCGGGTTGAGCGAGGCCGGCACTGTCCTGCCGCCGCGGTGGGCAGGGCATAGTGCATTCGGTGTGTGTGCCGTAGTCTGCGGGGGTGCTCAGTCGACATTTGAGGTGTTGCGGCGTATCTGGCTGACCTCGAATCGGGTACGCACGACGATGCCGGCCGTGGTGCGTTCGATACTGAGCGCGGCAAGAGTTGCGGCGAGGGCCAGCAGCGCTCCGGCTGCCTCAAGACTCTCCTCAACGCCCAGCAGGACGTGGTATTCGAGGCTCGCACGAGCGAGGTCATCCTGGCGCCCGCCAACGATGTACCCGCTGAGTGCTTCGATTCCGACCGCGCCGAGCAGGTAGATCGTGCCCGCGACGATGAGCCGCCGCCGAAGACGGCGGTCAAGTCGTCGAGCAATCCACAACACCACCAGGCCAGCGGAAATGGCGAGCGGCACCCCGAGGGTGAGCCACGCGAACGTGAACGACGAACCGAGATTGAACCGGGCCAGCTTCTCATGCAGCTGGGCGATCTCATCGGCAGACATCTCAAGTGCGACAGCGCCGAGGAGGAAGTACGGCAGCGCGGCCCTGCCCTCGTGTCGTGCGGTGAATCCGACGACGCCGAGGGCGACGCCGACGCCCGCCAGGAGAAGGCCGGAAATCCAGGCCCACAGGTTGGCTTCACCATCGGCGTAGAGCAGAATCGCCGTTCCGCTCAGAAGAGCCCAGCCCGGTGCGGAGCTGTCGATGTTCTCGCGGATGAAATGCAGCACCAGTCCGGCCAGCAGTATCCCGGCCAAAACGATGGCGGCGATCCACAAGAAGCGCCGCCGGCCCGCGCCCTGGCGTGACGGTTCCGGAGTGTCCATGGTCATGGAGCTTACGGCCAGACCGAGCCGGGCACATCCTCAATCCTGAGGGTGCAGGGTTCACCTGCAGGCCCTAGTTGAGGCCGCGGCGGTCGAGCAGCGGCTGCAGCTCGGCATCGCGGCCGCGCCAGTGCCGGTAGGCCTCCAGCGGGTCCTTGGTGCCGCCGACTCCGAGAAGTCGGTCCCGAAAACGATCACCATTGGCACGAGTGAGGCCGCCGTTCTCCTTGAACCATTCCACGGTGTCGGCGTCGAGGACTTCACTCCAGATGTAGGAGTAGTACCCGGCGTCGTACCCGCCCGAGAAGGTGTGGGCGAAGTAGGTGCTGGCGTAGCGGGTGGGAACTGCGGGGTTGTCGAGACCGACGGAAGCGAGGGCATCCGCTTCGAACCTGGCAACGTCAGTGACGGTCGTGTCGGCATCGATCCGGTGCCAGGCCTGGTCGAGCAGCGCTGCGGCCAGGTATTCACTGGTGAGGAAGCCCTCATTGAAAGCCCACGACGCCTGGATGCGGTCAACGAGCTGCTGCGGCATCGCCTCACCGGTCTGGTAGTGGCGAGCGTAGTTGGCCAGCACCTCGGGCCAGAGCATCCACATTTCGTTGACCTGGCTGGGAAACTCGACGAAGTCGCGGTACACATTGGTGCCGGAGAACTTGGGGTAGGTGGCCCGGGCGAGCAGGCCGTGCAGGGCATGGCCGAATTCGTGGAATAGGGTCGTGACCTGGTCGTAGGTGAGCAGGGTCGGCTGCCCGGCGGCAGGCTTGGAAACATTGAGGTTGTTACAGACCACGGTCGTCTCGGTGCCGAGCAGGGTGGACTGCGCGACCAGGGCGTTCATCCAGGCCCCGCCACGCTTGGAATCGCGGGTGTAGAAATCGCCGATGTACAGCCCGAGGGCCGAGCCATCTTCGGTCGTGACCTCGAACACCCGCGATTCGGGGTGCCAGCCGACCAGATCGGGCCGAGCGGTGAAGGTGAGGCCATAGAGCTGGTGGGCCGCGTAGAAGACCCCGTTGGCCAGCACGCTCTCGAGCTCGAAATAGGGACGCATGGCGGCAGTGTCGACGTCGTACTTGGCCCGGCGTACCTTCTCGGTGTAGAACGCCCAATCCCAGGCGGCCAGCTCGAAACCGCCGCCCTCGGCGTCGATCACGGCTTGCAGGTCGGCCTGCTCCACGCTGGCATTGCGGGCAGCGGCCGGCGCGAGACGCCCGAGCAGATCCCAGACCGCGCCGGGAGTCTTGGCGGTCTCATCGGCGGTCACGTAGGCGGCGTGGCTGTCGAACCCGAGCAGGCGGGCGCGCTGGGCCCGCAGGTGGGTGATCTCGATCACGAGCGGCCGGTTGTCGCTCGCAGTTCCCGCATCATCTGAGCGGATGCCGCGGGCCCGGCTCGCTGCCAGCAGCCGTTCGCGCACCCCGCGGTTGGTGAGGCTCGCCAGGTAGGGGTGCGAGGTGGGCAGCACGAGGCTGATCAGGTACTTACCGTCGAGCTGGCGTTCCCGCGCAGCCTCCGCGGCGGCCGAGATCTCGCCATCGCTGAGCCCGTCGAGCTCGGCCAGGTCGGCAATGACGAGGGCGAGCTCGTTGGTGTCGGCCAGCAGGTTCTTTTCAAACCGGGTGGTGAGGGTCGACAGCCGCGAGTTGAGATCACGCAGAGACTGCTTATCGTCGTCGCTCAGGCCGGCCCCGGCCAGTGTGAACTCGGTGAAGTACCGGTCGAGCAGGTAGAGCGACTCGGCATCGAGTTCGAGATCGGAGCGCTGGGCATGCAGAGCGGCGATGCGGGCATACAGGGCGGGGTCGAGCCTCATGGCATCGGCGTGGGCGGCCAGCAGCGGCGCAAGTTCTTCTTCGAGGTCGTTGGTGAAGTCGCTGGAGTCGGAGGAGCTCTTGTTGAAGAAGACCTCGGCCACCCGCGACAGCGTCTGCCCGCTGCGCTCGAGCGCGACAAGCGTGTTTTCGGAGGTGGGGGCATCCGCTGTGTGGGTGATTGCCCCGACCTCCGCGAGCTGCTCGGTCATGCCCTGCAGAAAAGCCGGGCGGTAGTGCTCGTCACTGATCGACGCGAACGGCGGCAGCTGGTAGGGCAGAGTACTGCGGGCGAAAAAGGGATTGTTCACGGTGGAAGCCATGCCTCCACCCTAGCCAAACCCGCCGGCCCGGCCCGGTCACCGGCTGCGCGTAGGATCTCACCATGACCCACCTGACCGGCAGTTCAGAGTCCGCTCCACGTGACGAATACACCCACGGGCACCATGAGAGCGTGCTGCGCTCGCATACCTGGCGCACGGTCGCGAACTCGGCGGCCTACCTCATTCCAGAATTGCAGGCCGGGAGCGTGCTGCTCGATGTGGGCTGCGGCCCCGGCACGATCACGGTCGATCTGGCCCATCGGCTCGCTCCGGGCCGCGTGGTCGGCATCGACGCGTCGAGCGATATCGTCGCGCGCGCGACCGGCCTGGCCGCCGATGAGGGGGTACACAACGCGAGTTTCCAGGTCGGGGACGTCTACGCACTCGCCTGGCCCGATGCGACGTTCGATATCGTGCACGCCCACCAGGTGCTGCAGCACCTGGCCGACCCGGTCGCGGCGATGGCCGAGATTCGCCGGGTGCTCAAGCCGGGCGGCGTGTTCGCCGCCCGCGACGTCGACTACGGCGGAGTCATGATCGCACCGAACATCGACGGCCTGGTCGACTGGATGCGGGTCTACCGCGAGGTGCACTCCTGGAACGGCGGTGACCCCGATGCCGGTAGGTCGCTGAAGGCCTGGGCCCGGCGGGCCGGATTCACCGCGGTGACCAGCAGCGCATCCATCTGGTGCTTCGCGTCGGATGCGGAGCGCGAGTGGTGGGGCGAATCGTGGGCGGTGCGAGTGACCGAATCAAGTTTTGCAGCGCACGCTATCGAGTCGGGGGTGGTGGACCTCGCCGATCTCAAACGGATGGCCGTGGGCTGGCGCGAGTGGGTACGCGACCCCAACGGCTGGTTCGGCATGCCGCACGGCGAGATTCTGGCCCGAGCCTGACGCGAGGCCGCGAATCAGGGGAGGCGGGGCCACTCGGCGCGCACCGCACTCAGCGCGTCGTCGAGACTGACCCCGCGCCGCTGCAGGGCGTGCACGAAGCGTCGAGCGCTGGCCCGGGATTCGTCGTCGAGGCCCTGATCGGCGCGAACCCGGGTGCCGCTGCCACGGCTGGTTGAGATAAGCCCGGCCGCTTCCAGCGCCGCGTAAGCGCGCGCGATGGTGCCGGTCGCCACGCGCAGATCGGCCGCGAGCTGGCGCACCGACGGCAGGCGCTGGTCGGCCGCAAGTGTTCCGGCCCGGATCTGATCCGCCAGCTGCGTGCGAATCTGTTCGAACGGAGGTGTGGGGTGCTCGTCGTCGAGGGTGATCATGCGCGGGCGGTCATGACTCGCGAGCGGATGCCGCATCCACTGCCGGGGTGCCGACGGCGGCAACCCGGCCGAGTGGCTGCCTGGTCGCATCAAGAATAGACAGGATGACCAGAACCCCGCCGAGCAGAGCGACCACCAGCCCGGCGATGACCTCGGTGAGGCCGATGGCGGCGGCCGGCTGCACGGAGGAGAGAGCAACCCCGCCCGGGGCGAAGACGGTCGCGGCGTTGCTGGTGGTCCAGCCGGCGAACAGCAGAACGCCCCCGAAGTACAGAAACAGCGCTCCGGAACTGAGCTGCATGACCACCCGCGTGGCCAGAATGCGCACGGCACGATCGAGGTCGCTGAATTGTTCGGAGCGTGCGGCCGAGGCGATGCGGCCGAGCGCGAACAGAGTCGCTGCGGCGAGCAGCACAGTCAGGCCGATCAGCGGCAGACCGTAGTACCAGCCCGGGTACGGGCCCGCGGTGCTGGACCCGATAGTGATCGAACGAAAGGCGCCGTCCGGCTGTGGGCTGGAGGCCAGGCCGGCGATGATCGCGAAGGCGACCACGGTGGCTGCGGCAGTCAGCGGCAGCAGGAAGCCCCAGGCCGGGCCGTAGCTCCACACGCGTCGCGGCATCAGGTCGGCCGAGCGGCGGCTGGCGCGGTCGGTGACGATCCTGGTGGGGCAGAGCGCGAAGACCAGCAGTCCGAGTGTCGCGGCGAGGCCGGGTGCAATCATCAGCGGCAGGCCGTACCAGCCGGGGTGGGCCTGGTTGACCAGGTCGAGCGCCCAGAGCACCACGCCGCCGGCCGCGAGGGCGCTGATGTTGCGCACTATGATCGAGCGGGCGAACCGGCGCGCTCTGACCGTGCCAATGTTGTCAACCGTCACGACCAGGCCAGCCAGGCGTTTGCGGCTGCCCACCCGAACAACCCCGACAACGATGAAGACGAGGACGAAGTAAAGGAGAAAGAGCACGCTGGCCACCTTTCGTGTATCACTAGGATAATACACAGACGGTAGCATGTGTATCACCGAGAGGCTACACGGGCGAAGCTAGATCCATTCCTCGTCGTCGTCATCGTCGGTGGTCGACGGCTGCGTGATGGTGGCGCTGTCGTCCACCGGGTTGTAGCGGATGATGGTGCCATCGTCGAGCTCGATCACCGGCTTGGACTCCAGCCAGGTCAGCGTCCAACGCCAGGTGCTGGTGTCGACGGCGAGAGCTGTGGAGTCTTCCTCGACGGCGCGCACGGCGATTTCGACAACGTGCGGAAGACCGGTCGGCAGGGTGCCGCCGAGGGTCCACCGGGTACCCAGTTGCATGGTCTAGACGTCGATTTCGTAGGTGACCCAGTCGGTACGCGTGCCAAGCTGGTCATAGAGCACCTGCGCGGTCGCGTTGTCGGCCGCGGTCAGCAGCTGAACCTGGGCGAGTTTGTGCTGTCGGGCGTAGTCCTTGGTGAACTCCATCAACTGGGTGCCGACGCCTTGGCCGCGGGCGTCCTCGGCGACGTAGAGGTCGTCCAGGAACAGTGCGAGGTCACCGCTGAGCGTGCGCGGCACGCTGCGGTAGTGCGCGAAGCCCACGAAGTCACCGTCGTCGTTGACCGCGACGGCGCCGTCGAGCTCGTTGTTCGCGTCGATGATCCAGCTCCAGACCTGCAGGGCTTTCTGATCGGTTAGTTCGCTCTCGTAGAACGCGCTGTAGCCCTCGAACAGGCCCAGCCAGGCGAAAAAGTCTTTATCGCCCAGCGGGCGCACGGTTACGGACATCTGGTCTCCTAGCTTTCCAACACGGTGGCGAACACGATATCGGTCACAGCGAGTTCGCTGCCGTCGACAAAGGTTAGTTCTTGAATCCGACCGACCGCTTTGAGATCAGCGGCGGCCAGGGTGAGCAGTGCGATTTCGGCGGGTGTACCGCATATTACTGCGGAATCCACCTCGGACTTCTGCGACGCTTTCGCATCAGTCTTGGCACGACGGATACCGGTCAGCGCCCGGCTGGCCAAATCAAGCAGGGCGATGTTGCCGGTGGCGACCTCGTCGCTGCCGAGCAGGTCGGCCGCGATCGGCCACGGAGCGGTGTGCACCGAGCCCGCGTTCGACCACGACCACGCCTCTTCGGTCGCGAACGGAACAAACGGTGCGAACAGGCGCAGCAGGGTGGCCAGCGCGGTGCGCAGCGCGGCAACAGCGGATGCCTGCGCCGGGCCGGGCTCGCCGTAGGCGCGTTCCTTCACCAGTTCGAGGTAGTCGTCGCAGAAGGTCCAGAAGAAGCTTTCCGTGGTTTCCAGGGCGCGCGCGTGGTCGTAGTTCTCGAACGCGGTCGTGACCTGGGCGACTACGGCGGTGAGACCGGCGAGCATGCTCTGGTCGACCGGCTCGGTGATCGGGGCATCGATGCTGCCGGCAGACATGAAGACGAACTTGCTCGCGTTGAGAATCTTGATGGCCAGGCGTCGGCCGATCTTGATCTGCGTCGGGTTCTGCGGGTCGAAGGCCGCGTCGGTGCCTAGGCGAGAGGATGCGGCCCAATAGCGCACCGCGTCGGAGCCGTGCTTTTCGAGCATGTCGGCCGGGGTGACCACGTTGCCCTTCGACTTCGACATCTTCTTGCGGTCGGGGTCCACGATGAAGCCGCTGAGCGCGGCGTGCTGCCATGGGGACGTGCCGTGCTGCTGCTCGGCGCGCAGCAGGGTGGAGAACAACCAGGTGCGAATGATGTCCTGGCCCTGCGGGCGAAGCGAGTACGGGAAGACCAGCTTGAACAGCTCCGGGTCGCGTTCCCAGCCGCCGGCGAGCTGCGGGGTGAGCGAGGAGGTGGCCCAGGTGTCCATGACGTCGACCTCACCGACGAAGCCGCCGGCCTGGCCGCGCTGGCTTTCGGTGTAGCCGGGTGCGGCATCCGATGACGGGTCCACCGGCAGCAGGTCGCGGGTGGCGACGATCGGCTGGTCGAAGACGGGGTTGGCGTCGGCGTCGAGCGGGTACCAGACCGGCAGCGGCACGCCGAAGAAACGCTGGCGGGAGACGAGCCAGTCGCCGGTGAGACCGTTGACCCAGTTCTCGTAGCGCACCTTCATGAATTCGGGGTGCCAGGCCAGCTCGGTGCCGTGCTCGAGCAGGCGCGAGCGCAGCTTCTCGTCGCGAGCACCGTTGCGGATATACCACTGCCGGGTGGAAACGATTTCGAGCGGCTTGTCGCCCTTTTCGAAGAACTTCACCGCGTGCACGATCGGTTTCGGGTCACCGATCAGGTCGCCGCTGGCTTTCAACAGCTCGACCACGGCGGCCTTCGCGCCGAACACGGTCTTGCCAGCGAGTTGCGCATACGCTGCACGCCCGGCTTCGGAGGTGATCGCCTCTGGCACGTCGGCAATGATTCGGCCGTCGAAGCCCATGATCGCACGATTGGGCAGGTCGAGCTCGCGCCACCAGACCACGTCGGTCACATCGCCGAAGGTGCAGATCATGGCGATGCCTGACCCCTTGTCCTTCTGGGCGAGGTGGTGGGCGAGTACCGGAACCTCGACACCGAACACGGGGGTCGTCACCGTGGTGCCGAACAGGTGCTTGTAGCGTTCGTCATCCGGATGCGCCACCAGGGCCACGCAGGCCGGCATCAGTTCGGGACGGGTCGTCTCGATCTCGATCGTCGTTCCGTCGGGCTTTGCGAACGACACCCGGTGGTATGCGGCCGGCATGTCTTTGTCTTCGAGTTCGGCCTGGGCCACCGCGGTGCGAAAGGTGACGTCCCAGAGGGTGGGCGCCATGGCCTGGTAGGCCTCGCCTCGTTCGACGTTGCCGAGAAAGGCGAGCTGTGAGGTGAACAGGGCTTCCGGGCCGATGGTGCGGTAGGTCTGGGTCCAGTCGACACTCAGACCGAGGGTGCGCCAGAGGGCTTCGAACTGCTTCTCATCTTCTTTGGTGAGGGTTTCGCACAGCTCGATGAAGTTGCGGCGGCTGATGGGCAGCTGATCGGCAGCCTTGGTGCTCTTGCCGTCGCCACCCTCGAACGGCGGCACGAAGTTCTCGGTGTAGCCAAGCGATGGGTCGCAGCGCACGCCGTAGTAGTTCTGCACGCGCCTCTCGGTGGGCAGGCCGTTGTCGTCCCAGCCCATCGGGTAGAAGACGTTCTTGCCGCGCATCCGCTGAAACCGGGCGACGACGTCGGTGTGGGTGTAGGAGAACACGTGCCCGATGTGCAGCGAACCGGAGGCGGTCGGCGGGGGAGTGTCGATCGAGTAGATCGTTTCGCGGGTGGCGTTCTCCCGGGCGAAGCGGTAGGTTCCATCGGTGTCCCAGCGGGATTCCCACTTGGCTTCGAGCCCTTCGAGGGCGGGCTTTTCGGGAACGTTGGATGCGGGGGCGCGATCGGTGTTGGTCATACTTCTCCGGTTCGGTATTCGGCACCGTGTCGATGGTGAGGTGCCTCGTGTGCCCATCTAATCTACCTGATCGGTTCTTTTCCCCCGAACGGGGGCTTCCGGTACGGCTTGTCGGCGTGGGCTCAGGCCGACAAACGGGGCACGGCGGCGAGCAGCTGTACTGAATACGGATGCTGCGGCTCGGCAAACACGCGCAGCGCTGGACCGAGCTCCACGATGCGGCCCGCACGCATGACCGCGATCTGATCGCTGACGTGCGCCACGACACCGAGGTCGTGTGAGATGAAGACGAGGCTGAGCCCGCGTTCCCGCTGGACGTCGTCGAGCAGGTCGAGCACCTGGGCCTGCACGGTCACGTCGAGCGAGGAGACCGGTTCGTCGCAGATGAGAATCTGGGGCTTCCCGGCCAGGGCACGGGCGATACCGACCCGCTGCCGCTGCCCGCCGGAGAGCTCGAGCGGACGTCGGAGCAGCACCGTGGCGGCGAGGCCGACCTCGTCGAGCAGGGTCGCGAGCCGCGCCGTCGTCTGCGGCGTGAGGCGCTGTCGGCCAAGGCTCAGGGCGTCACTGAGGATCTCGGCGACGCTCCAGCGCGGATCGAACGAGCCGAGGGCATCCTGATAGATCGCCCCAACGCCGGGGCGCAGAGCACGCCGCGTCTTCTCGCGGGCCGTGCTCCAGGGCTGGCCGAACACCCGAACCTCGCCGTGCTCCGGCGTGAGGAGCGCGAGCAGAAGTCGCGCCGTCGTGGTCTTGCCGGAGCCGGATTCGCCCACAATTCCGAGGGTGCTGCCGCGGGGCAGGGCGAACGAGACCGTATCCACGGCGAGCTGCCGGGTACCGTCGGGGTGTCGAAAACTCTTGGACAGGCCGATGGCTTCGAGCACGATGGTGTTGTCGGCGGGAGTCTTTCGAACAGAGTCGATCGCGGTATCGGGAATGTTCGGGGTGTCGGCCTCGCTCAGCCTCGTGCCGCGCGGCTTGTCGGCGGGGATCGCGGCGACCATGCGCCGGGTCTGTTCCTGCTCGGGCCACCCCAAAACCCGCTCGGTACGGCCGGTCTCCACCAGCACGCCATCGTGCAGGACTGCTACCCGGTGCGCGATGCGGCTGACCACAGCGAGGTCATGACTGATCAGCAGCACAGCGGTACCGGCACCGGTGATCTGCTCGAGCAGCGCCAGGATCTGGGCCTGAACGGTCACATCGAGGGCCGTCGTCGGTTCGTCGGCAATGAGCAGCGGCGGGCTCAGCGCTATCGCCGCGGCAATCAGGGCGCGTTGGCGTTCCCCGCCGGAAAGCTGCCCGGAGAGCTTCTGCACCTGCAACTCGGGGTCTGGCAGACCGACGGCGTCGAGCAACTCGAGCACCCGCTCTGCCCGCGCGGAGGCGCCGAGACCGGTGTGCAGACGGAGGGAGTCGGCGATCTCCCGGCCGATCGGTCGCAGCGGGTCGAGCGAGACCAGGGCATCCTGCAGCACCAGTCCGACGTCCTTGCCGCGGCGGGCCTGCCAGGCAGGCTCGGTCAGGCCGAGCACGCTGTGGCCGCCGAGCTCGAGCCGGTCGGCGCTGACCCGGGCGTTCGCACCGGCCAGACCGAGCAGGCTGCGGGCGGTCACGCTCTTTCCCGAGCCGGATTCGCCGACGATGGCGAGGCACTCGCCCGGCGCGATATCGAAGGATACGCCCCGGACAACCGGTGCGGCTGCGCCGAATCCCACCCGCAGATTACGTACGGACAACGCGGCAGCGCGCTCACTCCGAGATGTGTCGCCGTTCCGGCGTGCCGCGCTCGTGTCTGCCTCGCTCATGCGTGCCTCATTCGACGGTCGATGCTGCGGCCGAGCACAGTGGCGGTGACGGCGGTCAGCACGATGAACAGACCGGGAAAGAAGCTCATCCACCAGGCCGACGTGATGTAGGTGCGTCCGGCCGAGAGCATGGCGCCCCATTCCGCGGTCGGTGGTTCGGCTCCGAGCCCGAGGT
This sequence comes from Cryobacterium sp. N19, assembly GCF_002929595.1. Taxonomy (NCBI): domain Bacteria; kingdom Bacillati; phylum Actinomycetota; class Actinomycetes; order Micrococcales; family Microbacteriaceae; genus Cryobacterium; species Cryobacterium sp. N19. The sequence goes on along the minus strand of NZ_PJJR01000053.1, from coordinate 415,928 downwards.
AGCTGAGAGTGGCAGCCCAGACGATGGCCTGGCCGATGCCGAGGGTCGCGAGCACGAACAGGGGAGCAAGGGTGTTCGGCAGGATGTGGCGCAGCAGAATCTGCCAGCGGGTGCGTCCGAGCACGGTCGCGGCCTCGACGAAGGCAGCGGAGCGCACCGAGATCAGCTGGGCCCGAATAATGCGGGCATACCCGGGCGCGGTCGACAGCCCGACGGCGATCGTGGCGGTCGCCACGCCGGGGCCGAAGATCAGGATGAACAGCAGGGCCAGGAGCAGTCCGGGAAAAGCGAACAGCACCTCGAGAACTCGGTTCACGGTGAAGTCAACGACGCGGCCGAGCATTCCGGCCAGGGTGCCCAGCACGATGCCGAGCCCCAATCCGATCGCGGTGGCGGCGGCGCCGATCAGGAGCGAGTACTGGGTGCCGTGAACGACCCGGGTGTAGATGTCTCGACCCGATTCATCGGTGCCGAAGCCGTGCGCGCCGGAAGGCGGCTGAAAGGCCGAAAGTGGGTCGATGCCGAGCGGGTCGCCCGGGGCGAGCAGCTGCGGCACCACGGCCGATGCCAGCAGGAACAGGGCGAGCACTGCGGCCGCTGTCTCGGCGACGCCGAAGCGTCGTCGTCGACCAGACTGTGCCGCCCGGTCGGGCTGGCCGGCCTGCGCGGCCAGCCCGACCTGCACCTCCAGGTCGCTCATGAGAGGCGCAATCGGGGATCGACCAAGCGACTGACGGTATCCGTCAGCAGGGTCATGAGAATGTAGGCGACCGCGACGATCATCACGACGCCGATCACCACGGGAACGTCACGCAGGGTGACCGCGTTCAGCAGGGTGCGGCCGAGGCCGGGGCGAGCGAAAATGGTTTCGACCACGACCGCGCCGCTGATCAACGAGCCGAAGGCCCAGCCGGACAGGCTGATCGCGGGCAGGGAGGCGTGGCGTAGCGCGTGGATCCAGCGCACGCCGCTCTCGCTTTCGCCGCGGGCACGGGCCGAGAGCACGAACGGGCTCTCCAGGGCGCGGAGCAGGGATTCGCGCATGATCTGGCCGAGAAATCCGGCCAGCGGTATGGCCAGGGTGAGTACCGGCAGCACCAGGCCGAGGGCGCCGCCGGTGCTGATCGGCGGCAGCACGCCGAGCCAGATGCTGAACACGACGATGAGCGAGGTGGCCAGCCAGAAATGCGGCAGCGCTGCCGCGACGATTTCGAGCGCCGACCCCACCCGGGAGGCGATCCGGCCGCTCTGGGTAGACCAGGTCGCCAGGGCGAGGGCGAGCAGCCAGGCCAGGGCCAGAGCGAGCACGGCCAGCAGCAGGGTGCCGCCGAGCTGGCTCAGCATGAGCGACCCGACGTCCTGGTTGAGGGCGTAGGACCGGCCCAGGTCGCCGGTTGCGAGCCGGCCGAGCTGGGCGAAATACTGCACGATCACGGGCTGGTCAAAGCCGTACTCGGCGTTGACCGCGCCGAGGGCTTCCGGGGAAGCCTGCGATCCGGGGCCGCCGAGCACGGCCTGGGCCGGGTCGCCCGGAATAAGGCGCACCGCGAAGAAGGTGACGGACGCCACCGCCCACAGCACGAAGATCGCTCCGCCCAGGCGGGCGAGCACGCGTCTCAGCAGGCGGAGCACAGGCATCCGCAGCACGGCCCGGCGTCGACCGGGAGCGCTGCCAGAGGCCGGTCGAACCGACCCCGCCCCGGGCCGATCGGGCGGCGCTACCGGTTCAGCCACGTGTCGTAGAGCGTGGGCACGGCCACGGTCGGCAGGGTGCGCAAGCCTATGACATCGCTGCGCAGCAGGTAGTGGTTCTGCTGGTCGTAGAGCGGCAAGATGTAGAAACCCTCCAGAATGCGGTTCTGGGCGTCGGCGTAGAGCGAGGCGCGCTCGGCGACATCCGTGGTGCGCGCCGCGGTCGTCAGCAGCTCGTCGATGGCGGGGTCATTGACCTGGGCCAGGTTGGCGAAGTACCCGCTCGGCGCTGGCACGATACTGGCGGAGTGGTACAGAATGCGCAGCACGTCGGGGCCGACCTTGGTGTACGGCGCGCTCACCGCGTCATAGTCGTTACTGGCGAGGGCGGCGTACCAGCTCGAGAGGTCCATCGGGGCCAGCTTGACCTCGAAGCCGGTCTCCTTCGCCGTGGCCTGAATCTGTTCGAACACGCTCTGCTCGGCCGGGATCGACTGGTTCGTGCTCACCGGAAACTCCACGCTCAGCCGCACGCCGTCTTTGATGCGGTAGCCGTCGGCATCCGTTTGGCCCCAGCCGGCCGCCTGGAGCAGCGTAACGGCGGCGGCCGGGTCGTAGTCGAACAGTGCGGGGTTCGAGACGGCGGTGCTCTCTGCGCTCGACAGGGCCGAATACGACCGGGTGGCGGTGCCCTGGAAGAGGCTCGAGACGGCGTCGTCGACGTTGGCTGAGCGGATGAACGCCTCACGAACGCGCACATCGTTGAAGGGGGCCTGACCCGAGTTCAGTTCAATGCGGTTGGAGGCACCGGGTCGCGGAGAGTCGAGCTGCTCGATCGAATCGCTCTGCTTCGCCTGCACGATGGTGTCGGGCTGGGCGTTGTCGATCACGTCGACCTCACCGGACTGCAGGGCGGCGTAGCGGGAGGCGGAGTCGGGGATGAACCGCCAGATGACCTTGTCGAGGTAGGCGGGGCCGGCGTGGGCGGCATCCGCTGGTGGGGAGACGTAGTCGTCATTGCGCACGAGGGTGATCGCGTTCTGCTTCACCCAGCTGTCCACGAGGAACGGGCCGGTGCCGACCGGGCTCGCGCAGTTCTCGTCCTGGCTGCGCTCGAGTGCGGTCGGCGATTCCATGGCGAGCCAGGTCTGGGAGAGCGATTCCAGCAGGGCGCTGTCCGGTTCGCTGAGGGTGAAGCGCACCACGGTGGGGGAGACCGCTTCGGTGCCGGTGACCTTACCGAGCCCGAGATAGCCGGTCGACGACAGGGTTGTCGGGTCTTGCAGGTGGGCGATATTGGCCTGCACGGCCGCCGCGTCGAACACGGTGCCGTCGGTGAAGGTCACATCAGAGCGCAGGGTGAAGTCCCAGGTCAGGCCGTCCTCGCTCGGGATCCAGGACTCGGCCAGCCAGGGGATGATCGTGCCGGCGGTGTCCCGGGAAACGAGGGATTCCAGGTATTGGGCGCTGACCAGCGCCTGAGGAAAGTTGCCGCCGACGTGCGGGTCGAGGCAGGTCGGTTCGGCGTCGCCCGAGGCATAGGTGAGCGTGCCGCCGGTTTTCGGTTCCCCGACCGGTTCGTTCGAGCCGGCCGGGGTGCAGCCGGCGACGAGCAAGCCCAGGGCAATGATGCCGGTGGTGGCGGCGAGCAGACGACGGGTGCGCCAGGGGTGCCGAAAGGGCATGAAGAATCTCTTTTCCCGGCGGATGCGCGCCGAGTTTGCGTTCACAGGTATGCCTTGCGGGGCACCCCTCAACGTTAGGCTACGTCGGGCCAACGGGGGACAGTCATTACGCGCATCCGTTCTTCTGCCGACATATCAGTCACGAGCATTCATCCGGTACGATTAAAACGAATGACAGTGACCCGGCCATCACCGGGAAGTCTTCGGAAGAACAGTTGGAAGCCCTCGGGCAGCCAGCTCAGTAGAACCGAACGAGTCGGGCCCGTTACAGCCTGTGAACAAGCGGTCATCCGGCAGTTTCGGGTGGCAAGCGAGGTGGTACCGCGGCGATTTCTCCAGAATCGTTCGTCCTCGTGGAGCAGGGCGCCCAGTGACCCGTCCCGGTAGGAGAAGCATTTTGTACCCCAAGAGCCGCAATACCCAAAACGGTGCCACACCCGGCGAAGCCATCGTTCCGTCGCCGAATTTTCCGGCCGTCGAGACCGAGGTGCTGGAATTCTGGAAGAACGACGACACCTTCCAGGCCTCCATCGACCAACGCGCCGGCGCCGAGGAATGGACCTTCTACGACGGCCCGCCGTTCGCCAACGGTCTGCCGCACTACGGCCACCTGCTCACCGGCTACGCCAAGGACCTGTTCCCCCGTTTTCAGACCATGCGCGGCAAGCAGGTGCACCGCCGGTTCGGCTGGGACACCCACGGTCTTCCCGCTGAGCTGGAGGCGGAGCGCAAACTCGGCATCACGGACAAAAGCCAGATCGAAGAGATGGGCCTCGCCGCGTTCAACGCGGTCGCCCGCGAGTCGGTGCTGGAATACACCAAAGACTGGGAAGAGTACGTCACCCGCCAGGCCCGCTGGGTTGACTTCGAGAACGACTACAAGACCCTCGACATCACCTTCATGGAATCGGTAATCTGGGCGTTCAAACAGCTGCACACCAAGGGCCTCGCCTACGAGGGCTACCGAGTGCTGCCGTACTGCTGGCGCGACCAGACCCCGCTGTCCAACCACGAACTGCGCATGGACGACGACGTCTATAAGATGCGCCAGGACCAGACCGTCACCGTGACCTTCCCGCTGATCGGCGCCAAGGCGGAGACGCTCGGCCTCACCGCCGTGCGCGCCCTGGCCTGGACCACGACCCCGTGGACCCTGCCGACGAACTTCGCGCTCGCCGTTGGCCCCGAGATTGTCTACGCCGTCGTTCCGGCCGGCCCGAACGGCACGCCCGACGCCGAGGTGCTGCGCGAAGGCACCGATACCGCAGCGACTGTGCTCGGTGCCGAATACCTCATCGCCATCGATCTGGTCGGCAACTACGCGAAGGACCTGGGCTACGAGAGTGCCGCCGAGGCATCCGCTGCCGTGTCGCGCACAATTATCGGCAGCGAGCTCGAGGGCGTCAGCTACGACCGCCTGTTCGATTATTACGCCGACGAGTCGGTCTGGGGCACGCAGAATGCGTGGCGCATCCTCGTGGCCGACTACGTCACCACGAGCGACGGTACCGGCATCGTGCACCAGGCTCCCGCTTACGGCGAGGAGGACCAGAAGATCGGTGAGGCCGCCGGCATCCCGGTGATCCTCTCGCTCGACGACGGCGGCAAGTTCCTCAGCGACGTTCCCGACGTCGCCGGAGCGCTCTGGAGCGACGCCAACAAGCCGCTCACCGCGCTGCTCAAGGCCAACGGCCGGCTGCTGCGCCAGGCCAGCTACGAGCACTCCTACCCGCACTGCTGGCGCTGCCGCAACCCGCTCATCTATAAGGCCGTCTCGAGCTGGTTCGTGCGCGTCACCGACTTTCGCCCGCGCATGGTCGAGCTCAACCAACAGGTGAACTGGGTACCCGAGAACGTGAAGGACGGCCAGTTCGGCAAGTGGATTGGCAACGCCCGCGACTGGTCGATCAGCCGCAACCGTTACTGGGGCTCACCGATCCCGGTCTGGAAGAGCGACAACCCCGATTACCCCCGAACGGATGTCTACGGCTCGCTCGACGAGTTGGCCGCCGATTTCGGGGTGCGCCCCACCGACCTGCACCGCCCTTACATCGACGAACTGACCCGTCCGAACCCGGACGACCCCACCGGCCAGTCGACGATGCGCCGCATCACGGACGTGCTCGACGTCTGGTTCGACTCCGGATCGATGCCGTTCGCCCAGGTGCACTACCCGTTCGAGAATCGGGAATGGTTCGAAGCGCACAACCCGGCCGACTTCATCGTGGAGTACATCGGACAGACTCGCGGCTGGTTCTACCTGCTGCACGTGCTCTCCACCGCCCTGTTCGACCGGCCGGCCTTCAAGAACGTGGTCAGCCACGGCATCGTGCTCGGCAACGACGGCCAGAAGATGTCGAAGTCGCTGCGCAACTATCCCGACGTCAATGAGGTCTTCGATCGCGACGGCGCCGACGCCATGCGCTGGTTCCTGATGAGCTCGCCGGTACTGCGCGGTGGCAACCTGGTCGTCACCGAGGAAGGCATTCGAGAGGGTGCTCGCCAGGTCATGCTGCCGCTCTGGAGCACGTACTACTTCTTCACCCTGTACGCGAACGCCTCGGGTACTGACGGTGCCACCGGCTATGAGGCCACCTGGCGCACCGATTCGACCGACGTGCTCGACCGCTACCTTCTGGCCAAGACCCGGGACCTGATCGTCGGCGTCACGGCCGACCTCGAAGCACTCGACAGCACGGTCGCCGCGGCGCGCCTGCGCGACTTCGCCGACGTGCTCACCAACTGGTACGTGCGCCGGTCGCGCGACCGGTTCTGGGGTGGCGCGGCTTTCGGTGCCACCGAGCACGAAGCCTTCGACACCCTGTACACCGTGCTCGAAACCGTCTGCCGGGTGACCGCGCCGCTGCTGCCCCTCGTCACCGAGCGCATCTGGCAGGGCCTCACCGGCGGTCGCAGCGTGCACCTCGAAGACTGGCCGGACGCCACCCTGTTTCCCGCCGACGAGACCCTCGTCACGGCGATGGACCAGGTGCGCCTGATCAGCAGCACCGTGCTCTCGCTGCGCAAGCAGGCCGGCCTGCGCGTGCGCCTGCCGTTGACCAACCTCACCGTCGTCACCGGCAACACCGCGGCGCTCGGAGCCTTCAGCAGCATCCTGCGCGACGAACTCAACGTGAAGACGGTCACCCTGATCGAGCTCGAAGACGACAGTGCCGCTGCATACGGAGTCACGAGCAAGCTCGTCGTGAACGCCCGCGCCGCCGGTCCGCGCCTCGGCAAGCAGGTGCAGCAGGTCATCAAGGCCGCCCGCGCCGGCGACTGGAGCGAGACCGACGGCCGTGTCACGGCCGGCGGCATCGTCCTGGAACCGAGCGAGTACGAGCTGACCCTCGAGGCGAACAGTGACGCCGACGACGGCGGAGCCGCACTCGCCCTGCTGCCCGGCGGCGGATTCACGCTGCTCGCCACGAATACCACGTCTGAACTCGAGGCTGAGGGGTTCGCCCGTGACCTGATTCGCGCCGTGCAGGACACCCGCAAGTCGGCCGGTTTTCAGGTGAGCGACCGCATCCGTCTCGATCTGGTCTTTCAGAGCGAAGCGGATGCCGATTCGTTCGACCTCGCCCTCGGCGTCGACGTCGCGGCGGAAACTCTCGCCACGAGTTTCACAACGCACCGCCCGTCAACCGGCGAATTCTCGGCCGAGCTGCCGTCGGAGTGGCTGGAAGCCCGGGTCGGCGCGCCCGTCGAGCACTACGTCCGCTTTGAAGCCGACCACTATGTCAATCTGGGCGCCGTCATCGTGGCCGTCGCACGCGTGAACGGAGCAATCCTTGTCTGACAACGACAATCCCACTGACGACACCGCTGACTGGAAGAACATCACCGGTCGCGGCGACGACGAGGAGCCGATGAATCAGCCGGCCCCGCTCGACGCCTTCCGCGAAGCCGGAGACGCCGTCTTCGCCGAGCTTCTGCAGCGGGTGGGGGAGGCCCAGCCGCAGCCGCGCCTGGCGCCCACCCGGCGTGCCCTCGACTTTCTCGGCGACCCGCAGGGCTCGTATCCGATCATTCACGTGGCCGGCACCAACGGTAAAACCAGCACGAGCCGCCTGGTCGAGAGCATCGTGCGGGCGTACGGGCTGCGCACCGGCCTGCTGACCAGCCCGCACCTGGTGCGTCTGAACGAGCGCATCGTCATTGACGGCGAACCGATCAGTGACCAGATCCTGGCCGCGAACTGGGCCGATATCAAGCCCTACCTGCAACTCGTCGACACAGAACTCGAAGCTGCCGGGGATGTCCCGCTGACCTTCTTCGAAGCGCTGACCGTGCTGGCCTTCGCCTGCTTCGCCGACGCACCGGTCGACGTGGCCGTGATCGAGGTCGGCATGGGCGGTGAGTGGGATTCCACCAACGTCGCCGACGGCCAGGTCGCGGTGTTTACCCCGATCGCGCTCGACCACACGCTGCGCCTTGGCAACACCGTCGCCGAGATCGCCCGCACCAAGAGCGGCATCATCAAGCCGGCGGCATCCGTTGTCTCCGCGGCGCAAAGCGCCGACGTGCGGGCCGAGCTGGATCGTGCGGCAAAACTGAGCGAGTCGACCCTGGCCCACGAGAATGAAGGCTTTGAACTGCTTTCGAGCACCGTGGCCGTTGGCGGCCAGGTCATCTCGGTGCGCGGTCTGGCCGGCACCTACACCGAATTGTTCCTGCCGCTCTACGGTACCCATCAGGCGCAGAACGCCGCGGTGGCCATCGCCGCCGTCGAATCGTTCCTCGGCGCTGGCAGCCAGGCCCTGGTCGGTGACCTGCTCGCCGAGGGCCTCGCCACGGCGACCTCGCCCGGCCGCCTGCAACTCGTCGGCATTGAACCGACGGTGCTCGTGGATGCCGCGCATAACCCGCACGGAGCGATGGCCCTCGCCGCCGCGCTCGAGGCCTACTTCGACTTTGACGAGATCGCCGTGGTCGTTGGAGTCCTCGCCGACAAGGACGCCGAGGGCATCGTCGCGGCGCTCGCCCCTCAGGTCGACCGCTTCTACGTCACGGAGCCGCACTCCGAGCGGGCCGTGCGCATGGACGACCTGGCCGACAACATCGCCGAGTGGACCAGCGACGAGGTCACCTTCCGCTTCGACGATCTGGCCGCTGCGCTCGAGAGCGCCCGCGAGTGGGCGGCCGAGGCGCCCAAACGCGCTGTGCTGGTCACCGGCTCGATCGTGCTCGTCGGCGAAGCGATCACGCTCGCCGCCGCCGGGGAATGGATGGAGAAGTGAGCCTCGTGGCCGACGGCGCTGACGAGTCTGGCGCAGGCAGGTCCGGCGCAGGCCGGCCTCGCCGGTCGTCGGGGCCGCGCTCGGTGAAACGGTCGCTCGCCACGATTTTGCTCGGCTTCGAGACGATCGTTGTCTTTCTCGGTGCCGTCGTCACCCTGGGTCTCGTGTCGGTGGCGACCGAACCCACACCGGTCTCGCCGCTGGCCGTCATCATCGGAGGCGTGTTGCTCGTGCTGGCCATGGTCGGCCTGATCGGACTGCTCCGCTACAGCTGGTCCTACCCGATCGGCTGGGCGCTGCAGGCGATCATCATCGCCACCGGGTTCGTCACCCCGGCCATGTTTTTTGTCGGCGCCCTCTTTGCCGCCATGTGGGCCTACTGCATGATCACCGGCTCTCGAATAGATCACACGAATCCAGATCAACCCAAGGAGATTGCATGAACACCCCGATCGAAGAAACCCTCGTCTTGGTCAAGCCCGACGGCGTTGCGCGCAACCTGACCGGCGAGATTTTGCGCCGCATCGAGGCCAAGGGCTATTCCCTGGTTGACCTGAAGCTGGTTGAACCCGACCGCTCGCTGCTGGCCGCGCACTACGCCGAGCACGAGGGCAAGCCGTTCTTCGAACCCCTCGTCGAATTCATGGAAAGCGGCCCCATCGTCGCTTTCCGCATTGCAGGCAACCGCGTCATCGAGGGTTTCCGAGCCCTGGCCGGTACCACCGACCCGACAACTGCAGCTCCCGGCACCATTCGCGGTGACCTCGGTCGTGACTGGGGTTCGAAGGTTCAGCAGAACCTCGTGCATGGCTCCGATTCGCCCGAATCCGCCGCTCGCGAGCTCGCGCTCTGGTTCGACTAACCAGAGCGTCACGAAAGGCCCCGTCTCGTTTTCGAGGCGGGGCCATTCTGGTTTCGCAACTAAAGGCGGTTGAGCACGTCCATGTTGACCTGCGCCACGATGAAGAACACGATGTAGCAGACGATCGTGATGACGAAGATCCAGGAATACGCGGCTCCGGCGAACCGGCGAACGGATGCCCCGCCCGGCAGATTCCCGACCTTGAAGTTGTAGAGGGTCACGGCCAGAAAAGCCGGAATGGTCACCGCCCAGGTCACCATGCACCATGGGCACAGCACATCGAGCACGAAAATGCTCTGGCCGATCAACCAGATCACGAATATGATCGCGGCGAGCATACCGATGTTGAAGCCCACCCAGAACCAGCGGGCGAATCGGGCCCCGGCCAGAATGGCCACGCCGATCGTGATGACCACGCTCCAGGCGGCGAGTCCGATCAGCGGGTTCGGAAAGCCGAGGATGGCGCCCTGTGGGGAGGCGAGATTGGTCGCGCAGCCGATGAGAACGCTGAAGCTGCAGCTCAGTTGAGCGTTCTTGTCTTCCAGCAGGTGGAGCTTGTCGAGCGTGAGCGCGAATGCCGCTGTAAACGCGATGATCCCGGCGATGATCAGGAAAATAGCCAGGCCGGTTGGACGCTGAGAACGCTCTGTCGTTGGCACTCTTGTGATTATGCCACTCGCGCTGCACGGCTTTGTGCGATTACATGCGATAATCGTGGGTAGTCGTTGAGCCGCGCTCAAGCAGACGCCACTGAGCTTAATGAGTCTTAATGAGTACAGAGCTTGCCTGGGCAACAGTCGCCCGGAATTAGGGTCCCACGATCCGAAGTATTTGCAGCCAGAGCACAGTCCCCGAGCACAGTTTCGACCAAGACCGGGGGGCAAAGCCGGTTGCCGCAGTAAAAAATTCGCGGGGTTTTCACGAAGGTGACAACCTCGCACGAGAGAGTAACCGGTGGGTGGCGCGGTCATCCACAGCGGTCAAGGAGCGCACCAGTGATGGTGGAAGACAACGAAAACAAGAAACGCAAGAGCCTGTTCGGCACTCGCAAATCAACCCGGAAGGCGCCGGTCACCCGGTCGACCGCCGCCCCAGCAGCCGAGGCACCCGCAACGCCGGTCGTCGCCGAGCCAGAGCCCGCCAGGGTCACCATCGCGGAGTACAACAACGTCACCGGAGCGCAGCAGATGACCGACGTCACGCCCGATCTCGCCGCCGACGACAAGGCGACAGCACCCGTGCGCCGGTCGTTCTCCCTGCTGTTCCAGGCGCCGGAGATCCTGCCGATGCCGGCGCGCACCGGCATCCGCCAGTCGCATCAGGACGATGACGACGACGAAGAAGAAACCACGACGGTTCGTCGTCGTGCCCGTCGTCGCACCGGCGACGAGAGCCGCTCAGGCACCGACGACCCGGCCAACACCGTCGTCAAGGTGCGCGCCCCGCGCGAACCCGAGCTCATCACCGAACCCCAGCGCATCAAGGGATCCACACGGCTTGAAGCCAAGAAGCAGCGCCGCCGCGACGGCCGTGATGCCGGGCGCCGTCGCCCGGTCATTACCGAGGCCGAGTTCCTCGCCCGCCGCGAGTCCGTCGACCGTCTCATGGTCGTGCGCGCCAAGCACAACAAGATCCAGATCGGCGTCCTCGAAGACGGCGTGCTGGTCGAGCACTACGTGGCCAAGAATCAGGACGCCTCGCTCATCGGCAACGTCTACCTCGGCCGGGTGCAGAACGTGCTCCCGAGCATGGAAGCCGCGTTCGTCGACATCGGACGCGGCCGCAACGCCGTGCTCTACTCCGGTGAGGTCGACTGGGACGCTGCCGCCGAGAACTCCGGCAGCAGCAACCAGGCCCGCCGCATCGAGCTGGCCCTCAAGCCCGGCGACAAGGTCCTTGTGCAGGTCACGAAGGACCCGATCGGTCACAAGGGCGCCCGCCTCACCAGCCAGGTGTCCCTGCCTGGCCGCTACCTCGTTTACGTGCCCAACGGTTCGATGAACGGCATCAGCCGTAAGCTCCCCGACACCGAGCGTGCGCGCCTGAAGAAGATCCTCAAGGAGGTTCTGCCCGACAATGTCGGAGTCATCGTGCGCACCGCCGCCGAGGGCGCCACCGACGAGCAGCTCACCGTCGACGTCAACCGACTGCGCGAACAGTGGGCGCACATCGCGGAGCAGGTCGAATCGGCCCAGGCCCCCGCCGAGCTGCACAGCGAGCCCGACCTGCTGGTCAAGATCGTGCGCGATGTTTTCAACGAAGATTTCCAGCGGATGGTCGTGGCCGGCCCCGACGTGCGCGCCACTATTGAGACCTACCTCAGCCAGGTAGCTCCCGACCTGCTCGAGCGCGTTGAAACCTACGAGGGCGAGGTCGACGCGTTCGACGAGTTCCGCATCTCGGAGCAGATCGAGAAGGCTCTCGACCGCAAGGTCTGGCTGCCGTCCGGCGGGTCCCTCGTGATCGACCGCACCGAGGCCATGACCGTCGTCGACGTCAACACCGGCAAGTTCGTCGGCAGCGGCGGCAACCTCGAAGAGACCGTCACCAAAAACAACCTCGAAGCGGCCGAGGAGATCGTGCGCCAGCTGCGCCTGCGCGACATTGGCGGCATCATTGTGGTCGACTTCATCGACATGGTGCTCGAATCGAACCGCGACCTCGTGTCGCGTCGGCTGATCGAATGCCTCAGCCGCGACCGCACCAAGCACCAGGTGGCCGAGGTCACCTCGCTCGGACTCGTGCAGATGACCCGTAAGAAGCTCGGCCTCGGACTGCTGGAGTCGTTCAGTGAAAACTGCGAGGCCTGCGCAGGTCGCGGCATCATCGTGCACCACGACCCGGTGATCAAGCACCGCCAGACCGCGCAGCCGCCGCAGGAGCGCCGACCGCGCGCCAAGGCCGGCAGCTCCGCCCCCAATAACAGTGGCGGCAGCAACGCCTCCAGCACTGGCGGCTCCGGCAGCAACCGGGACAACGGGCACAACTCGGGTCAGCGCGACAGCGCTTTTGACGCGCCGAAGAGCGGCCAGGGCACCCACGGCATCACCGAGGACGCCAAGCAGGCTCTCGCGCTGATCGCCGCGCGCACCATCACCCGCACCGGCTCGATCTCGATCATTCCGCTCGAAAGCAGGGAAGCGGACGCTGACGCAGCGACCTTAGCGCCGGTCACGACCGAATCTGCCCACACCGATTCAGCCGGTACTGAGCAGGTCGGTACCGAGCAGGTCGGCACCGTGCAGGTTGGCACCGAGCACGCCGACGCCGAGCACGCCGACACGGCGAACGTCGAGCAGGCCGGACCGGCAGGCGCCGAACCGGTGAGCACCGAGCGTTCACGCGGTCGGCAGTCGCGGTCGCGCNCCGAGCGTTCACGCGGTCGGCAGTCGCGGTCGCGCGGCCAGAACGGGCGCACCCAGCAGTCGCGGTCCGAGCAGGCCCGCGCCCGCCAGGCCAGCACGGAACTGGCCAACGCGCAGCAGGCCAACACGCAGCAGGCCGGCACGGAACCGTCGAGCACGCAGCAGGCCGAGCCCGAGGCATCCGCTGCCCCCGTCACTGAGCAGTTCGTCGCGACGAAAGCAACGGATACCGCACCCCGCACCCGCGGTGGGCGCAGCACCCTCGCAGCCGGAGCGCCGACCGTTTCAACACCGATCGTGCCGACCCCCGCCCCCGACACATCGGAGTCTGTTGACATCCTCGACATTCCGGTGAAGAAGTCCACACGCACCACCCGGCGCCCCAGCAAGCAGGTCACCGACCAGCTGCTGGATTCGGTGCTCGACTCGCTGCCGGAACCGAAACTTCCCGGTCAGGGACGCGCGCGCAGCCGTCGCGTCACGACCGCCGGCGGTTCCGCCGGCCAGGCCATTTTGACCGCGACCGGTTCGGCGACCTCCGCGTCGACGTCCAGCCAGCCGCCGCACGGCGACTAGGCCCAAACAGAAGTTAGACGGTAACGCAATCGGCGGGCAGCTCCCTCTCCTGCGGCGATGGCCTCTCGGCCTCACCGCGGGGGTGTTGGTGGTGCTCGCCGTTTTCGTCGTGCGGGCGCTTTCGCCCGCCTTCGTCGACGAGCAGCTGAGCGATTTCCAACTGCCCGACCGGGTGCAGGACACCCTGACCCTGGCGATCAGCGTCATCATCGAGTCGGTGCCGTTCGTATTTCTGGGCATCCTACTCTCGGCGGTCGTGCAGGTCTGGCTGCCGCACGGCGTTCTGGCCCGGCATCTGCCACGCAACCCCATTCTGCGGCGCGCCACGATCTCGCTGCTCGGCATGTTCTTTCCGGTCTGCGAGTGCGGCAACGTGCCGCTCGCCCGCGGATTCATGGTCGGTGGGTTCACCGTCTCCGAATCGATCACCTTTCTGCTCGCCGCGCCGATTCTCAACCCGATCACCATAATCACCACGCACCAGGCCTTCGGCTGGGACGGCCACATTCTGGTCGCGCGGCTGGTCGGCGGATTCCTCATCGCCAACGTCGTAGGCTGGCTGTTCAGCAAGCACCCCGACCCGCAGAGCCTGCTGACGACCAGGTTCGCGGCCGCCTGCGCGGTCGGGTCCACGAGCGGGCACGATCATGCACACCACAGGGAGAGCCGGTTCAGCCAGACCACCGAGATCTTCATTCGCGAAACGTCGGTCATCATGCCGGCCCTGTTCATCGGCTCCGCCGTAGCCGCCCTCACTCAGGTGTTCGTGCCGCGGTCGGTGCTGCTCGCGCTCGGCAGCAACCCGGTCTGGTCGGTGCTCGCCATGATGGCACTGGCTTTCATCGTGGCGGTCTGCTCCAACGTTGACGCGTTCTTCGTGCTGTCGTTTGGCAGTACCTTTCTGCCCGGCGGAATCGTGGCGTTCCTCGTGTTCGGTGCCCTGATCGACGTCAAGATGCTCGCCCTCATGCGCACGACCTTCACCAGTCGCACCCTGGTGCAGATCACGGTCGTGGTGGGCCTCATGAGCGCCGCGCTCGGATTGCTGGTGAACTATGTTGCCTGACCGAAAGCTGTCCGGGGCCCTCCGCTATTGGGCTGAGCGCTGGCAGGGTGTGCTGCTCAGCCTCGTGGTCGTTGTCGCGACCCTGTGGCTGGCCCTGAGCGGCCAGCTCGGCCTCTATATCCACCCTCGCTATTTCGTTTTCACGATCGCCATGGCCGTGGTCGGGCTTGTGCTCGTCGCCGCCGGGTTCGCCCGTCGACGCGGTTTTGAGGTCGAACGCAGCGGTCGGGTCCAAACGACTCTGACCGGGGTCGGAGTCGGGCTGCTGCTGATCATGGGCGTCGCCATGGTCGTGGTCCCGCCGACCACCCTGACCAGCGCCACGGCAACCCAGCGCGAGGTCAATTCCGGCGGGCTCGGCACCGACGACGACGCCGACCAGGCCGCGGCGCTCATCGGCACCGGCGACTTTGAGCAGCTCAGCGTGCGCGAGTGGGTCTCTCTGCTCGCGCAATCCTCTGATCCGGCCTTCTACGCCGACAAAACCGCTCAGGTCACCGGGTTCGTCACGCCTGACGCCAAAGACCCCGATAACGTGTTCTATCTGGCCCGGTTCGTCGTCACCTGTTGCGCGGTCGACGCCCAACCGATCGGCGTTCCGGTCTACCTGCCGGGCTGGCAGGCCGAGTACGAGGTCGATGACTGGGTGCAGGTCACCGGCCGGTTCGAGCTGAGCGTGAGCGCATCAGCGAGCGATCCACTCGCGATCACCCCGGTCGAGATCCTTCCCGTCGACCAGCCGAATGACCCCTATGTCTACTGACCCCTCTGCTGACCTGTTGACCGGGCAACCGCTCCCGGCACGGTCGACCCGCCCATTCCGCCGTACCCTCTGGATACTCGTCGGCGGCCTGGTCGCGGCCTGCGTTGCCCTGGTCGCCGTCAACCTGCTGACCGGCCCCCGGCTCACCGGCGTCGACGTCGACACCACCGCCGTGGTCTCTTCCGCGAACGCGCGCCTCGTGCTCGCGACGAACCGTCAGTTGACCGACATCACCCCGGAGCAGGTGAGTATCGAGCCGTCCGCAGCCTTTCAGGTCACCACGAGCGCGAATTCCGTCGTGATCTCCTTCCCGCAGCCACTCGCCTACAACACCGACTACGCGGTCTCCGTGCGGGGCATTACCGGCACGGCCGTCGACCGAGAATCGACAGTCAGGGCAGCCTTCAGCACGAGCGAACCCTCGCTGTACTACCTCAGTCGCGCGGCGTCGGCCGCCGAAGCCGGCACGCGCGGCACGGACCGCATCCTGCGTACCACGACCGGCAGGGCTGACACCGAGGTAGCCTTCGAGTCGGCGAACATCCAGCAGTTCGTGCCGATGGGCAGCGAACTCGCCGTGGTCACGGTGAACCCCGATCTGGCCAACGCGCTCTATCGCGTTGATGCCGACGGTACCGCCGAAGCTCTCAACCTGCCCGGTGTCGGCCTCGTGCAGGATCTGCAAGCCGCGCCCGGCCAGTCCCTGCTCGGTTTTCGTTTCACCAGCGCAGCGGATGCCGCAGGCCCGTACTACGACAACGTGCTGTTCGTGCTCGACCTGCGCACCAACAATGCCACTGCGGTCCCTGCCCTCGAGGGTGGCCCGCTGAGTGTTACGACCTGGGGATTCATGGCCAATCGCGCCGACATCGTTGCACAGCAATACGATTCGACCTTGCTGCTGATCAATCCGCTAAACCAGTCCGGCGGCAACCCGCTCGAGAATGAACCCGAATTCGACCCGCCGGTACCGCTCGGGCAATTCGCGAACCTCACCGCGTTCGCGCCCGACGGCGTGCGCATCGCCGTGTCGGACCGCGACGGCCAGTACGTGCTTGATCTGTCGCAGGGCACAGAGTCCGCCATCGTGCCGCAGAGCGTGGAAGGCACCACCCAGTACACCGCCGAGCTGCGCTTCCTTGCCGGGGGAGCCGGCACGGACTCCGACAGCTACGTGCAGCGCGTCGCCGAGATCGACGCCGCTACCGGTTCGGTCAGGCAATATCTCTCGCTGGTGCAGGGTGGTGAGGCGCGCACCGTCTATGCGCCGGCATCCGCTGACGAAACCATTGTTGGATTCGAGCTCTCGCCGAACGACCAGTTCCTGGCCGTGCAGATCGTGCCGAACCGTGAGACCGAGCGCTCTGACGGATACCCGGTCAATGCTCAGGCAACGGATGCAACGACCCTGTTCGTGAACGTGGCTACCGGCGCGGTGCGCCGCAGCGTGCTCGGCTTCGATGCCACCTGGCAGTAGCCGAGGCTACAGTCCGCGCCGCTCCCGGGCGGTCACACGCAGCCCGCTGGAGCGCAGCCGCACGATCATCTCCCGAAAGCTCACCGGCACGGCCCCGGCGGCCACCAGGTCCGCGTAGCGGCCTTCAGGCACGTCGTAGTGGTCGAGGTCGAAGCCACGCCGGGGAATACCGGCCTGAGCGGCGAAAGCGTGCAATTCGTGCAGATTCGAGTCGCTCACGAGGTGTGCCCACACCGTTCCGTGCGCCGGCCAGCTAGGCTGGTCGATAAGTATTGCCATGATCGAAGTCTACGAGCCGCCCTGTGTTTCAGAAGTGGTTCAGACACGCCGTGCCGTTGGTTTGACCACGGGTAGCGGATCAGGTAAAGTCAACCCTTGGTGTGCGTTAGATAAATAAGCGCGAATACCAAGGTTTTCTGAGTGCGCTGGGCCAACCGGTCCGTGTACTGCAGTGAATGCAGCAGTCAAGTTTGAGCAGTGAGTTTCCGCAAATTGGAGCCTCAGGCTCCCCAGAGATTGGTACGTAAAGTGGTTTACGCAGTTGTGCGCGCCGGAGGGCGGCAGGAGAAGGTAGAGGTCGGTACCATCGTGACGATGGACCGAATCAAGGCTGACAAGGACGGCAACGTCGAGCTGGCCGCTGTGCTCCTCGTCGACGGCGACAAGATCACCTCTGACGGGGCGTCACTGGCCAAGGTCAAGGTCACTGCTGAGGTTTTGAACAACCTTCGCGGTCCGAAGATCGTCATCCAGAAGTTCAAGAACAAGACCGGGTACAAGAAGCGTCAGGGGCACCGTCAGGAGCTCACTCGCGTTCAGGTTACCGGCATCGCCTAGGCCAGAGGAGATAGACAGATGGCACATAAAAAAGGTGCGAGTTCCACTCGCAACGGTCGTGACTCGAACGCTCAGCGCCTCGGCGTGAAGCGCTTCGGTGGTCAGGTTGTCGGCGCGGGCGAGATCATCGTTCGGCAGCGCGGCACGCACTTCCACCCCGGCGTCAACGTCGGCCGTGGCGGCGACGACACCCTCTTCGCTCTCGAAGCCGGCTCCGTGCAGTTCGGCGCCAAGGGTGGCCGCAAGGTCATCAACATCGTGGTTGCAGCCGAGTAGGTTTTTACAGCACAGTATTTTTCGTACACAACGTCAGGGCGGGCTTCGGTCCGCCCTGACGTGTTTGTTCAGCACTTTTTGTAGCACATCGTTCCACGCACGGGTTTCATAGCACCTCGTTTTGAAGCATTTCTTGCGCCACCTGAAAGGGGCACTCCATGGCCACATTCGTTGACCACGTGACGCTGCATTTACGAGCGGGCAATGGAGGAAACGGATGCGTTTCGGTCAAGCGCGAGAAGTTCAAACCTCTCGCCGGTCCCGACGGCGGTAACGGCGGCAGCGGCGGAGACCTCGTGCTCGTGGCCGATCCCAGCACGACCACCCTGCTCGGCTTCCACCGGTCACCGCACCGCAGCTCCGACAACGGCGGCCCCGGCATGGGCGACCACCGCAATGGCCACAACGGCGAGATGCGCGAGCTCATGGTTCCCATCGGCACCGTGGTCAAGGACATCGAGGGCAACCAGCTCCTCGACATGGACGAACCCGGCCTGCGCCTCATCGTCGCGCCCGGCGGCCAGGGCGGGCTCGGCAACGCCGCCCTCGCCTCGACCAAGCGCAAGGCCCCCGGCTTTGCCCTGCTCGGCACGCTCGGCTGGGAAGGCGACGTCTACCTCGAGCTCAAGACCGTAGCGGATGTCGCGCTCGTCGGGTACCCTTCGGCTGGTAAGTCCAGCCTGATCGCCGCCATGAGTGCGGCTCGCCCCAAAATCGCCGACTACCCCTTCACCACGCTGCACCCCAACCTCGGCGTCGTCGAATCGGGTGAGTCGCGCTACACCATTGCCGACGTGCCCGGCCTGATCGAGGGCGCGAGCGAGGGCAAGGGGCTCGGCCTCGAGTTCCTTCGCCACGTTGAACGCTGCACCGCCCTGCTGCATGTGCTGGACTGTGCCACGCTCGAGCCCGGTCGCGACCCGATCAGTGACCTCGACGTCATTCTCGGCGAACTCGACGCCTACCCGGTGCCCGACGGCCAAAAGCCGCTGCTGCAGCGCTCCCAGCTCATCGCCCTGAACAAGATCGACGTGCCGGAAGGCCGCGAACTGGCCGCCTTCGTCAAGGCCGACCTCGAAGCCCGTGGCTACCGCGTATTCGAAATTTCCAGCGTCACCCACGAGGGTCTCAAACAGCTCAACTACGCCCTCGCTGAGGTCGTCGAACAGGGCCGCGCCGAGGCTGCCGCAGCCGAAGCGAAGAAGCCGCGCATCATCATCCGTCCCAAGGCCGTCGATGAGGGCGGCTTCGTCATCAAGGTCGAGGGTGGCACCTTCGGCAACATTTACCGCATTCTCGGTACCAAGCCGGAACGCTGGATTCAGCAGACCGACTTCACGAACGATGAGGCCGTCGGCTTCCTCGCCGACCGACTCGCCAAGCTCGGCATCGAGAATGAGTTGTACAAGTCGGGAGCCATCGCCGGCTCGACCGTCATCATCGGCCCCGGCCACGGTGTCGTCTTCGACTGGGAGCCCACGCTCACCTCCACCGCCGAACTCATCACGGCTCCCCGAGGCACCGACGCCCGCCTTGACGAGCCTAAACGTCGCACCAGCAACGAACGCCGCGAGGAGTACTTCGGCCGAATGGACGCCAAGTCCTCGGCCCGCGCCGAACTCATTCGTGAGCGCGAAGCCGGCATGTGGCAGACCGGCGAGGAGGAACACAACGAAGACGTTCGCCTCGCCGACGTGGAATTGAACTTCTCCACGCTGGCCGGCGCCGCTGAGCCCGAAACCGCGCCAGACACCGGCATCGAAACGGATGCCAATGCTGACGAGACTGAGACAGACCCAACGGAAGAAGTACAGAAGTGAGTGGCTTAGCCAGGGACAACGTAGCGGGCGCGAAACGCGTCGTGGTGAAGGTCGGGTCTTCGTCGATCAGCGGCGAGAACTCCGACCAGATCACCCCACTCGTTGACGCCCTGGCCGAGGCCTACGGTCGCGGCACCGAGGTGGTACTCATCTCCTCGGGCGCGGTCGCCACCGGCATGCCCTTCCTGAACCTTGATGAACGCCCCAGCGACGTAGCCACCCAGCAGGCCGCCGCCGCTGTCGGGCAGAATGTGCTCATCTTTCGGTACCAGGAAAGCCTCGACAGGTACGGCATCGCTGCCGGTACCGTGCTGCTGACCGAGGGCGACGCTCTAAAGGAACCGCACCGAAGCAACACCCGGCGCGCACTGGAACGACTGCTCGACCTGCGCATTCTGCCGGTCGTCAACGAGAACGACACCGTGGCTGTCTATGGCTTGCGGTTCGGCAGCAATGATCGCCTCGCCGCCCTGGTCGCAACCCTCATCCAAGCCGACCTGCTGATCATGCTCAGCGACGTCGACGCGCTCTACACCAAGCCGCCGCACCTGCCGGGCGCTGAGAAGCTCGACTTCATCGCCGCGGACGACCCGCTCGACGGGTTCGAGTTCAGTTCGAGCGGAGCAACCGGAGTGGGCACCGGGGGAGCGAGCACGAAGGTGGTCGCCGCCCGCCTCGCCACCAAGGCTGGCACCGCCGTTCTGGTCACCTCGACCGAACTGGCCGCTGCAGCCCTGCGTGGCGAGCACGTCGGCACCTGGTTCGAGCCGACGGCAAGCGAAGAGCGTCGCGCGCTGCTCTGACCGCACCAGCTGCGCTAAACTGCCGGTGGTCGCACGGCGCGTCCATTATTCTTGCCGGAGGGCCAGATTCATGTGGGGTTGCACGTCCTTATTGGGGTCAGCGTGAATGGCTTCAGCGTTAATGTAGCCAACCGAAATATCACCCGATGAGGGCGCACTCGCAGCAGGTTGTTCGATCCGCCGCGCGTATCGTGGTCAAGGTGGGCTCCTCGTCGATCAGTGGCGAAAACTCCGGGCAGATCGCGCCCTTGGTCGATGCCCTGGCTGAAGCGCATGCCCGGGGCACCGAGGTGGTTCTGGTCTCGTCCGGTGCCATTGCCATCGGCATGCCGTACCTCCAGCTGCAGGAACGGCCGACCGACCTGGCGACCCAGCAGGCGGCGGCATCCGTTGGTCAGAATCTGTTGATCTTTCGGTACCAGGACAGCCTCGACCGCTACGACATCGTGGCCGGTCAGGTGCTGCTGACGGCGAGTGACCTCGACAACGCCACCCACCGCGGCAACGCCCAGCGCGCCATGGAGCGCCTGATGGCGCTGCGTATTCTTCCGATCGTCAACGAGAATGACACCGTAGCCACCCACGAGATTCGATTCGGCGACAACGACCGACTGGCCGCCCTCGTCGCCACCCTGATCGGTGCCGACCTGCTCGTGCTCCTCAGCGATGTGGATTCCCTCTACACGTGCCCGCCGGACCTGCCCGGTGCTGAGCGCATCAGCCACGTGGCATCCGGTGACCCGTTGGTGGGGATGGAATTCGGCGCGACTGCCGTCAACGGGGTCGGCACCGGGGGAGCGAGCACCAAGGTGACGGCGGCGCGCATCGCGGCCCAGGCCGGAACCGCCGTGCTGGTCACGGCGACCGGGTTGGTGGCCGAGGCGCTGCGCGGGGATCCGGTGGGAACCTGGTTCGAACCGTCGCCAGCACCGTCAGCACTGCGTATTTCCTGAGAGCCGAGAATAGTCTCATGGTTCGCCTCCCGTAAACTAGGTTCATGTTGCAGTCTCTGAACGATGTAGCCCAGCTCACGCCCACCCTCGAGGCCGCTCGCGCCGCCTCCCTGCCGCTCGCTTCAGCGCCGACAGAGCTAAAGAATAAAGCGCTGAAATTGATTGCGCAATCGCTGCGCGACCACGCCGCGCAGATCGTGACGGCCAACCAGGTCGACCTCGCTGCCGGCGCCACCAACGGCCTCAGTGCCGGACTGCTCGACCGGCTCAAGCTCGACCCGCCGCGCATTATGGCCCTCGCCGACTCCGTCGACCAGATCGCGCTGCTGACCGACCCGGTCGGCCAGGTCGTGCGCGGCAGCAGCCTGCCCAACGGCATCAAAATCAGCCAGGTGCGTGTTCCCTTCGGCGTCATCGGAGTCATCTACGAAGCTCGCCCGAACGTCACCGTCGATCTGGCCGCCCTCGCCTTGAAGAGTGGCAACGCCGTCGTGCTCCGCGGTGGTTCCGCTGCCGAGAACAGCAACCGAATACTCATCGACCTGGTGCAGGCGGCGATCACCGACGCCGGACTCAACCCTGATTCGGTGCAGACCATCGACCCCTTTGGCCGGGCCGGCGCGACCGAGCTCATGAAGGCTCGCGGCTACGTCGACGTGCTCATTCCCCGTGGCAGCGCCAACCTGATCCAGACCGTGGTTCGTGAGTCCCAGGTGCCGGTCATCGAGACCGGTGCCGGCGTCGTGCACGTCTTCCTCGATGAGACGGCTACCAAGCAGTGGGCGATCGATATCGTGCACAACTCCAAGACGCACCGTCCGAGCGTCTGCAATGCCCTGGAAACCCTGCTCGTACACCGCAGCGCAGCTGAACGCTTGCTTCCCGATGTGTTGGACAAGCTCACGGCGTCCGGTGTCACCATCCATGCGGATGCCCGCACCCGCGCGCTCTATCCGGCCGCTGTCCCGGCGACCGACGATGACTGGGGCACCGAATACATGAGCCTCGACATTTCGGTGGCGATTGTCGACTCCCTCGATGAGGCCATGGACCACATTCGTCGCTATTCAACCG
Organism: Cryobacterium sp. N19; assembly: GCF_002929595.1. Classification (NCBI taxonomy): domain Bacteria; kingdom Bacillati; phylum Actinomycetota; class Actinomycetes; order Micrococcales; family Microbacteriaceae; genus Cryobacterium; species Cryobacterium sp. N19. The sequence goes on along the minus strand of NZ_PJJR01000053.1, from coordinate 393,436 downwards.
GGCACACCGAGTCGATCATCACCAACGATCTGCAGAACGCTGAGCGCTTTCTGAACGAGGTCGATTCGGCCTCGGTCATGGTCAACGCCTCCACTCGCTTCACCGACGGCGGAGAATTCGGCTTCGGTGCCGAGGTGGGTATCTCCACCCAGAAGCTGCACGCTCGTGGGCCGATGGGTTTGCCAGAGCTGACCAGCACAAAGTGGATCGTGCGCGGCACCGGCCAGGTACGCGCGTAGGTTCACACGCGGGTGCCGGTCAAGTGCGCCGGTCAAGCTAGGATGAGTCGACGGCGTGAGCCGTCAGGCGCGCGACCCGTCGCGGCCAACTGGGGCCGCGCCCGACTGCGCGGCGCGTGAATGGAGAACCGATGTCTTTTGTGAGTGCCGTGCTAACCGAGGTCGAGCACATCGCCTTGCCGTTGCCGCTCATCATCTACCCGATGGTGGCCGCCGTGTTGTTCCTGGCCCTCGGCGTCGTGCTGTGGAGCTTTCGTGATGTGTCCAACCGCCACAGCGGCAAGGCTGACGCCTACGCAGCCGCGCATGGCGGACACGGTGGTACCACCGGCACCGGTGGCCACTAGAAGCCTGATCTTAACGTGACAGTTCGTCGCCTTCGCATCGGCGTGATGGGCGGAACGTTCGACCCCATTCACCATGGGCACCTCGTCGCCGCCAGCGAGGTGGCACAGAGCTTCGACCTCGACGAGGTGATCTTCGTGCCCACCGGGCAGCCGTGGCAGAAAAGCGGCGTCACCCGCGGCGAACATCGCTACCTGATGACGGTGATTGCGACCGCGTCCAATCCGCGGTTCACAGTGAGTCGGGTGGATATTGACCGGGTCGGCCCGACTTACACCATTGATACGCTGCGTGATCTGCACGAAGAACGTCCGGATGCCGAATTGTTCTTCATTACCGGAGCGGATGCGATCACCCAGATTCTCGGCTGGAAAGACGTGCGTGAACTGTGGCAGCTGGCACATTTCGTGGCTGTGAGTCGCCCGGGCCATGAGCTGAGCGTTTCGGGATTACCGAACCAAGACGTAAGCTTGTTGGAAGTTCCGGCACTGGCTATTTCGTCCACTGACTGCCGGGCACGGGTCAATCGGGGATTCCCGGTCTGGTATCTGGTCCCCGACGGGGTCGTCCAGTACATCTCAAAGCATCATCTGTATCGGAGTGTGGCATGACGTCGGGAGACCCTCAGCCGCTCAGCCGACGTCAGGCGCGCGAACTCGCCCGCGAACAGGGTGACGAAGCCGCCGCGGTGTACGACGCCATCCCGACCCTCGACGTTCCGGTGCTAGTCCCGGCCGCGCTTCGCCCGGCACCGTTTGCTTCATCGGCACAGACCTCGACATCACGGCGAACGAGCCGGCACCACACGGCTCCCGATCCGAAAGAGCCTCAGGACACCGTCGATCCAGTTCCAACCCCGGGTGCAGCCGAGCCCGACCCGTCGGTTCCGGCACCGCACACCCTGAGTCGCCGGGAATTGCGCGCACTGCACGCACGTGAAGATGAGGAACGGGCTCTCAATACTGGGGACCTCACGACCCCCGCCGATCAGCCCGCCGACGCTGAAGCTACTGATGCTGGGCCGGTTGACCCTGAACTGGTCGAGGCCGAGCTGGTCGAGGCCGAGCTGATCGAGCCCGAGCCCACCACGCGGGTCGCCGTCGACCCGGTCGAATCCGAGCAGATGTACGCCGAGCCGATCATGGCCGAGCCGGTCGTGGCCGAGCCGATCGAGGCCGAGCCGATCGAGGCGCCGGATCCGACCCTCAGTGACAAGACCGGATGGATGCCGCCGATCGGACACTGGTCGGTCGATGCGGATGCTCCGCGCGTCGACGTATCGCAGCCTGACCAGTCGCTCGACGAACTGATCAACCGTGGTATCGGGGCCGGGGGCATTCCCACCACCACGAACGCGCTCATCCTGCCGTCGATTCCCCACCAGCCGAGCAGCGTGAGTCCCATCTCCAATACGGGCGAGATCATGATCACGGGGTCATTCGACCTGCCGCGCAGTCTTGGCTCGACCGGCGCCCACCCGAATCTGTTCGATTCGTCCGAGATGGACCACCTGATGGACCAGCTCGACGCCGATCAGCTAGGCGGGGACTCGGCCCCGGTCAGTGCGAGTCGCGCCGTGAGCACGCACGCGTCTACCCGCGGGATGTTGACCCCGCCGAAGAATCAGCGTGCCTCACTTCCCACCGTTTTGGTCATCGCCACGGCCGCACTGGCCGTGAGTGTTCTGGCACTCTTCGTGACCGGCTACCTGCTGGGTCTCTTCTAGTGCCCCGCGCCATGCATCCGTGTCCTTCCTTCCTCGCGGGCCTCTCCGGCTCGCTCGTTTCCCCCATCATCGCCACAAGCGCATTCGCGCCTCGCGGCACAATCTCAAGGATTCATTCATGACCACGTCACCCCACGCCCTCGAGCTGCTTGCCATCGCCGTCGCCGCCGCCGACTCCAAGGGAGGCGAAGACCTCGTTGCCCTCGACGTCTCGAACCCGCTTCCCCTCGCCGACATCTTCTTCATCGTCACTGGTCGGTCGGAGCGCAACGTTGTAGCCATTGCCGGCGAGATTGAAGACAAGCTGATCGAGGCCGGCCACAAGCCGCTGCGGCGCGAGGGACGCGCTGCCGGCCGCTGGGTGCTCGTTGACTTCGGTGACCTGGTCGTGCACGTTTTTCACGAAGAAGAGCGCCAGTACTACTCCCTGGAGCGATTGTGGAAGGACTGCCCGGTGATTCCGACCGGGATTCCCGCCAAAGTGACGTCAAACGAGGCCGCCGATGAGGCTGCCGACGAGGTCGCGGAGTAGCTTCGGTTTCGCAGATCCCAATCTGTGTTGTAAGCTAACAAAGTTGTTTCGGAGCAATTCGAAACAACCATCTGGGTCCGTGGCGCAGCTGGTAGCGCACCTGCATGGCATGCAGGGGGTCAGGGGTTCGAATCCCCTCGGATCCACCAAATATGAAGTAGCCCCGACATTGTCGGGGCTACTTTTTTGTGATCCATCGTGTAAAAGTTGTGAATGCAAAAGAAATACCGCGTGGCGGGTATCGGAAAAAGAGTTCGGCAGCCATAATTCGTTAGTGGTTATCGCCACACGCGAATGTATCCATCCCGAATGTATTCGACACCTCATTGGAGAATCTCAGAATGAAGAAGACCACGGTTCAGCTGCTGGATGACCTTGACGGCACCGTTATTGAAAATGGGTCCGGAGCAACCGTTTCCTATGCTTTCGAAGGGGAATCGTACGAGATCGATCTGTCCGCCGAAAACCTCGCTGAATTTCGCGCCGCGATCAAGCCATACACAAATGTTTCCCGACGCGTTGGCTATGTGCCCGCTAAGTCACGCGGCACCAGTTCGGCCGGTTCGGACCGGGCCGAGCTCCAGGCCATTCGTGCCTGGGCTGCCGCCAACGGCGTTGCCGTATCCGACCGTGGGCGCATTGCCGGCACCGTGCGCGAGGCCTATGCCAGGGCGCAGGCCTAGCAGAGCCCGAACAGACCATTACTCCGGATCAGCGGTGTCCCTGCCTGAGCGAGGGCACCTATGCCGTCTGTTGCGGCCGATTTCACAGCGGTGCTGCGCTGCCGCCGACGGCCGAATGGCTCATGCGATCTCGGTATAGCGCCTTCTGCCGGGATGACGCGCAGTATCTGCTTCAGACGTGGCATCCGTTGACCCGACCGGAATCACTCGAACTGGACCCGGCGATAACTTGGCGACGGCTCGATATCGTGCGTACAGAGCGCGGTGGTTTACTCGATAGTGAGGGCGTCGTGCAATTCACAGCGCACTATCGTGAAAACGGCATAGCGGGTCAGCAGAAAGAAGTGAGCCGCTTTCTCAAGGTTGACCGCCAATGGTATTACCTCGATGCCGTTCCAGACAGACTGAACTCCAGACAGCCACTTCCAGCCGCATGGCCGGGATGGAATCTCAGAGGGCGCGTCACCGCGGTCGATATCGGGCGGCCACCTCCCAGAAATCTGGCTTAGATTGGGCAGATGTCTGAGCATCTCTCCCGCGATATCGCCAGTGGCAGTGACCCGCGGCATCCGGCGCGGCGGGCCCTGCGACGAGCTCGCGCGTGGGTTGACGGGCACCCCTATCTACTCTTCGCCTATCGCCTCGGGGTCGGGCTGCTCGGCACAGTGATTGTTGTTATCGGCATTATTCTGATTCCCCTGCCTGGACCGGGGTGGCTGATCGTCTTCTTGGGACTCGCCGTGCTCGGAACGGAATTCGCTTCGGCGCGTCGGCTCGGCGGGGTACTCAAACAGATTGTCACGCGGGTCTGGGCCTGGTGGCGTTCGCGTCGCGACCGTCCGGTGGCCGGCTGATCTGACCGCCGGCGCGCTCAGCGAGCGGTCAGAAACAGCGCGGCCAGCAGCGCGATGTAGACGATGACGAAAATTGCCGGCGTGACAAATCGCACGACATTGACCCAGGGAGCCATGGCCACGATGCTCCGGGTGAGCGCGCTGGGCGTCTCCAGGCCACGCAGGTCGGTGATGACGGCGAGGCCTTCATTGGCCGCGGCAATCTGGGCCAAAGCTCCGAAAATGCCCGAGGCCAGCAGAATGCCCGCCGCGGCGATGCGCACGGAGAGCTCTGTCGTGCCGAGGCCCAGGGCGAGAAAGCCCACGATGGCCGTGAGCAGGAAGGTCGGCGCGGCTTGGGACGCGATGATGTGTCCGCGGGCTTTCACCCAGGCAGTGATGAGCTCGGATTCGGTCATGGCTGGCTCCATTCTTCGGGTGCCGCACGGCACCTGGATCTATTCTGGCCGCTCCGGCAGATCGTACGGCTCTTTCAACCGTGCGAGTCTGGGTGAAACGGAATAACAGCGGCCGGGCCAAGGTTCCACCGGTGTATGCATGTGCATAGAAAAGACTCGTTCTGAGAGGCTGTACCCGCGTGACGCACAAACTTGAACTGGGACTCGATACCTTCGGCGACGTTACCTTCGACGCCGATGGGCGGCCGCTGGCTCAGCCACAGGTGCTGCGCAACGTCGTGGCCGAAGCCGTGCTGGCCGACCAGGTCGGCCTGGATTTCTTCGGCATCGGCGAGCACCACCGCGCCGATTTCGCCGTGTCAGCACCCGAAGTGGTGCTCGCCGCGATCGCCGGCCAGACCAGCCGGATTCGACTGGGCTCAGCCGTGACCGTACTCAGCTCCGACGACCCGGTGCGGGTCTACCAGCGCTTCGCCACGCTCGACGCCGTGTCGTCTGGACGCGCGGAGATCATTCTCGGGCGCGGTTCGTTCACCGAATCCTTTCCGCTGTTCGGCCTGGATCTCGGTGACTATGAGCAATTGTTCGAGGAGAAGCTCGAATTGTTCACCGAACTGCTCAAGGAACAGCCGGTGACCTGGTCCGGTCAGACCCGGGCAGCCCTGAACGACCAGACCGTGTTTCCGCCGACCGAGTCCGGAGCGATCAAGACCTGGATCGGTGTGGGCGGCAGCCCTGAGTCGGTCATTCGCGCCGCGCACTACGGTCTGCCGCTCATGCTCGCCATCATCGGCGGTGCGCCGCTCGCCTTCGCGCCTCTCGTCGACCTCTACCAGCGCGCCCTGGCGCAGTTCGAGAAGCCCACGCTGCCGATCGGTGAGCACTCGCCCGGCTATATCGCCGAGACGGATGCTCAGGCTCGCGACGAAATGTGGCCGCACTACGAGGCGATGCAGAACCGCATCGGTCGGGAACGCGGCTGGGGCCCGGCCACTCGGGAACGTTTCGAGCAGGATGCCGGCCCCGACGGCGCCGTGTTCGTGGGTTCACCCGAGACCGTGGCCACGAAGATCGCCACGGTGGTGCAGGGACTCGGGCTCAGCCGGTTCGACCTGAAGTACAGCATCGGCACGCTCCCGCACGAGAAATTGATGAACAGCATCGAGCTCTTTGGTACCCGGGTCGCACCGCTCGTGCGCGAAGAACTCGGCTAAGCCTGCCCGGAGCGGCTCGGATGACCGGATATGTCGGCGGATGCCTGTAGCGTGTTCTCCAAGCGCGATTCGGTCATCCGTCGGCGCTGTCTTGTCGCCTCTGTCACACCTGACCGTGTCCCGTCTTCATCCCGAGGAGTCTCATGGAAACCTGGCCCGGAACCGCCTACCCCCTTGGCGCAACGTTCGACGGGAGCGGTACCAACTTCGCACTGTTCAGCGAAGCCGCTCAACGCGTTGAACTCTGTCTCATCGATGAAGATGGAGGTGAGACGCGAGTTGAGGTGCGCGAGTCATCCGCTTATATCTGGCATTGCTACCTGCCGCTGGTGCAGCCGGGGCAGCGCTACGGGTATCGGGTGTACGGCGACTACAACCCGGCGGCCGGTAACCGGACCAACCCGAGCAAGCTGCTGCTCGACCCATACGCCAAGGCCACCACGGGGGCCATCGACTGGGACCCGTCGCTGTTCTCCTACGATTTCGACGACCCGGATTCGGCGAACGACGAGGATTCCGCCTCGCACATGATGCTCGGCGTCGTCGTCAACCCGTTCTTCGACTGGACCGGTGATCGATCCCTCCGCACGCCCTACAGCGAGTCCTTCATCTACGAGGCACACGTGAAGGGCCTGACCAAGCTGCAGGAGTCCGTGCCTGAAACCCAGCGCGGCACCTACGCGGGCCTGGCGCATCCGTCGGTGATCGACCACCTGCAAAAGCTCGGTGTGACTGCCATCGAACTGATGCCGGTGCACCAGTTTGTCAATGACGGCACCCTCGTGGAGCAGGGCCTGGGCAACTATTGGGGCTACAACACGATCGGATTCTTTGCGCCGCACAACGCGTATTCCTCGACCGGTGATCTCGGCCAGCAGGTGCAGGAATTCAAGGGAATGGTGCGCAGCCTGCACGCCGCCGGCATCGAGGTCATTCTCGACGTGGTCTACAACCACACCGCCGAGGGCAACCACATGGGTCCGACCCTGTCGTTCAAGGGCATCGACAACGAGGCCTATTACCGCCTGATGGACGACGACAAGCGCTACTACATGGACTACACCGGGACCGGCAACACCCTCAACGTGCGGCACCCGCACGTGCTGCAGCTCATCATGGACTCGCTGCGCTACTGGGTGCTCGAGATGCACGTCGACGGCTTTCGGTTCGACCTGGCCAGCGCCCTGGCCCGCGACCTCTACGAGGTCGACAAGCTCTCCACCTTCTTCGAGCTCGTGCAGCAAGACCCGATCGTCTCGCAGGTCAAGCTCATCGCCGAGCCGTGGGACGTCGGCCCCGGCGGCTATCAGGTCGGCAATTTTCCCTCCCAGTGGTCGGAATGGAACGGCAAGTACCGCGATACCGTGCGTGATTTCTGGCGGGGGGAGCCATCCACTCTCGGCGAATTCGCCTCCCGCGTCGCCGGATCGGCCGACTTGTACGAGCACTCCGGGCGCCGTCCGATGGCGTCGATCAACTTCGTCACCGCGCATGACGGCTTCACCATCGCCGATCTCGTGTCGTACAACGAGAAGCACAATGACGCCAACGGCGAAGACAACAAAGACGGCGAGTCGCACAACCGCTCCTGGAACTCCGGCGTCGAAGGTCTCAGCGATGATCCGGAGATTCGTGGGTTGCGCGCGCGGCAGGCACGCAACTTCATCGCGACGCTGCTTTTGTCGCAGGGGGTTCCGATGCTGCTGCACGGCGATGAGCTCGGGCGAACCCAGCAGGGTAACAACAACACCTACGCGCAGGATTCCGAGCTGACCTGGGTGCACTGGGACGAAGCGGATGTGCCGCTGATCGAATTCACGGCGGCCGTTTCCCGCCTCCGCCGCGAGCACCCGACGTTTCGGCGCAGTCGCTTCTTCGACGGTCGCCCCGGTAACCGCGTCGCGGGCGAATCGCTGCCCGATATCGTGTGGCTGGGCACCGATGGTGAACCGATGGCGTCGGAAGACTGGGACGAAAACCTCGCTCGCACGGTCGCCAAATTCCTCAACGGCAACGGAATCCGTGAACGAGACGTGCGCGGTCAGGACGTCACCGACGACAATTTTCTGCTGTTGTTCAACGCCGACGCCGAAGACGTCGAATTCACGCTGCCACCCAACGAATATGCCCCGGCCTGGGAAATTGTGGTCGACACCGCCGGTGAGGGGGCCGATTCCATCGCCCGTCCGGCCGGAGCCATCCAGACCGTGGCCGGTCGTTCCCTCGTGGTCCTGCGCGCCTATCACGAACCCGAAGTTGCACCGGATCACTCCGTCGCCGCGTCACTGGCCGGTGCCACCGGTCTGATCACGCTGCCGGGCCACAGCTGAGGGCCGTTCGGTGACCCTTGACGCAGATCTTTTCGTGACGGTGCCCGTCGTCGCGCCGTTGTCGACCTACCGCCTGCAGATCACTGCGGGTTTCGACCTTGACGCGGCCGCAGGGATCGTCGATTACCTTCGCGATCTCGGTGCCGACTGGGTCTACCTGTCGCCGCTGTTGAAGGCCGAAGACGGATCGGATCACGGCTACGACGTCGTCGACCACTGCCTGGTCGACCCAGCACGCGGCGGGGCGGATGCCTTGGGTCGCCTGGCCACTGCCGCGCATCGGGTCGGGCAGGGCGTGCTCGTGGACATCGTGCCCAACCACGTGGGCGTGGCCACGCCGCGGCAGAATCCTTGGTGGTGGGACCTGCTGCAGAACGGCGAACAGTCACGGTACGCCGAGGCCTTCGATGTGGACTGGGAGTTCGGTAGCGGCAGAATCCGCATACCGGTGCTCGGTGATGATCAGGGCGGCGACGTTCAGCGCGGTGACGATCAGGGCCGCGGCGAGCTCGACCGGCTTGAGCTGGTCGACGGCGAACTGCGCTACTTCGACAACCGGTATCCGCTGGCGTCCGGAACCGCCGACGACGGTGCCAGCCCGGCCGACGTGCATGACCGCCAACACTATGAGCTCGTGAACTGGCGCCGCGCTGACGCGGAGCTCAACTATCGGCGCTTCTTCGCCGTGAACAGTTTGGCCGGCATTCGCGTCGACGTGCCGTGGGTGTTCGAAGAGTCGCACCGCGAGATCGTGCGCTGGGTCAAGGACGGCCTGGTTCAGGGCCTCCGGGTGGACCACCCCGACGGCCTCGCGGACCCGGCCGGCTACCTCGAAGCCCTGCGCCGCGCCACCGACGGGGCGTACGTGCTGGTCGAGAAGATTCTCGAGGGTCCGGAACAACTTCCGTCGAGCTGGGCGACGGCCGGGACGACCGGGTATGACGCCCTCGCCGACGTGGACCGGGTGCTCGTCGATCCGGCCGGTCAGCCTGCCCTTGACGCCCTGGAATCACGGCTGCAGGGCGACACCGTCGCTTGGAACGATCTGGTCTTTCGCAACAAGCGTGCGGTGGCCGACGGCATCCTTCGCTCGGAAGTGCTGCGCATCGCCCGTCTGGTACCGAACGACGAGGAGGCCGACACCACCGCCGACGCCGTGGCCGAACTGCTGGCCTGGTTTCCGGTCTACCGCTCCTACCTGCCCCTCGGCCAGGGCGACCTGCAGGTGGCGGCGGGGCGGTCGATCACGCACCGCCCGCACCTGGAGGCCGAGATCGACCGGCTGCTGCCGCTGCTGGGAGACCCGGGGCATCCGGCGGCCGTACGTTTTCAACAGACTTCGGGCATGGTGATGGCCAAGGGGGTCGAGGACCGGGCCTACTACCGGTTCGGTCGGCTGACCTCGCTCAACGAGGTGGGAGCCGACCCCGACGAGTTTGCGGTGACGGTGGCCGAGTTTCACGACCGGCAGCGCGCGCGCCAGGCCAGCTTTCCGCGGTCGATGACGACGCTGTCCACCCACGACACCAAACGTGGCGAAGACGTGCGCGCCCGTATCTCGGTGCTCGCCGAGATTCCCGCCGAGTGGGAGGCTGCCCTGGACCAGCTGCGGGAGGCGCATCCGCTCGGGGACGCACCGTTTGAGAACCTGCTCTGGCAGGCAATCGTCGGCTCCTGGCCGGCTAGCCGGGAGCGCCTCGCCGTCTACGCGCTCAAGGCGGCGCGCGAGGCCGGAACCATCACCACGTGGACAGAGCAGAACGCCGAATTCGAAGCGAAACTGGGGGACCTCGTCGCTTTCGCTACCAGCCCGGGGTCTACCCACGATCTGATTGCTGCGCTGGTCGAGCGGATGCAGCAGGCAGGCTGGAGCAACTCGCTCGCGCTCAAACTGCTGCAGCTGACCATGCCGGGCGTTCCCGACGTGTACCAGGGCAGTGAACTGTGGGAGACCTCACTCGTCGACCCCGACAACCGTCGCACGGTCGACTACACGCTGCGCCGTCAGTTGCTGACCCGCATCGACAGCGGATGGCTTCCCGAGGTAGACGAGACAGGTGCCGCCAAGCTGCTGATCACCGCCCGGGCCCTGCGGCTGCGCCGCGACCGGCCGGACCTGTTCACTCGCTACGCCCCGGTTCCGGTTTTCGGGTCGGGCGCGAGCTATCTCGTGGCGTTTGATCGCGGGGGAGCGATCACGCTGGCCACCCGATTGCCGATCGGGCTGCAGGAGGCGGGCGGTTGGGGAGACACGACGATTGCTGTGGCGGGGCGCGCCTATATCGATCTGGTCACGCAGGAGCGCTTCGAGGGCCCGAACCTCGACGTCGTCCAGGTGCTCGCGCACTACCCGGTGGCGCTTCTGGTGGCCGTCGATGACCGAAATCCCGTCTCTACCCACACAGGACGACACGCATGAACGATCAGAAATTTGCCGTCTGGGCTCCTGACGCGCGCGTCGTGCAGGTGCAACTCGGCCTCCGCCAGCTCGAGCTCACGGCGCGCGACGACGGGTGGTGGGAGCTGCCGGCATCCGCTCAACCCCCGGTCACCGGACCGATCGACTACGGATTCATCGTGGACGGGCGCGGACCGTTCGCCGACCCCCGGTCGCGGCACCAGCCGGCCGGGGTGCACGCCCTCTCGCGCACCTTCGACGCCTCGGCCCACGTCTGGCAGGACGCCGACTGGACCGGTCGCCAGCTCGCCGGAGCCATCATCTACGAGCTGCACGTGGGAACCTTCACACGGGAGGGCACCTTTGACGCGGCCGCGAGCCGGCTCGATCACCTGCATTCGATCGGCGTCGATTTCATCGAGCTGCTGCCGGTGAACGCGTTCAGCGGCACGCGCAACTGGGGCTACGACGGCGTGCTCTGGTACGCCGTGCACGAGGGCTACGGCGGCCCGGCCGGGTACCAGAACTTCGTCGACGCCTGCCACCAGCGCGGCATCGGCGTCATCCAGGACGTCGTCTACAACCACCTGGGGCCGAGCGGCAACTACCTGCCCCAGTTCGGCCCGTACCTCAGTGAGGCGGCCGGTAACACCTGGGGCTCGTCCCTCAATCTCGACGGTCCGCACTCCGACCCGGTGCGCCGGTACATTCTCGACAACGCGTTGATGTGGATGGACGATTATCACGTCGACGGATTGCGCCTCGACGCGGTGCACGCCCTGCGCGATACCAGCGCCACCCACCTGCTCGAGCAGCTCGCCGTCGAGGTCGCAGCGCTCAGCGCCAAAACCGGCCGGCCGCGCACCCTGATCGCCGAATCCGACCTCAACGACCCCCGGCTCGTGACGCCGCGCGAGGCCAACGGCTACGGACTCGACGCACAATGGAGCGACGACTTTCACCACGCCGTGCACGTCGCCCTGACCGGCGAAACGACCGGCTACTACGCCGATTTCGAACCCCTCGACGCCCTCGCCAAGGTGCTCACCCACGGGTTCTTCCACGACGGGACCTACTCGAGCTTTCGCGAGCGCACGCACGGCCGCCGCATCGACCTCGAGCGCATGCCCACCTGGCGGCTGGTCGTCGCCTCCCAGAACCATGACCAGATCGGCAACCGTGCCGTCGGCGACCGGTTGAGCGAGCAGCTCGATACCGGCCAGCTGGCCATTGCCGCCGCGTTGACCCTGCTCGGGCCGTACACACCGATGTTGTTCATGGGCGAAGAATGGGGAGCCACGACACCGTGGCAGTTCTTCACCTCGCATCCCGAACCGGAGCTCGGCGCCGCCACGGCCCGTGGTCGCATCAACGAATTCGCCCGCATGGGCTGGGATCCGGCGCTGGTTCCCGATCCCCAGGACGAGCAGACCTTCGAGCGCTCCAAGCTCGACTGGAACGAAGCCGCCGAACCACAGCATGCTCGCCTGCTCAGGTTCTACCGCGACCTGGCCGCTGTGCGCCGCACCCGCCCGGACTTCACCGATCCCCGCTTCGACCAGATCGCCGTGGAATTCGATGCGGCAGCCGGCTGGCTGCGGCTGCACCGCGGCAGCACCCAGATCCTGTTCAATCTCGGCACCCAGCCGGTGCGCGTTCCGGCGGGGGGCGGTGACATCGTGCTGTCCTTTGCGGCCGAGGGCGAAGCCGTTCAGGGTCGGCTGCCCAACGCCCTGCAGCTGGCACCGCACTCCGTGGTCGTTCTGGCCTGATCTCGTCTGGCAAGATGGGGCTGACTGCTGCACGACCAGGCAGCAGAGAGGACCAGGCATGGGATCGTTTCTGTCGCCGACAACAGCCACTGCGCTCGAGCACCTGCTCAACCTGCAACCGGATGCCGCGCCCCTGGAACGGTTGCGCGCCATCCGCTCGCTGCAAGCAGCGCTCGACCACGACCCCGCCACGCTCGCCGCCGTGCGAGATGCTGTCGCGGCAGATACGTCGTGGGACGAGATCGCCGACGCGACCGGTCTCAAGGTGCCAGCGGCCAAATGGCGCTGGGGCGGTACCGACGACGAGATCAGTGCCCGCCTGGAAGCCGGCCGCAAACGATCAGTGCGGCCCAGCAGCGTACCCACCGAACTTCCCGGCCTGTCCGTCGCTGAGGTGGCAGCCGCGCGCGGAGTGAGCGCCCAGGCCATCTATCTGCAGGTGCGCCGCGGAACCCTGGTCAGTCGCACCGTGACCCTGCCCGACGGTCGCAGCTACAAACGCGTGTTCCCGGCCGGCACGCCCGACCTCGAATCCAGTCCCGATTCCCGCCCCGACATCAATGGAGACGTCCCACTATGACGAGTACCCCGACCACCCTCACGATTGAACGCCGCGCCGACCGGCTGCACGTCGAACTCAACCGACCCGACGTGCGCAACGCCATCGACCAGACCATGATCGACGAGCTGCACGCGGTCTGCGCCGAGCTCGAGCAGCAGCCTCGCATCCTGATCATCAGTGGCGCGAACGGTGTCTTCGCCTCGGGCGCCGACATCGCCCAGCTGCGCGAACGGCGTCGCGATGACGCGCTGCTCGGCATCAACTCCGGGCTGTTCTCCCGCATCGCGAAGCTGCCGATGCCGGTCATCGCGGCAATCGACGGCTGGGCGCTCGGCGGCGGCGCCGAACTAGCCTACGCGGCCGACTTTCGGATCGCGTCGACGAGCGCCAGGCTCGGCAACCCCGAGACGGCACTCGGCATCCTGCCGGCCGCCGGCGCACTGTGGCGCCTGGCCGAGCTGGTCGGGGAGCCGGTGGCCAAGGAGATCATCCTGGCCGGGCGCATCCTCGGCGCCGCGGAGTGCCTTGCTGTGCACCTGGTCACCGAGGTTCACGACCCCGACGACCTGCTGGCCGCCGCGCACGCGCTGGCCGACCGTATTGCGGCGCAGGATCCCCTCGCGACCCGGCTGGCCAAAGAGGTGTTCCACGCTCCCCGCGCGGCGCATCCGCTCGTCGATAACACGGCCCAGGCCATTCTGTTCGAATCGGAGGCCAAATTCACCCGAATGGATGCCTTCCTCGCCCGTCGCAAGCGTTGACCGCCCAGCCCGCCTGGGCCGCCGGAGTTCTCACGACGAATCTCGGTGGCGAATTCAGGAAATCCGGAGGCTCGGCCGGCGCGGCGCGGCGCTGGTACCGGCGATTCTGGTCTTTGCCGGTTCGTTTTCCTGAATTCGCCACGGGAAAGGCCTGTGCTTGGATGGAAGGAGTGCGAAGGCGGACTGGTCTGCCCGCACTCGATCGGGGGACCTCATGACACTGGTGAACAGTTCGGCACCGACCCGCCCGCGGGATATCGCTGCAGCGCTGACTCTGTGGCTCCCTTTCATGGCGGTCGTCGTCACCTGGCTGCTGTGGATCGATCGCCTGCCGGGCGTGCTGCCACGGCAGTGGGGGCGCGACGGCGCGGTGAGCTCGACGATGCCCACCTGGGGAATGGCCGTGATTGCGCTCGTGGTGAGCCTGGGTGCTGCCAGTCTGGCCACCTACTGGCTCCGCGAGCGGGGTGCGCCCAATCGCCGCCAGGTCTACCTCGGGCTCGGCCTCGCTGCGGGGCTGTCGTCGAGCCTGTGGCTGACCACGGCCGGCATCACCGTTGCTGCCGGAGCCGCGGAACCGAAAATGGGCGCCTGGGTGCTGCTCACCTTCGCCGCCTGCGGGTATGGTCTGCTGCCGTTTCTGATTGCCCAGAAATGGGTGACGCCGGCGACCGTAACGGAACTCCCGGAGACGACCGCCGAGACAACGACCGCCGCGACAGCGACAGCCGATCCCGCCGCCACCTGGACCAAGGTCGTGACGAGCCCGGTCATGGCTACGATCGGCGGGCTCATCGTGCTCGGTGGGGCCATCGGAATCGTGGCCCAGCTGCGCGATGAGGGGCTGACCGATACGGCCGTGGCCAGCGCCATGGCGGTGGCGATTGTCGTTCTCATCCTCACGGCCACGCTGCTCTTCGTGCAGGTTCGGGTGAGCGTGGACCAACGCGGGCTGCGCGTGGTGTCGCGGTTGCTGGGCATCCGTTTGAAGCAGGTGCCGCTCGACCAGGTGGAATCCGCGTTCGCCGAGACCGTGAGCCCGTTTCACTCCGGTGGCTGGGGATACCGACTGACCGGCGGACGCTCGGCCGTGGTCATGCGTGGCGGGCCAGCCCTCGTGGTGAATCTGCGGCGCGGTCACCAGTTTGCCGTGACCGTCGACGACCCGCAGGCCGCCGCGGCCCTGTTGACCGGCCTCAGTGCCGCGAACCCGACGGCGCACTAGCGCCCGGGCCCACCTTATGGCCCGGGGCCCAGTTTCTAAACTGGCACCGTGGACGGGGCCCGGGCCCCGTCCACGGTGCCGGGGGTCGCGAAGTACAGCGTGGAAAATGGACGCAAGGGGATCAGGGCGCATTGGCGTCGCGGCGCGCCACCTCGTACCCGCCGGCGGCATAGATCGTGGTGAATTCCACTCCGGGGTGCAGCGCCTCGCCCACCACCTGCGCCGACGTCCACTCGGCGGGCAGACCGCCGGCGGCAAGATCGATCACGAGGTAATCCGGCAGCGGATTCTTATTGCCGAGCCAGTAGACATCCGTTCGTTCCACGAGATAGTTCATCAGCCCGATGTCTGATTCGACCAGCGCCCCGTCGGGCACAACCCGTAGCGCGGCGGTCGCAGCGGCGGCGCGATGCGTCGAAAAATGGGCCGGGACATCCGCCAGTTTGAACAGCGGCAGCGTCGTGGCGAGCACGAGCGCTGCGACAATCGAAACGGATGCCGCCAGCCGCCCGTATCCGCGCAGCCAGCCCCGCAGGCTGCCGCGAGCGAGCGCGATTCCATCGAGCGCGGCAGCAAACAGGATGGGCATCAGCACGGCGCTGTACTGCCAGGTCGGACCCCAGTAGCCCGAATTCTCCGACAGGAACCGCCAGGCCAGAGTTGGCAGCAGCACGAGCGCCAGCGGCGACCGCACCGCGATGAGCCCGCCCGCCACAATCAGCAGCAGCACGGTCACGCTCTTCTGCGGCTGAAATAGTGCGGCCGGGTCCTGCAGAATGCCGAGCAGGTCGATGCTGCTCGAATAGGCCCAGGCACCGTTCGGGTTGAGCAGCGGCAGAATGACCAGGCTGGCCAGGGCGAACCAGGCCACGCCCCAGACGGCCAGCCACACGCCGAGCGGATGCCGGCTGCGCACGGCCAGCACGATGCCCAAGGCGGCCACGGTGAGTCCGAGGTCTTCCTTCACGAACACGAGCGGCATCGCCCAGAGCAGGCAGGCCACCCACTGGCGCCCCAGAAAGGCGCACAGCGACAGCGCCAGTAGCGGAACGGCGAAGGCAATCTCGTGGAACTGCGCCTCGACCGCCCCCTGAAGTCCCCAGCTGAACGCGAACGCCAACCCGAACAGCGTGCCCGTGAACGCACCGATCAGCCGAATGGCGGCAAAAGTGAGGGCCGCGGCGGCAAGGCCGAACAGCGCGTTCTGCACCACCAGCAGGGTGAACGCGTGCGGGAGGACTACGAAAATGGGGCCGAGCAACACCAGGAGCGGATGAAAATGATCACCGAGCAGGTTGAAGCCCTCGCCCTTGATCGTGACAATGGGCGCCTCGAGCGCCGCGTACTGCCGGGCCAGCTGGGTGAAGATTCCCAGGTCCCAGGACGGTGCGGCGAAACTGCGCCACTGCAGGGCCGAGAACACGGTGAACAGCGCGGTCGTCACCAGCCCGACAGCGGCCGGAAGCACGAACGGAGCCAGCGCGGGTCCGAACTGGCCGCGGCGGATTCCCCTCATCCGACCACGCTAACGCACCCCGTGGCTGATCCTGTAGCAGTACGGGACCTTTGGCCCTATGGGACCGATCCGGCAGGCGACACACTGAGAACGTGCCCCAAACAACGGCACATTCGGAGATCGCATGACACTCACTTGCCCCTTCTGCCGTTCACAAGCCCGACTGAGCCCGAATCCCGCCCACGCCGAGCGCAATTCACTTCCCGTCTACATTCTCAAGTGTTCCGGATGCGACCACACCAGTGTGCGCGTCACCCCGGTTCGCGGCCAGCGGGCCACAAACGCCGTCGGCGTCTGATTCACCGCATCACCCCGCTCATCCTCCCGTCGTCCCCCGCGCCGTCGAGGACAACAGGAACACCTTCGCATGCCCCATGCGAAGGTGTTTCTTTCTGTGCCCCTACAGATCGGCGAGCAGGCTCACCGGGTTTTCGATGCAACGGGCCACGTAGGTGAGAAACCCCGCGGCGGTTCCGCCGTCGCAGACGCGGTGATCGAACACCATCGACAGCTCAACGACGGTACGCACCGCGAGTGCGTGGTCGATGACCCAGGGGCGTTCGATCATGCGCCCGATGCCGAGGATCGCCGCCTCCGGATGGTTGATGATCGCCGCCGAACCGTCGACGCCGAGCGACCCGAAGTTGTTCAGGGTGAACGTTCCGCCGGTCAGCGCACTCGGCGCGAAGGTGCCGTCGGGGGATTGGGCCACGAGGGCGGCGATGGCGTCGCGCAATTGCCGGGTGCTCATCGCGTGTGCACCGTGGATGACCGGAACCATCAGCCCGCGCGAGGTTTGCGCGGCAATGCCGAGGTTCACGGCGCCGTGCTGCAGGATCTCCTGGCTCGCGGTGTCGACCGAGGAGTTGAGCACCGGAAACTGCCGCAGGCCGGCCACGACGAAACGCGCGATGAGCGCCGTCACGCTGAATCGTTCGCCGGTGGCTGTGAGCAGCTGATCTCGCGCTG
This sequence comes from Cryobacterium sp. N19, assembly GCF_002929595.1. NCBI lineage: Bacteria > Bacillati > Actinomycetota > Actinomycetes > Micrococcales > Microbacteriaceae > Cryobacterium > Cryobacterium sp. N19. The sequence continues at coordinate 375,912 of NZ_PJJR01000053.1, read as the reverse complement.
CGAACAGGGCGGTCGCGTCGACATCGAGCCAGATGGTGGCCTCGGGGATCTCCCGCCGGGACGTGGTCAGCCGCTGTGCGACGACCTTGCGCAGACCGGAAATAGGAATGCGGATGTCGGCGCTCACGTCGTCGCGACCGGCCGGCGTTGCGCTGGCCGCCGCACCCGTCGCCGCAACCACGAGAACGGGCGGCGCGGACGTAGGCGGCTCCGACGTGGTCAACGCTCGAATGTGGTCCTCAACATCGCTGCGCAGCACCAGATCGTTCTGGCCGCTGCCGGCGAGCATGCTCGCGTCGAACCCATTCTCTCGTGCGAGTCGGCGCACGATCGGCGACACGACGGGGGAGCGGCGGGCCGCATCGATACGGACCGGTTCGACCGCCGCGGGAATCGGCGTGGGCGTTGGTGCTTTCAGCCGGGCCGCGGCATCCGCTGTGGTGACCGTGCCGAATCGACCGGCGGCCACCGTGCGCGGCGGCCGGGTGCTCTCGGTGGTGCCGTAACCCACGAGAACCGCGCCGGAACCTTCGGACAAGGTACTGTTCGGCGCCGCGGCGACGGGAACTCCCACAGTGGCGCCAGCCGCGGACACATCGGTGACGGCATCGGCAACCGTCAACAGCACCTGCCCGGCGTGGATGACCTGCCCGGGCTCACCGAACAGGCTCGCCACGACTCCGCCGTAGGGCGACGGCAGCTCCACGATGGACTTGGCCGATTCGACCTCGACCACGGCCTGGTCGATGACGATCGTGTCACCGGGAGCGACCAACCAGGCCACGATCTCGGCTTCGGTGAGACCCTCGCCGAGGTCGGGCAGCAGAAACTCGCGGCTCATCAGGACCACTCCCAGGTGGAGAGTGCGGCCAGAATACGGTCGGGGGTGGGCAAGAAGTACTCCTCGAGCTTGGGCGACGGGTACGGAATGTCGAAGCCGGTGATGCGCAGAATGGGCGCGGCCAGGTAGAAGAAGTTGCGCTCGGTCAGGCGCGCGGCGACCTCGGCGCCGTAGCCGCCGAACTGCGCGGCCTCGTGCACGATGGCGGCGCGACCGGTTTTACGAACGGATGCCCCCACCGTCTCGTCGTCGAACGGCGACAACGAGCGCAGGTCGATGACCTCGATCGAGAGTCCCTCGGCCACGGCCTGCTCGGCGGTGGCGAGAGCCGTTTTCACGGTCGGGCCGTACGCGATGAGCGTGACGTCGGTGCCCTCCCGCAGCACGACGGCCCGGTTCAAGGGCTCGGTCTGCACCGGCAGCGCGAGGGAGGCCTTGCTCCAGTAGCGACTCTTCGGCTCCATGAAAATGACCGGGTCGTCGCTGCGAATGGCGTCGCGCAGCATGGAATAGGCGTCGGCCGGGTTCGACGGGCTCACCACGGTGAGTCCTGGCGTTGCCGTCCAGTAGGCCTCGGAGGAGTCGGAGTGGTGCTCGACGCCGCCGATGTCGCCAGCGTAGGGGATACGGATGACGATTGGCAGCGGGATCTTGCCGCGGGTGCGGTTGCGCATCTTCGCCACGTGCGACACGATCTGCTGGAATGCCGGGTAGCTGAACGCGTCGAACTGCATTTCCACTACCGGGCGCAGGCCGTACATGGCCATTCCGATCGCGGTGCCGACGATGCCGGCCTCGGCCAGCGGTGAGTCGCTCACCCGGGTCTCGCCGAATTCAGCGTAGAGCCCGTCGGTGACCCGGAATACGCCGCCGAGCGGTCCGACGTCTTCGCCGAACAGAACGACCGTCGGGTCATCGACCATCGCGTCGCGAATGGCCGCATTGAGCGCCGCAGCCATGGTGAGGCTTTCGGGCGCGCGCACGGCGGTGCCCGTCTCCAGGGTCTGCTGCGGGCTCATCGGATGCTCTCTTCGTTAGCAATAGCGGATGCCGCGGCATCGCCGTCGAGTTCGGCCGCCAGAAAGGCGCGCTGCTCGGCCAGGGCGGCCCGCGGGGTGGAATAGACGTGCTCGAACAGTTCAAGCGGGTCGATGACCGCCTGCTTGGTCATGCACTCGCGGGTGGTCGTAGCGAGATCCTCGGCGGCGGCCAGAATCAACGCCCGCACCTCCTCGGTGAGTGCGCCCTGGGCGACGAGATACTTTTCCAGGCGTTCGATTGGATCGCGGCTGCGCCACAGGTCGACGTCGGCGGTCTTGCGGTAGCGGGTGGGGTCATCCGAGTTGGTGTGGGCTTCGATGCGGTAGGTGAGGCCTTCAATGAGCGTGGGGCCGCCGCCGCTGCGGGCACGGTCCATGGCCGCCGACACGACGGCGTACATGGCCGCGACGTCGTTGCCGTCCACGTAGTAGCCGGGCATGCCGTAGCCGATCGCCTTGTCGGCGATGGTGCGGCAGGCCATCTGCTTGTCGAGCGGCACGCTGATGGCGAACTGGTTGTTTTGCACGACGAAGACCACCGGGGCCTGCCAGACGGCGGCGAAGTTGAATGCCTCGTGGGCGTCACCCTCGCTCGTGGCACCGTCACCGAGCAGGGTGAGGGCCACGGTGTCGTCGCGCTTGAGCTTCGCGGCGGTGGCGAGGCCAACGGCGTGCAGCGCTTGGGTGGCGAGCGGCGTGGCCTGCGGGGCGATACGGTGCTGCTGGTAGTCGTAACCGCTGTGCCAGTCGCCGCGGAACGAGGCGAGAATATCCTTTGGCTCGACGCCGCGCGTGAGCAGCGCGATGCTGTCGCGGTAGGTGGGAAACAACCAGTCCTGCGGGGCGAGCGACGCGACGGCGGCGATCTCGCAGGCCTCCTGCCCGAGCGCGGACGGGTAGGTGGCCAGGCGGCCCTGCCGGGTGAGGGCGGTCACCTGCACGTCGAATCGGCGGGCCACGACCATCTGGCGGTACAGATCGAGAAGGGTCTCCACGGGTGGGAGGGCGAAGCCGCCACTCTCGTTCTGGGCGGCCGCACGGCCCTGATCGTCGATCAGACGCAGGGGTGGGGGTGCCAACTCGGCGGTCAGGCTCGGGTTCTCGACATTGAGGCTCATCAGGCAATGGTGCGCCCTTTTTACCGGCGCGGCCGCGCTTTTTCGCAGTTGTGAACGATTGGCCGATCCGCTGCCAGACGGCGGCCAAACGGCGTTTTGGAATCGTGAATCAGTGCCAGGCGTCCGGGGTGGCTCCGGGAGCGTGCCCGGTGATTTCGTCGAGAATCAGGTGTGACCGGGTCGAGATCACTCCCGGCATGGTGTGGATATCGCGGAGGATGGCTTGGCTGAGCTGCTCGTGATCGGGCGCGCTGACGGTGAGAATAATGTCGATGTCGCCGCTCACGGCCTGGGCCTTCTCGACGAAGGGGAGTTGCGCCAGCTGCGCGGCAATTTCACCCCAGGCCACGTCGCCGATCTTCACGACAACCAGCGCTGACACGTTGAGACCGAGCGCCTTGCGGTCAGTCTGGGCGCCGAACCCGGTGATCACGCCGTGGTTGACCAGCTTCTGTACCCGGGTGTGGGCTGCGGTGCGCGAGATGTGCACCTGCAGGGCCAGCTGGCGCATGGAGAGGCGGGCGTCACGGCTGAGCTCGGCGATGATCTGGCGATCGGTGCTGTCGAGTCCGGGGTGGGGAGTCTGCGGTTGCGTCATGAGTTTTCACACTACCGGCGCCAGCGCGGAAGCGTGGAGGGCGCGCAGGTAGTGATTCTTCGGCCAGTGTCGCAGCGCTTGAGGCAGCCGCGGATAGACCAAGCGGATGCCGCCCAGCACCCGCTCAAATCGTCGCTGCCGCCGGGTCGACCACGGCAGTTGGAAGAGTGTGCGAACGTGCGGGGGGAGTAACCCGGCGGTCATGAGACGGGCCAGGGGGAGGGCGGCGCGATACCAGAGCGGCGCCCTGCGGGAGTGCAACAGGTCGTGTGCGACAGTGCGGGTGGCGGCATCCGTGGTGAGGAGCGTCAACTGCTCATTCCAATAGCGGCCGAATGCTGCCCGGTCGCTCGGCCAGAGCTCCGGCGGCACCTGCAGCGACGTACCCAGGCGTGAATACTCCCGGTAAACCGCATCGGCGGTGTCGTCATCGAGGGGCCCGTAGACCAGGCCGTGCAGGTGAGTGGCCGATTCGTACAGCGTTGCGGCGACCCAGAGCTGCAGTTCGGGGGTGAATGCGTTGTACTCAGGGGTCGTGCCGCGCGAATGCACCGGACCGTGCGCGTGGTTGACCCGTGCGGTCATCGCTTCGGCCTGGTCGGCATCGCCGAACACGATCGCGTAGACGTAGCTGAGGGTGCCGTTCAGTCGGTCGAGCGGCCGGGCAGCGAAGTTGCTGTGGTCGGCCACACCGTGTCCGATCGCCGGATTGGCCAGCTGCAGCAGGATGGCGCGGCCTCCGGCAGCGATCAGGATGCCCTCGCCAGCGACCCCCTGCATGTTCGGTGCGCCTCGTTGTCTCACAGCTACCTCCCAATAAACACGCAGAACCCCGTGACAGGGTGAGCCTATTCGGTCGGGCTGAGTTTAGGTCTCGTCTGAACGCCCGAATAGGGGGACATGAATATTTGTCTTTCGGGGAATAGCACCGTCTTCTATGCGCTTGCATGTATCCGAGGGCGACAAATCCTGGGCCCACACACTTGAGGAGAACTTTTATGAGCGACACTAACGTACTGAGCATCCCGGGCTACAAGGCCGGAACCTGGACCATCGACAAGACCCACAGCTCCGTCAGTTTCAGCATTCGCCACATCGTCATCAGCAAGGTCAAGGGCACCTTCGATGACTTCGACGCCACTTTCGTCACCGGCGAGAACCCGCTCCAGACGAGCGTCACCGCGTCCGCCCAGGTTGTCTCGATCAACACCAACGAGCCGGGCCGCGACGGTCACTTGCGCACTGGCGACTTCTTCGACGCCGAGACCTACCCGACCATCGGCTTCGTGTCGACCGGCGTGCGCGTGGTTAAGGACGAGTACCTTGTCGACGGCAACATCACCATCAAGGGCGTCACCAAGCCGGCCACCTTCGAGTTCGAGTTCGGCGGCTTCGGCGGAGACCCCTACGGCAACTACAAGTTCGGCGCCACGGCCAAGACCGAGGTCAACCGCGAAGACTTCGGCCTCACCTACAACGCTGCCCTCGAAACCGGCGGCATGCTGCTCGGCGACAAGGTCACGATCACCCTCGAACTGCAGGCCGCGCTCAACGCGTAACCCGTAGTTTTCTCGTGAGCAGGGCCCCACTTCGGTGGGGCCCTGCTTCGTTAACGAGCCAGCAGGAGTATCCATTCGGTCAGGCGTCGACGCAGCCCGGCACCATCCAGGTCGATGCGACCGAGGTCCTGATAGTTGGGCGCCCAGGTTTCCACCCGGGGGTAGGCCTTCAGGGCGGCGAACTGGTCCCAGCGGGCAACCTCGGGGGTGGGGGAGCCGAAGGCATCGTCGTAGGCGCGGGTGAATTCCTCGGCCACGGTCACGTCGTAGAGAAACACGAGGTCCTGGCGGCACCAGGCCAGGTCGTAGCCGCGCGGCGCGCGGCCGGCTCCCGACCAATCCACGATCCCGGTGAGGTGGCCCTCATGCCAGACAGTATTGCCCGACCAGAAGTCGTTGTGGGTGAGCACTCGCGGTTCGTCGTGGAGCTCTGTCCAGACCGGATGCATCGGTGACGTGGCCGCTGGCTCGGTGAACAGCTCGGGGAGCGACGAGTCAACGGCCATAAAGTGGATGCGCGCAAGCGCCTGCCCGAGTTGCCGGGCGAAGTCCTGCGGGTCCTGCGGGGTAATCGAAGCCCGACCCGGAAGCAGCGTCGTGACGATGAGCGGGCATCCGTTCGGTATCCCGTCAACTTTCGCCGTGCCGTCTGGGTCGGCGGCGAGCAGTTGCGGTGACAGCTCACCAAGATCGCCCAGCCCTGCAAGCACCTGAATCTCGCGGCGCACAGCGTTGTCACCGGGCGGGAACTCGCGCAGCACGAACTCGGCGCCATCGACTGTTCCGACGACGTTCGTTGTGGCGTGGGTGCCGCCGGGAAGCGTGCGCACCCAGTGCAGCTCGGAGACGGCGAGTTGCCGGGCGACCCACTCGAGCACGCCGGGGGAGACGGAGACGGAATTCATGCTCTAAAGCTACGCGTCTCAAGCTGCCTGACCTGCGGTCGAGTTGAGGCACCGCGAGATGACAACTTCGGTTCCGTGCTGTCCCTGGCCACGGGGCCGAAGGTGTCGTCTCGACGTTGACGTCCAACGTCCATGGGGCCGAACGTGTCGTCTGGCCCCGCGAACGTTCCCCGCGTCGGTGAGCCCGACCGCGCCCCCTCGTAGGAGTCACGCCGGGTGGGAGGACTTGCCGTCGAGCCACAGTTCGACGGACTCGTCGCGGTGCACGCCGTCGGTTCCGACGTGCTTCTCGCTGATCGTTGTGCCGTTCTTGATCACGTAGACGAGCGCCATCGCGTGGCCGCGCCCCAGACCGTAATCGGACTTGAGCCAGTCGATGATGGTGCCGGCCTTCGTCGCTGGGTCATCGAAACCCCGTTGGTGGGCGATGCCGACCAGGGTGCGCGGCGTCAGCCCGGTCTTCTCCTCGATCGCGTCGAGGTAAGCCTGAAACGACATGGGAGCCTCCTGAGTGAACAGCCTGTTGTCAGATAGTACGCAGATTTCGCGCCCGACCGGGTGATGGCGACGGCAGGCGTCCGCTTCCGGCCTATGCGGGACCGAGGCTTGCTGCAAAGCTAAGGACATGGACGATTCTGCGGAGAAGACGACGCTCATGCACTACCTGGCTTCTGGTCGTGAGGCCCTCATCTGGAAGCTCGACGGGCTCAGCGAGTACGACGTGCGGCGCCCGCTCGTGCCGACCGGCACCAACCTCCTGGGCCTGATCAAACACGTCGCGAGCGTCGAGGCCGGCTACTTGGGCGACACCTTCGGGCGACCGTTCGGGGAGGCGCTGCCCTGGCTCGACGATGAGGCCGAGATCAATGCGGATATGTGGGCAACGCCCGAGCAATCCAGGGGCTGGGTGATCGACCTGTTCCGAAGGGTCGGCGAGCACTCCGCCGCCACCATCGAGGCGCTGCCGCTCAACGCGCCGGGACGTGTGGCCTGGTGGCCGCCGGAGCGCAGCAACGTGACGCTGCACCAGATTGTCGTGCACATCATCGCCGAGACGCACCGGCACGCTGGGCACGCCGACATCGTGCGCGAACTCATCGACGGCGCTATGGGCCTGCGCGCCGACAATAGCAACCTCCCGCCCGGTGATGCTGCCTGGTGGCAGGCTTATCGGGAACGGCTGGAAGCGGCGGCCCGGTCGGTACGACTTCAGAGAGGATGCCCCAGCGGTCGTGGCACCGCCCCGATCTGTGCCAAGGTGCAAGAGGGGAACGGCTGATTCGGGCCCGCCGCTACAGTCCGACGCCAAATAGATCATCATTCCAGCTGCTGGAACAACGGTCTAATCTATTGAGGAGCCCCGTGTTCACCCTGACAGCCCTTGAGATTCCTATCATTGCGGCCCCGATGGCCGGCGGAGCCTCGACTCCGAACCTCGCCTGTGCCGTCAGTGAGGCCGGCGGCTTGGGCTTTCTGGCCGGCGGCTACAAGACGCCAGAGGCTCTCGCTGAGCAGATCGTCGACGTGCAGCAGCGCACCGACCACGCGTTCGGCGTCAACCTGTTCATTCCGCAGCCACCGTTGACCGACCGCGCCGCCGTCGAGACCTACCGCGATGCGCTGGGTCGCGAGTACCCCGCCGCCACATTCGGCGAGATCGCCGACGCCGACGACGATTGGTTCGCTGAGAAGGTGGCCGTGGTCATCGAGCACCGGGTCCCCGTGCTCTCCTTCACCTTCGGTCTGCCGCCGCGAGATGCAGCAGAGCGGATGCACACGGCCGGTTCGTTCCTGATCGCCACCGTGACATCGGTGGCCGAAGCCCTGCAGGCCGTGGACCGTGGCGTCGACGCGCTCTGCGTGCAGGGGCCGGAATCCGGTGGGCACCGGGCAACATTCACGACGAGCGACGAACCGGGCACCCTGGCACTGGGGGAGCTGTTGATCGCGATTCGCGAGGTCGTGACGCTGCCGCTGATCGCGGCGGGCGGCATCCGCTCTGGCGGGCAGATCGCGTCGCTGCTGGCCAACGGCGCCGCGGCCGTGCAACTCGGCACGGCGTTCCTCCGTACCGACGAGTCGGGCGCGAACCCGGCGCACCAGAGCGCCCTCCTCGACCCGCGCTTCACCGAGACCGTTATCACCCGGGCCTTTTCCGGCCGGCCGGCGCGAGGCCTGAGCAACGCGTTCATCACCGCCCACGATGCCAGCGCGCCGCACGAGTATCCGCAGGTGCATCACCTCACCAAGGGCCTCCGAGCGGATGCCGCCCGTCGCGGCGACCCCCACGGCCTCGCTCTCTGGGCCGGCACCGGCTTTCGTGAGGCGAGCACCGGCCCAGCGGCAGCGGTGCTCTTGGGTCTCTGGATCGATGCGCGCGCTGCCGTCAGCTCGTAGACACATGCCTGACCGGCCTGAGGTCCGCTGAAAACCTAAGCGGCGTGCACCCCAAGGTAGGCTCGTTCGACAGGGTGTGCAGCATCCGCTACCCGGTAGATCAGCGTCGATCGGCGCGAAACACCCCTCTGGCCGCTAGGTGCGATCAGATCGTACGACAAGAAATGGCTCTCCTTTGCGCAAAATAACTAAATTCCGGGCGGCAAAGCTCACGGTCGCCGTCACGGCGCTGCTGGCTCTCGCCGGCGGATTCGTCGGCATCAGCGCCGCAGCCGCCAGCCAGCCCCAGGCTAAACCGAACACCGAGGTCACCGGCGAAACCTACGTCATCGGAACCGATACGACCTTTGCGCCGTTCGAGTACCGCAAAGACGGTGAACTGACCGGCATCGACATGGACCTCATTCGCGACATCGCAAAGAACCAGGGTTTCACCGTCGAGATCAAGTCGCTCGGCTTCGACGCCGCTCTGCAAGCGTTGCAGTCCAACCAGGTCGACGGCGTCATCGCCGGCATGTCGATCACCGATGAACGGGGGCTCATCTTCGACTTCTCCGACCCGTACTTCGACTCCGGCGTGCAGATGGCCGTCGCCGAAGACAACACGAAGATCTCCGGGTACGCCGACCTGGCCGGCGAGAACGTCGTCGCCAAGCGGGGCAGTGAGGGCGAGACCTTCGCCAATTCGATCAAGGACGAGTACGGCTTCACTGTCAAGGCTCTGGCCGACTCGGCAACGATGTACGACGACGTCAAGGCCGGCAACTCCGTTGCGGTCTTCGACGACTATCCGGTGCTCGCCTACGGCATCAATCAGAACAACGGCCTGAAGTCGGTCACCGAGAAGGAGCAGGGCAGTTCCTACGGCTTCGCCGTCAACAAGGGCCAGAACCCCGAACTCCTCGCCGCATTCAACACCGGCCTCGCCGAACTGAAGACCAGCGGCGAGTACCAGGACATTCTGGATACCTACCTGGAGCAGCCGGCACCGGCCGCGTCATCGGGATTCTTCGGCCTGCTCAGCGACAGCCTGCCCGCCCTGATGAAGGGCCTCGGGCTCACCCTGCTCGCGACCGCGCTCTCCATTGTGATTGCCCTCGTGCTGGGCGTGCTGTTCGGATTCTTCAAGGTCTCGGAGAGCCGCGTGCTGCGCGGTATCGCGAGCGTCTACGTCAGCATCTTCCGTGGCACCCCGCTGCTGGTGCAGGCGTTCTTCTTCTACTTCGGCCTGCCGCAGCTCACCGGGCAGTCCATCGACGTGCTCACCGCCGGTGTGCTCACCCTGAGCCTCAACGCCGGTGCCTACATGACCGAAATCGTGCGCGGTGGCATCCAGTCAGTCGACCCCGGCCAGACCGAAGCCGGCCGCAGCCTCGGTCTCGGCTACGTGACCACCATGCGCCGCGTCGTACTGCCGCAGGCCGTGAAAATCATGACGCCGTCCTTCATCAACCAGTTCGTGATGACCCTGAAAGACACCTCGCTCCTGGCCGTGATCGGATTCGCCGAACTCACCTACCAGGGCCAGCAGATCTACGCCGCGAACTTCCGCACCGGTGAGACCCTGCTGATCGTGGCCGCGCTGTACTTCATCGTCATCAACCTGCTCACCATGCTCTCCAACAAGCTCGACAAGAGGTTCAACAAATGAGCAAGATCAGCGTCAGCAAGATTTCAGTACGTGGTCTCCGCAAGTCGTTCGGCTCCAACGAGGTGCTCAAGGGCCTCGACGTCGAGATTATCGAGGGCGAGGTCGTCTGCGTGATCGGCCCGTCGGGTTCCGGCAAGTCCACTTTTCTGCGCTGCCTGAACAAGCTCGATGAGCTGAGCGCGGGCACGGTCATCGTCGACGGCTTCAACCTGAGCGACAAGACGGTCGATCTCAATGAGGTGCGTCAGCACATCGGCATGGTCTTCCAGCACTTCAACCTGTTTCCGCACATGACCGTGCTGCAGAACATCATGCTGGCCCCGGTCGAGCTGAAGAAGGAATCCACAGCGGATGCCCGCGCCAGCGCCCTGAAACTGCTCGACCGGGTAGGCCTCGCCGACAAAGCGACGGCCCGCCCCGCGCAGCTGTCCGGCGGCCAGAAGCAGCGCGTTGCGATCGCCCGGTCGCTCGCCGTGAACCCCGACATCATGCTGTTCGACGAGGCGACGAGCGCGCTCGACCCCGAAATGGTCGGCGAAGTACTGCAGGTTATCCGGGACCTCGCCGCCGAGGGCATGACCATGGTCGTCGTCACCCACGAGATGGGATTCGCCCGCGAGGTCGCCGACCGGGTCATCTTCATGGCCGACGGCGTCATCGTCGAGGAGGGCACCCCGGCCGAGCTGTTCGGCAACCCGCAACAACCGCGCACCCAGGACTTCCTCTCCAAGGTGCTCTAGCGGGTCCGACCGCGCCCGCTCCGGCGTTGCTCATTCATGGCCGCGCGGCCAGTGCGACCGCGTTTAGGCGCGGTCGCCGACGATCTCCTCGCGCACCCGGCGTAGGTCTTCCATCAGCGAACCGATCAGAATCCAGTGGTCGGGGTGCGGCGTCACGATGCGCAGCGGCGCGGTCAGGGCGAGAACTTCGGGCGCCGGCGGTTCCGGCACGACCGAGAGGTCGCCCTCGGCTCGGGCGAGCAGCGCGAGGTCGTGCGCCGCCCGCGCCAGCTCCCGGGAGAAGGCCTGAACGCTCGGCTCGTACTGCAGCGACTCGTCGTAGTGATCGTGCAGGGCCCGGGTCATGCCGATCGCGCGCGTCACAAGCGTCGGCAACCGCTCGATCATGTCGTGATCGGCGTCGAGTGCTACCCGCAGCTTGGCCTTGCGCGGGTTGAGCATGAGGCTCTCCTCGGCCTGGGCGATGGCCTTCTCCGCCGACACCAGCATCGGCCGCAGCAGCCGGGCCTTGATCATCAGTTCCATCAGGTCGATCGGGGTCTGCGGGGTGCGCAGGGCCTCGGCGATGCGATCGAAAGTGTCTGCCAGCTCGCGTGCCAGCAGGCCGACGGCATCGCGCGCGGGCGCGACCAGCACCGGGGGAACGATGAGCGCATTGATGATCAGTGCGATTCCGGCGCCGATGAAGGTCTCAATGATGCGGTCGAGGGCGTAGCCGGGCGTCGTGGCACCGAGGGCGAGCACGAGCATGGCGCTGATCGGAATCTGACTGGCCGACACCGGGGAGAGTCGCAGCGCCCAGGCTACGAGGATGCTCACCACGATCGTGCCGAGCACGACCCAGCTGGACTGGCCCAGGAAGAACCCGATCGAGGAGGCGATGATGACGCCACCGATGACCCCGGCGGTGCGTTCGATCGCGCGGCCGAGGGTCTGGTTGACGCTCGGCTGCACCACGAGCAGGGCTGCGATCGCAGCGAAAATGGGCAGGTCGCTCGGCAGGAGCAACTGGGAGGCGAGCCAGGCCAGTCCGACGGCGACGGCCATCTTGACGACCTGCAGCATCGGGAGTCGTTTGGAGATGCGCAGGGCCGAGGTTAGTTTCACTGGACAAGGCTAACCCGTAGACCGCAGAGTGAGACGGATGCCGGCTCTTACCTGTTCGGAGTCGGTTCCGGCCGAACCGGCAGCTCGAGAAACCGGGCGTAGTCGGCGACGGCCCGTTCGAAGGCGCGGTGGGTCTTCTCCGCCCGCGTCCGTGCCGCGGCAGTGCCCGGCTCCTCGAACAGCGAGGCCTCGCAGGTGACCCCCGACGCCGCAATCTTCTTGCGCCAGGTGCCCACGATCTGCCCGTTCGTGACCACGAGCGGCAGAAAGATGCCGTTCAGCCCCGGCACGACCCGCAGGAGGTTTTCCGCGGAGACCACGTGCGTGCGGTCCCGGTACCCCAGCAGGTACTCGTCGAACCCGGGCAGCGCAAGCACCGGCGTGTGCTGGCGCAGGCCGGCCGGCACTCCGGCATCCGCTGTCTCGTCAGAGAGAAAGTGGGCGACGCCGTCGACCTGAACTTCGGTGAGCCGCTCTCTGGCCACGGCGAGGCCGGTTTTCGCGTCGGCGACCGTCAGCTGCGACCACCAGGCGAAGTCGACCAGGGTCGCCGGGCCGTGGCCCAGAAAATAGCGGTAGACGAATTCACCGAGCGCTTCGTCACGTTCGAGGCGGCGCGGGTTCGGTACCCATTCGTCGAGCAGCACGAGCCCCTGCTGGGTACCGATCTGACGGCCCCAGCACAGGGTTCCGGTCAGGGCGAGGTGGGCGATCGTGTGGTAGCCGCGCTGGCCCTCGGTCGACAGCCCGGCTGCCTGCAGCATGGTCATGAATTCGGCGCGGCTGAGTTGCTTCTGTCCGGTCAGGGCGGCGATCGCGGCCTCCCGCGCCCGCTCCAGCACGGTTGCGTCGAGTCCGAGCCGCTCATTGATCGTGCGCGTCTTCTTGAGTCGGCGCGGGGTCGTCAGTCCCTGCATCCAGCCCAGTTCTCGGGCCGGCACAAAGTGCAGGGTGCCGCGCATCGGCCAGGATCGCACGATCTCGCCGGCCGAAACGGATGCCTGCAGCTGGCTGCGCGTCGTGCCGGGGGAGCGCACCCCGAGGGCCCACTGTCCGGCCGGGTAGTCCTGGGCCTGCACCGCGAGCATCCGCTCGGTGACCGCGATCGCATCGGCCAGCGGTTGCCCGGCCAGCCCCTGGGCTCCGAGGCGAAGGCGAACGACGTCGGCGCGGGAGAGGGCAGCTGGCATGACACCAGTATGCCGACTCCCGCGCCGTCGTAGCCGGTTGGGCTAGTTTCCGCGCCGATTCGGGCGCACCGCCCGAATCACCCGGGCACTGCCATCGGAGGTCTGGGTGCCGACGGCATCGAACTGGTCCTCAGGGGGACCGTCGGTCGGCCCGGCCCCACGTCCGAACCGCTGGCGCAGCGACTTGATCACGGGCGGAACCACGAGGAACAGAACGATCACGGTGTACACGACGACCGCGAGCGGTTCGCTCAGCAGCGCTGCCGGGTCGCCGGCGCTGATCTGCAGTGCGCGGCGCAGCTGGCGTTCCATCTCCGGGCCGAGGATGGCACCGACGATGATCGGCAGCACCGGAAACCCGAAGCGGCGGGCCATGTAGCCGAGCGCACCGAGCAGCAGCAGGATCAGAATGTTGAAGGTCTGCATGCCGGCCGCGTAGGCGCCGAGGGTCGCGAAGAACAGGATGCCAGCATAGAGATACGGCCGCGGGATGCGCAGGAGCTTGGCCCAGAGCGGTGCGAGCGGCAGGTTGAGCGCGAGTAGCAGGGTGTTGCCGATGAACAGGCTCGCGATCAGGGTCCAGACCAGCACCGGTTCGGTCTGGAACAGCAGCGGACCGGGGTGGATGCCGTACTGGTTGAACGCGGCGATCATGACCGCGGCGGTCGCCGTGGTCGGCAGGCCGAGCGTCAGCAGCGGCACCAGAGTTCCGGCGGCGGAGGCGTTATTGGCTGCTTCCGGTCCGGCGACGCCCTCGATCGCGCCGTGGCCGAACTGCTCTGGATGCTTGGACAGCTTCTTCTCGGCCACGTAGGAGAGAAATGTGGGGATCTCCGCGCCGCCGGCCGGAATCGCACCGAACGGAAAGCCGATGACGGTGCCGCGCAGCCATGGCTTCCAGGAACGCTTCCAGTCGTCCTTGCCCATCCACGGCACTCCGACTGGAATCGTTGCCGGCGTGCCGTGGCGCAGGTGGGCGGCGATCCAGAGGGCTTCACCGATCGCGAACAGGGCCACGGCGATCACGACGACGTCGATGCCGCCGGAGAGCAATGGCTGCCCAAAGGTCAGCCGTGCCTGGCCGGTTGTTGCGTCGAGTCCGACGAGTCCGATCGTGAGGCCGATAAAGAGCGAGGCGAGCCCGCGAATACGGCTGGAACCGAGCACGGTGCTCACCGCAACGAACGCGAACACCATCAGTGCGAAGTACGAGGGAGCTCCAAGGCCGATGGCGACCGCCACAACGAAGGGGGCGACGAGTACGAGCGCTCCGGTGGCCAGTGTGCCGGCAACGAAGGAGCCGATCGCGGCCGTCGCCAGCGCCTGGGCACCGCGCCCGGCCTTGGCCATCTTGTTGCCTTCGAGCGCCGTGACCACCGAGGAGGATTCACCGGGGGTGTTGAGCAGAATCGAGGTCGTCGACCCGCCGTACATGCCGCCGTAGTAGATGCCGGCGAACATGATGAGAGAGCCGGTCACGTCGAGCGCGTAGGTGAGCGGCAGCAGCAGGGCAACGGTCATGGCCGGGCCGATGCCCGGCAGCACGCCGACGGCGGTGCCGACCAGCACGCCGATGAGGGCGAACAGCAGGTTCTGCAGGGTCAGCGCGTTGCCGAAGCCCTCCATCAGAAGGGTGAGGTTGTCCATTTAGAGAATTCCCGTCAACAGGCCGGCCGGCAGATTGATGCCGAGGCCCAGTACAAAGCCGTAAAACGTGCCGACGGCGAGCAGAATGCCGATCACGAGCGCCCAGACGAAGCGCCTTGAGCCGAGCAGCAGGGCGGAGCCGTAGAACAGCAGCGCACTGCCGATCACGAATCCGAGAAAGTCCATGGTGAGGGCGAAGACCAGAATCAGGCCGCCGAGGCCGAAGACAGTCGGCCAGTGGGCCTTCTGTGAGAGGTCGATGTCCTCACCGTCTTCGGCCTCAGCGTGGCCGCCCCGCAGTACAGAGATCGCGAGGGCAATCGCACACAGGCCCAGGCCGATCGCGATGATCGTGGGAACGACCTGCGGTCCCATCACGCCGGCGTTGATGGCGGTGTGACGGATGTTCGCGGTATCGACCACGATCACGATCGCGATTACGGCGAGCAGGGCGGCGACTCCGAGCTCGGAGCGACCGTGCAGGCGAGCCTGCAGGCGTCCTCGTAGCCCGGATTGTGCGTCTGTAGTGGGGGCGGTCATTCTTAGACTAGGCCCAGGGTCTTCAGCACGTCGGCGACGCGGGTGTCCTGCTCGGTAAGGAAGGTGCTGAAGTCGTCGCCGGTGATGAATGCGTCGGTCCAGCTGTTGTCCTCCAGAACCTGCTTCCACTCCGGGCTGTCGTGCATGGCGGTGACGGCGTCGACGAGGCGCGCGATTTCAGCGTCGGTCAGTCCGGGTGCGGCCAAAAGTCCGCGCCAGTTCGTGAAGACCAGGTCGATGCCCTCTTCGGTGAGGGTGGGGGCGTCGATGACGGGAACGCGCTCCTCGCTCGTGACGGCGAGTACCCGCAGGTCGCCCGACTTCACCTGTTCCAGAAATTCACCGTAACCCGAGGCGCCGAACTGCAGCTTGCCGCCGAGGATGGCCGGCAGCAGTTCGCCGCCGCCGTCGTAGGCCACGTAGTTGACGGCGGTCGGGTCGATGCCGACGGCATCCGCGAGCTGCATCGGCAGCAGGTGGTCAGGGCCGCCCGGGGAGGAACCGCCGCCGACGGCGAAGGTGGCCGGGTCGGCTTTCCACGCGGTGACGAGGTCGTCGATGGTTTGGTAGGGGGAGTCAGCGGCGACGAAGATGGCGCCGGCTTCTTCGATGAGTCCGGCGATCGGGGTCGCGTCGGCCACCTTGGCATCGCCCTCGTTGGTGTACGCGGCGCCGACGACGCCGAGCCCCATCATGAGCAGAAAGTTGGCGTTACCGGTTTCGGTCAGGGTGCGGGCCAGGCCCACGGTTCCGCCGGCACCGGCCAGGTTGGTGACCTCTGTACCGGTGGCCAAACCCAGGTCGTCCATCACCTTGACCGCGGCGCGGCCGGTGACGTCATAACCGCTGCCCGCGGCATTGGGGATCATGACCTGCAGGTTCTCGATCGGGCCGCTGTCGGCGGCCTCGGTGTTCTTCGCGCTCGTGACTCCGCAGGCGCTGAGGGCGAGTGCCACGACCCCGGCGAGAACAACGGTGCCGGCCGTGCGGCGTGAACGCATGGTGCGTGCTGTGATTGGCATGCTTGAATCCTCTTCGATTTCTGGCGAGCCTCTTTGCTGGCCGAGATCAGCCTGTGTGGTGGGCCGGTCGGACACAACTTGTGGCCTTAGTGAACGTTGTGTAGCTTGCGGTTGCGATCAGTGATTTCGGTTTGCCCCTTGCATGGGGCACTATCTCTTATGGCCAAAGACGATCGAGAGCAGCTGACCCGGCGCGGGTCGGGCTTCCGTTCGAGCCGTCTCAGCCTCACCCGCCAGCTCTTGCTGTTTCAACTCAGCCTGATCGGGCTCGTTCTGGTCGCTGTCACGGCCATCTCGCTGGAACAGACCCGCACCAGCTTCGAGAGCGGCGCCCAACGTCGCATGCTCACCGTCGCCGAATACACCGCAGCCAACCCGCTCGTACGCAGCCTGCTCTCCAGTAAGGCGGTGCCCCAGCAGTTCTCGGTGCCGGTCGAGTCCCTCCGTACCACCACGGGGGTAGACCAACTGCTCATAACGGATGTTGACGGCCGCGTGATCGCCTCACCCGCCGATCCGCGGCTGCTCACCACTGACCTGGCTATCGACCCGACGCCCGACGAGTCGGACGCCGCGTGGGCCGGCATCGCGCCGATCGGCACCAATGATTATGTGGTCGCGCAGGTTCCGGTGCTGTCCAATGCCGGGGAGGTCGTGGGCTCCGTGGTCGCCGCCCGCCAGTTCCCAGCCCTAGCCGATCTGCTCGCGAGTGCGGTGCCGAACCTGCTGACCTATGTCGGGGTGGCGGGGGTGCTCGGCGTGACGGGGTCGCTGCTGCTGGCCGCGCGGGTGAAACGGCAGACGCTCGGGCTCGAGCCGGAGCAGATCGGCCGGCTGGTGGAGCACCGGGATGCCATGATCCACGGCATCCGGGAGGGAATGATCGCCGTCGACACCGACGGGCTCATCACACTCGCCAACGACAGCGCCCGCACACTGCTCGGTCTGCCGGCTGATGCAGAAGGCCGGGCGATCGACACGGTGGGCCTCGACGACGAGGCGGTGCGGGCGCTGCGCCCGCTGGAGGTCGGTGAAATCGATACGGTGTTCGTGAACCGCGGGGTGCTGCTCGTGCTCAACCAGACGCTTATCCACCCGCCTCGGTCCCGGCCGGAGGTTGTGACGACCCTGCGTGACCGCACCGAGCTGGTCACGCTGCAGCACGACCTGGGCAGCAGCCGACAGGCGACCGACACCCTGCGCGCGCAGACCCACGAGTTCGCCAACCGGCTGCACACCATTTCGATGCTCATGCAGCTCGGCGACACCGAAGCGGCGGTGGAATACGTTGACGCCGTCACCCGTGACCGCACCGAGCTCGACAATTCGGTCTTGACTCGGCTCCAGGAGCCGGCGGTAGCCGCGCTCGTGACCGCCAAAACGTCCCTGGCCCGCGAACGCGGCGCGACGCTTGTCTTATCGCCCGAATCGAACCTGGGCCGGGTCGATGCCGAGCTCTCCACCGACCTGGTCACCGTGCTTGGGAACCTGGTCGACAACGCCCTCGACGCCGTCACCGGCGCTCGGGAACGCGATGTGCGGATCGATGTGCAGACCGACCCTGGCGCCCGCGCCGTGCGGGTGAGGGTGAGGGATTCAGGTCCGGGCATCGACGTCGCCCTCATCGACCGGGTGTTCGAGGTGGGAGTCACGAGCAAATCGGCACTCGCCGGGGGGGACGCCCATGGTTACGGACTCGCTATCGTGCGCCTCATCGCGACGCGTCGCGGGGGCACGGTGGGCTATCGGGCCGATCAGGGCACCGTGTTCGAGGCCGTGCTGCCGTACGACGCGGCCGGGTTGGTCGAGAGCGAGGAACCGACCCGTGTGTGACGTGCTGGTCGTCGACGACGATTTCATGGTGGCGCGTGCCCACGAACGCATTGTTTCCGAGCAGCGCGGTTTCACCGTGGTCGGTGTTGCGGCGACCGGGTCGGACGCGCTGGCTCAGATTGCCCAGAAGGCGCCGCACCTCGTGCTTCTCGACATGTACCTGCCCGATATGACCGGGCTCGACGTGATCCGCCGGGCACGCGAAGCCGGACGCGATGTTGACTTTCTCGTGCTCAGCGCCGCCCGGGAGGCCGAAATGGTCACCGCGGCGCTGCAGGGCGGCATCGTTAGTTATCTGCTCAAACCGTTCAAGATTACCGAGCTGCAAGCCCGGTTGGCCGCATACGCCGAGCGGCGCCGACTGCTCGGTGGCACCGGTGATTTGAGTCAGAGCGATCTCGACCAGGCGCTCGGGCGCGCATCCGCTCTTTCGATCGACAAGGCAGTCTCCGCGCTGCCGAAAGGCCTGAGCAAGGAGACGGCAGCGCTGACCGCTGCCGTCCTGTCGGCCAGCGACCCCGACCTGGCCGCTTCGGAGTGCGCCGAACTGCTCGGCCTGTCGCGCGTAGTCGCTCGCAAATATCTGGAGTATTTCGTGACGACAGGGCAGGCTGCGGTCAGCCTGCGTTACGGCCAGACCGGCCGGCCGCAGCGTCGCTACGCCTGGCTGGCCGGCTGAACGCCGGCTACGGCTCAGCTGAGGTCGTCGTCGGTGCGGGCGCCGAACACGATCTCGTCCCAGCTCGGCATCGAGGCTCGGCCGCGCTTGGGCGTGGTGCGACCGTGGTTGGTGCGTTCCTGGGCCCTGGCGGCCTGGTTGGCCCAGGCGTTGCCGGTTGGCTCCGGTGTGGTAGCCGGAGCAGCACTGGACTCATCGGTGACCGCGGCATCCGTGAGTGCAGCGTCGACCGGCGTCGCCCGACGCGGGCGCAACGGCTGTGCTGGGGCGGGCACCGAAACGGATGCCGTCTCCCCGCTCGACGCCGCCTCGCGTTCGCCGCGGCGGCGACGCAGAGACTCCAGCAGGTCGGCGGTTTCGCTCATGTTCGAGGCCGGCTCTGCAGCGCGCTTGATCGCAGCTTTCGACACCGCGTCGTCCCTGCTCAGTGAGCGGGAGTACGGCACTACCTCCAGGTTGGGGCTGGTGTCGTTCAGAATCTCGTCGGCGAGGGATTCCTTGAAGTTGAAGGCGTTGCTGTCGAACCGGGACACGTCGGCGGCGCTCGTCTCGGAGCCGACGGCGCGCAGGCGCGGAATCAAGGAGCCCTTGAGTTCGCCCTGCTGCGACAGTGCGACGGCCTCGCTGCCGACCGGAGACAGGGAGTTCTTCTTCGGTTCGAAACCCCAGCGGGCGTCGTGGTCGATCTCGTCGGCGGTGAACGACAACTTGACGATCCACCCGCCGCCGGGCTCCTTCCAACTCGCCCAGCGCTCACCGGTGGCACCGAGTGAGGCGAGGCGTTCCCGAATAACCGAACCGAAGTTGACATTCTCGTCGATCGGGTCCGGATCGATGGCGGTGTGCACCGGAACGCTCAACGCCGAGGAGACGATGTACTCCCGTTCGGCCACGACCGGGCCTTCGAAACGGCGCACGAACTCGAGCGATGCGCCAGTGACCGCGGCGACATCCTCGGCGGACATGCCGGAGCGAATGTGCGCCTGAACTTCCCGCGGGGAAAGCTTGGGAGCGTTGACGCGTTCCGTCTGGGTTTGGCGAAGCCGGGACTGGAGAACCTCGTCGATGGCGATGCGATACCGGTCGCCATCTTCGGACGCTGCGAGCAGCGCACCGTTCTCAACCCCAATAACCTTCAATTCCTGCATGAAGACAAGCCCTCTCGCGATTACCGTTGGCTGCAAGACTGCCACGGGTTGATGCCTTTTTGCGGGAATACGCCGGGCGTGCCGCAAGTTGTTTCTTCGTGTCCGAATAAAAACATTGGCGGACGGTTTGCTATTCCGTCTGGATTGTTGGAAACTGTGCCCGCCGATTTCGTTTATCGGCGTAACTGAAATGGATGGGCATGGCAACCGATTACGACGCACCCCGAAAGACTGAAGACGACTCTGAGTCGATCGAGGCCCTCAAGGAACGTGTGCCAGACAAGATGTCCGGCAGCGTTGATGTCGATGACTCCGACAACCCCGGTGGGTTCGACCTTCCGGGCGCCGACCTGTCCGACCTGGACCTTGATGTCGTCGTTCTGCCCGCGCAGGCCGACGAGTTCACCTGCGTGAATTGCTTCCTCGTGAAGCACCGCTCGCAGATGGGACACGAGACCAAGCTCGGCACCGTCTGTCTGGAGTGCGACTCCTAAAGCTCAGCTTTACCCCACGTTGGCCGTTCGCGATTCATTGATCGCGGCGGCCAACTCTATTGGGTGGCGGCTGGAGATGACCCAGTACGGGGCCGGATCGGTCGCATCCACGATGGGCACGCGTACGACCGGCTTGATCCAGCCGCGAATGAGCAGCCAGGCCCTGGCATCCAGCCGAGGACCCCGCTCCTGCGTGGCTTCGGCCCCGTCGAAGACCGTCGCTTGGCCGAGCAACGTGGTCGAAATTGTGGCGGGGCCGGCGATCAACTCGCCGTTCTGCACGCGAACGACCGGTGACGCCAGCACGAGCAGCAGCACGCAGCCGCCGTACAATACGGCGGCCGTAACAATTCCGGCGAACAGGGAGATCGGCACGAGCACGAGAATGCTCGCTGGTATGACCAGAGCGGTGACGATGAAGGCCCAAGCGTTGGGCCACAGTTTTTCACGGTAATCAGGCATGGCTCTATTCGATCAGATAACTGCACTACCCTCGACACGTGGCAGAAAGCGTCGAAGTCCTGATCCAGGCATCCATCCTCCCGAACTACGCACACCCCGGTGATGCCGGGGCAGACCTGCACGCGGCCGAGGCTCTCGTGCTCGCCCCTGGAAGCCGTGCACTGGTCGCTACCGGCGTGTCGATCGCCCTTCCCGATGGTTTTGCGGCGTTCGTCGTTCCCCGCAGCGGTCTGGCCGTCAAGCACGGCATCACCATCGTGAACGCTCCCGGAACAGTGGATGCCGGCTACCGCGGCGAAATCAAGGTGGCCCTGCTCAACACCGACCTGAGCGAATCGTTCACCATCGCGGTGGGCGATCGTATCGCCCAGCTCATCGTCATGCCGGTAGCCCGCGCCACCTTCATCGCCGTCGACAAGCTGCCTGGCAGCCAGCGTGGTGAGGGCGGTTTCGGATCGACCGGCGTTCTGCCGCGCACTCAAGACAATGCACCAATGTCGGGCGCAGCCGCCCCGCAGACAGGAGATAACCGGTGAGTGACCTCACGAACTCGGGAGAGATCCCCGAATCCATGCCGAAATCGGCACCCGAAGACCGCGAGACCGAGGGCCCGCTCGACGAGTCAGAGGCCAACCCGGTGCGTCCATACGTCGACCTCGGCGGTATCAAGATTCTGCCGCGCGAAGGACTGCACCTGCGCCTCGAAATTGAAGAGGGCAGCAAGCGGGTCGTGGCCATCGGACTTGACTTTGCCGGCTCCACCCTGCAGGTTCAGCCGTTCGCCGCACCGCGCTCGAGCGGCCTATGGCACGAGATCCGCGACCAGATCGCCGACCAGATCGGCAAGCAGGGCGGCACCACGACTCCGCGCGAAGGCCCGTTCGGCCCCGAACTCGTCGCCGAAATCCCGGTCGCGGCCGGCCAGGAAGCCGGTGGCGTCACGCGCCTTGCCCGCTTCATCGGCGTCGACGGCCCGCGCTGGTTTCTTCGCGGCGTGATCGCCGGTGAGGGCGCCATCGATCCCGATGCCGCGTTGCAGATCGAAGACCTGTTCCGCAGCATCGTCGTGGTGCGCGGTTCGACCCCGATGCCGCCGCGCGACCTGATTCCGCTGCGCATGCCGGCCACCCCCGCTGGCACAACCGAAACCGCCGCAGTCTGACCGGCGTCTTGCCACGCCATGAGTGACACCGCCAAAGACCAGCCCGATCAGCCGGAGCTGCCAACCGTGCCGGGTGATGCAGGCTCGCCGGACACTGACGTCCCGCCGTCCACCTCCGCGCTGTTCGCCGAGTCGATGGCCGGAGCGGCCCGCCGCGCCGGCTTCGGTGCGGCGACGGAGGGCGAGCCGATCAGCGGCCAGGCCCTGCTGAAGGCGATGGGCGGCATCCGCGGCTTGATCGAAGCAGTGCTGCCCGGCCTGGTTTTTCTGGTCACCTATTCGATCACCATCGACCCGTCGACCGATGTGACGAGCGATCCGATCGGCACGTTGTTGCCGTCGCTGATTGCACCCCTCGTGATCGGCGTCATCTTCGTCGCGCTGCGCGCGATCACCAAGCAGACCACGACCCCGGCTCTCGGCGGCCTGGTCGGAACCATTATCAGCGTTGCGCTCGCACTGTTCTCCGGCAAACCGTCCGACTTCTTTCTGGTCGGCCTGTGGACCAACGCCGGTTACGGCGCCGCCCTGCTCATCTCGGTGCTCGTGCGCTGGCCACTCATCGGCGTGGCCGTCGGGTTCTTGATGGGCGACGGCCTGGCCTGGCGCCTCGACGCGAGCAAGCGTCGGGTCCTGACCATTTTGACTCTGTGCTGGACCGGACTGTTTCTCGGCCGCCTCGCCGTTCAGCTGCCGCTCTACCTGGCCGACAACGTCGAACTACTCGCCTCGATGAAGCTGCTCATGGGCATCCCGCTCTACGCGCCGCTACTCGTCGTCTCCTGGCTCATGGTGCGATCGGTTTATCGCAAAATGGATGCCGCTGACGCGGTCTGAATGACGACGGAGAGACCCGCGCGCCCTGCTAGAGTTATCTTGACGTCAAGATAGTTGTTCGGTGAGAAGTCGCCAGCGCAACTCGATGGAAAAAGGCAGCCCCTGGCATCCGCTGGTTAGGCTTGCCTTGCTGGCACGAGGCTGTGCCTGCCACAAGAATTGAGGACTGCCGCCGGTATCCCGTCGGCTCCCACAACGGAGAGGGCATTGTGTCGGAATCAACAAAGACCGCGGTTAATAGCTTCGGAGCCAAAGACACCCTGCGCGTCGGTTCGACGGACTATGAAGTCTTTCGTCTGGACGCGGTCGACGGCTACGAAAAGCTGCCATACAGCCTGAAGGTGCTGCTGGAGAACCTCCTCCGCACCGAAGACGGCGCCAACATCACCGCCGAGCACATTCGTGCCCTCGGCGCGTGGGTACCCACCGCGGAGCCCGACACCGAGATCCAGTACACGCCGGCTCGCGTCGTCATGCAGGACTTCACCGGCGTTCCCTGCATCGTCGACCTCGCCACAATGCGAGAGGCACTCGTCGAACTCGGCGGCGACGCCAAGAAGATCAACCCGCTCGCCCCGACCGAAATGGTCATCGACCACTCCGTCGTCGCCGACCTGTTCGGAACGTCCGACTCGTTCGAGCGCAACGTCGAGATCGAATACGAGCGCAACGGTGAGCGCTACCAGTTCCTCCGCTGGGGCCAGACCGCGTTCGACGACTTCAAGGTCGTTCCCCCGGGAACCGGCATCGTGCACCAGGTCAACATCGAATACCTCGCCCGCGTCACCATGACCCGCGAGGTGGGTGGCGTCCTGCAGGCCTACCCCGACACCTGCGTCGGCACCGACTCGCACACCACCATGGTCAACGGCCTCGGAGTGCTCGGCTGGGGCGTCGGCGGAATCGAAGCAGAAGCAGCAATGCTCGGCCAGTCGGTCTCCATGCTCATCCCCAAGGTTGTCGGCTTCAAGCTTTCGGGCATCATCCCGGCCGGCGTCACCGCAACGGATGTCGTGCTCACAATCACGCAGATGCTCCGGGGGCACGGAGTAGTCGGCAAGTTCGTAGAATTCTACGGATCGGGTGTGGCATCCGTTCCGCTCGCGAACCGCGCCACCATCGGCAACATGAGCCCCGAGTTCGGCTCTACGGCCGCCATGTTCCCGATCGACGATGTCACCCTCGGCTACCTGCTCCTCACCGGTCGCAGCGAGGAGCAGGTCGCGCTGGTCGAGGCCTACTCGAAGCTGCAGGGCCTCTGGCACAACCCCGACCAGGAGCCGATCTTCAGCGAGTACCTCGAGCTCGACCTCTCCACGGTCGTCCCCTCGATCGCCGGACCGAAGCGCCCGCAGGACCGCATCATCCTCTCCGAAGCCAAGACCCAGTTCGAACGCGACCTGGACAACTACGCCAACACGCCCGTCTCCCTCGTGGACGCGGCAATAGAGGGTACTTTCCCGGCCTCCGACCCGATCGGCCTCACCCCCCAGGACGAACACAGCGCGCACAACCACGCGTTCGAAAGCGGCCTGGCCCGTCACACCAGCCACCCGACGCAGTCGCACCCGCAGCCCACCGACGTCACCCTCGCCGACGGCCGTGAGTTCACGATCGACAACGGCTCGGTTGCCATCGCCGCCATCACCTCCTGCACCAACACGTCGAACCCGAGCGTCATGCTCGCGGCCGGCCTGCTGGCCCGCAACGCGAGCCTCAAGGGCCTCAAGAGCAAGCCGTGGGTCAAAACCACGCTCGCTCCCGGCTCCAAGGTCGTCACCGAGTATTACGCGAAGGCAGGCCTCAACGGCTACCTCGAAGACCTCGGCTTCTACCTGGTTGGCTACGGCTGCACCACCTGCATCGGCAACTCGGGCCCGCTCGAAGACGAAATCTCTTCTGCCGTGCAGGAGAATGACCTCGCCGTTACCGCCGTGCTCTCCGGTAACCGCAACTTCGAGGGACGCATCAACCCCGACGTGAAGATGAACTATCTGGCCAGCCCGCCGCTCGTCATCGCGTACGCCCTCGCCGGCACGATGAACTTCGACTTCGACGCCGACTCGCTCGGCACAGACCATGAGGGCAACGATGTGTTCCTCAAGGACATCTGGCCCGACGCCGACGAGGTGCAGAAGACCATCGACGAGTCCATCGACTCGAACATGTTCGAGACCCAGTACGCCGGCGTCTTCGACGGCGACGAGCGCTGGCAGTCGCTCGAGACTCCCGTCGGCGATACCTTCGCCTGGGACGCCGAGTCCACGTACGTCCGCAAGCCCCCGTACTTTGACGGCATGAGCCTGGAAACCAGCCCGGTTGTCGACATCTCTGGTGCCCGCGTGCTCGCCAAGCTCGGCGACTCCGTCACCACCGACCACATCAGCCCCGCTGGTTCGATCAAGGCAGACGGCCCCGCCGGTCGCTATCTGGCCGAGCACGGCATCGAGCGCGGCGACTACAACTCCTACGGCTCGCGTCGGGGCAACCACGAGGTCATGATTCGCGGAACGTTCGCGAACATCCGTCTGCGCAACCAGCTCCTCGACAACGTCGAGGGTGGTTTCACCCGTGACTTCAGCGTCGCCGGAGGCCCGAAGGCCGACATCTACGATGCCAGCCAGAACTACCAGGCCGCCGGTACCCCCCTCGTCATCTTCGGTGGCAAGGAGTACGGTTCGGGCTCCAGCCGTGACTGGGCAGCCAAGGGCACGAGCCTTCTCGGTGTCAAGGCCGTCATCGTGGAGAGCTTCGAGCGCATCCACCGCTCGAACCTCATCGGCATGGGCGTTGTGCCCCTGCAGTTCCCGGTGGGGCAGAGCGCCGACTCGCTCGGCCTCGATGGGACCGAGATCGTTTCTATCTCGGGCATCACCGAGCTGAACAACGGCACGACCCCGAAGACCGTGCACGTGACCTGCGCTCCGAGTGAATTCTCGGCCGTCGGCAAGGCAGCGGTCGAATTCGACGCCATCGTGCGCATCGATACCCCAGGCGAAGCCGAGTATTACCGCAACGGCGGCATCCTGCAGTACGTTCTGCGCTCGCTCGTTTAGACCGGCACGCGCACTGCTGGTGGGCGCTCCACCAGTACGACAGCGGCGCGTAGACTCGATTCATTCGAGTCTGCGCGCTGGTTTGGTTTGATGAGCAGTCGTGGGAACGCACGACGTGAAAGGACGACGGATGACTCTTCTGGAGACGATTCATGGTCCCCGGGACCTCGATGGTCTCTCGAAAGAGCAATTGCCGCAGCTGGCCGCGGAGATTCGCGCCTTTCTGGTGCGCGAGGTCTCCAAGACGGGTGGCCACCTCGGGCCGAACCTCGGCGTGGTGGAACTGACCATCGCCATCCACCGGGTCTTTCACTCGCCGACCGACGCGATCGTCTTCGACACGGGGCACCAGTCCTACGTGCACAAGCTGCTCACCGGGCGGCAGGACTTCAGCAAGCTGCGGCAGTTGGGCGGCTTGGCCGGCTACCCGCAGCGCTCCGAGTCCGAACACGACATCGTCGAGAGTTCCCACGCCTCCAGCTCGCTGTCCTGGGCAGACGGAATCTCCCGGGCCTTCGAGATCACCGGCCAGAACGACCGCCACGTCGTCGCCGTCGTCGGCGACGGAGCACTGACCGGGGGAATGACCTGGGAAGCGCTCAACAACATCAGCGATGACAACACCCGCAAGCTCATCATCGTGGTCAACGACAACGGGCGCTCCTACGCGCCGACCATCGGCGGCATGGCCCGCTTCCTCAACACCATCCGCACTCGCGCCAGTTACCGGGATGCGTACCTCACCAGCAAGGATGTATTCGATCGCCTCGGTGCGCCCGGGCGGGCCGTCTGGCGCGGCGTACGCGGCGGCATGCACGGGTTCCTCGCCCGCGTCACCAACAACGAGGCCCTGTACTCCAACCTCGACATCAAATACATCGGCCCCATCGATGGCCACGACGTGCACGCGATGCAAGAGGCCCTGGCCCAGGCCAGGGGCTACGGAGCGCCGGTCATCGTGCACGCCATCACCCAAAAGGGCAAGGGCTACGACCCAGCCGTGCAGGACGTGGCCGACCAGTTTCATGCCGTCGGACAGATCGACCCGGAGACCGGGGAATCGGTCGAAGAACCCGGCGCCCAGTCGTACACGTCGGTCTTTGCCGACGAGCTGCTGAAGCTCGCTATCGAGAACGATCGAATCGTCGCGATCACCGCCGCCATGCTGCGGCCCACCGGGCTGCACAAGATGGCCGAGCGCTTCCCGTCCCGCGTGCACGACGTGGGAATCGCCGAGCAGCACGCGGTGACCAGTGCGGCCGGGCTCGCCTTCGGTGGCCTGCATCCCGTCGTGGCACTGTACGCAACGTTCATCAACCGGGCCTTCGACCAGGTGCTCATGGACGTGGCCCTGCACAAAGCCGGCGTCACCTTCGTGCTGGACCGGTCCGGCGTCACCGGGCCGGACGGTCCCAGCCACCACGGTATGTGGGACCTCGCCATTTTGCAGGTCGTACCCAATATCCGCCTGGCCGCGCCGCGCGATTCCACGCGACTGCGTGAAGAACTGGCTGAGGCCGTCGCGGTCGACGACGGACCAACGGTGGTGCGCAACCCCAAGGGCACGGTCGGCCACGAATACGATGCCATTCGCCGTCTCGACGACGGCGTTGACGTGCTCCAGGAGGCGACCCAGCAGGATGTCCTCATCGTGACGGTCGGTCCGATGGCGGCGATGGGGCTCGACGTG
Source organism: Cryobacterium sp. N19 (assembly GCF_002929595.1). Lineage (NCBI taxonomy): Bacteria > Bacillati > Actinomycetota > Actinomycetes > Micrococcales > Microbacteriaceae > Cryobacterium > Cryobacterium sp. N19. The sequence continues at coordinate 348,196 of NZ_PJJR01000053.1, read as the reverse complement.
GCCGACCGGCTGGCAGCGCAGGGGATCGGCGCAACGGTCGTCGACCCACGCTGGGTCGTTCCCGTGCCGCAGAGCATCATCACCCTCGCCGCCGCTCACCGCATCGTCGTCACGATCGAAGATGGCATTCGAGTCGGCGGGATCGGCACGCGAATTCGTCAGGATTTGCGCGAGGCAGGCGTCGACACAGCGGTGACCGAACTCGGCCTGCCCGACCAGTTCCTCGATCACGGTACCCGGGCCGAGATTCTCGAGCGGGTCGGCCTCACCCCGCAACGCATCGCTCGCGATGTCGTTGCCATGGTGCTCGGCAGCAAGATTCCAAACGCCCGACCGCTGCCGGCCGATCACACCGACACCGGTGCCATCCAGGTAACCCGCCGCGACTAACTCCCGCCCGGCACGCGCGTCCCGAATACGGACGGGACGGGGCCCAGGCCCCGTCCACGGGCCCAGCTTATAAACTGGGCCCGTGGCCATAGGGTGGGCCCGGTCGTGCAGACCGAGCCCTGTTCTCGTTAGTGCAGTGCTCGCTAGTTCTGAGCGGATGCCGCCCCGACCGCAGCACCGATCCCGCGGATCGGCGGGGTGTGGAACGTTCCGCCGAAGACCCGCTCGCTCGCGCCGACCCGGTCGAGGTACGGGGTGATCCCGCCCATCTGGAACGGCCAGCCGGCACCGAGGATCATGCACAGGTCGATGTCCTCGGCCGCGTGCACCACGTCGTCGTCCAGCATCCGCTTGATCTCGTCGACCAGGCCATCTTCGACCCGCTGCAGAATCTGCTCGGCCGTCATTGGAGTGCTTCCGCCGGCGACGATCTTCAGCGCGCCCTTGTCGAAGCCCGTGCGGCGGCCCTTGCCATCGCGCTCGAGGATCTTGCCGTGTTCGGCGAGCTTGTGCAGGTTGTCACTCTCGAAGAACCGGTCGGGGAACGCCGCATGGTGCGTGTCGAGCACGTGAGCGCCCACGGTGAGGCCGACCAGCTCGAGCAGCTCGAACGGGGTCATCGGCAGCCCGAACGGCGCCACAGCGGCCTCAACGACCTCGAACGGGGTTCCGGTGTCGACGGCGTGCATCGCTTCACCGAGCAGCTTGGCCAGCACCCGGTTCACCACGAAGCCGGGTGTGTCCCTGGTGATCACCGCGTTCTTGCGCAGCTTGCCGGCGATCACCATCGCGGTCGCGAGGGTGACCTCGTCGGTCTGCGGGGTGTTGACCACTTCGATGAGCGGCATGACCGCCACCGGGTTGAAGAAGTGGAACCCGACCAGGCGCTCCGGGTGGGCCAGCTTCGACCCGATCTGTTCGACCGAGAGCGACGAGGTGTTCGTGGCCAGAATGGCCTCGGGCGAGATGTACTTCTCGATCTCGGCGAACACCGACTGCTTCACGCCGAGCTCTTCGAAGACGGCCTCGATCACCCAGTCGGCGTCGGAGAACAACGACTTGTCGGTGGTTCCCGTGACGAGCGCGCGAAGCCGGTTGGCTTCATCCGCTGAGATGCGGCTCTTGGTCTCGAGGGCCGCGATCTCGCCGTGGATGTACGCCACACCCTTGTCGACGCGTGCCTGGTCGAGGTCGGTGATGACCACTGGCACCCGGAGGCGACGCACGAAGAGCAGCGCGAACTGGCTGGCCATGAGGCCCGCGCCAATAACGCCGACCTTGGTGATCGGGCGGGCCAGTTTCTTGTCCGGCGCTCCGGCGGGGCGCTTGGCGCGCTTCTGCACGAGGTTGAAGGCGTAGATACTGGCCTGCAGCTGGTCTCCGGCGATGAGACCGGCCAGGGCCACGTCCTCACGCTCGAAGCCCTCGGCGCGCGTGCCGCTCTTGGCCGCCTGCAGCAGGTCGAGTGCCACGTACGGCGACTTCGCGACCTCGCCAATACGGTTCACCAGCATCTTGCGGGCGATGCCGACGGCGACGTCCCACTTCACCAGGCGTTCGATCTTGCCGGGCACATTCGGGCGGGCCACCGTCGTCGTGCCAGCGATGACGCCGTCGGCCCAATCGATGGAGTCTTCGAGGAACCGCGCCGACGTGAACATGACATCAGCGATTCCGAGGGCGAGGGCATCCGCTCCGGTGAGGGTGCGGTTGTTCTTGAGCGGGTTCTCGATGATGACCTTGAGGGCGTTCTCGATGCCGATCAGGTTGGGCAGCAGGTAGGATCCGCCCCAGCCGGGGATCAGGCCGAGAAACACCTCGGGCAGCGCGATCGCCGGCACGGCCGCGTCGACGGTGCGGTAGCCGGCGTTCAGGCCGATTTCGAGGCCGCCGCCGAGTGCGAGCCCGTTGATGAACACGAACGAGGGTACGCCGAGAGTGTCGAGCTTGCCCAGGGCGTGGTGACCGAGCTGGCTGAGCAGCTTGCCGGCTTCGAGCGAGGGAATCTCGGCCACCTTGCTGAGGTCGGCGCCGGCGGCCAGGATGAACGGCTTGCCGGTGACGGCGACACCGTGGATCTCGCCGCGTCCGGCACGGGCTGTCAGCTCGTCCATGGTGGCGGCGAATTCGAGCAGGGTGACCGGGCCGAGTGTGTTTGGCCGGGTGTGGTCGCGCCCGTTGTCGAGAGTGACCAGGGCCAGGGTGCGGCCGCCACCGAGCGGCACGTCGCGCACGAAGGAATGCGTGACGACCTCGTCGGCCGAGATCGCGACGAGCGAGGAGAAATCGAGGGAACTGTAGTCGGTCATCGCTTGGCTGCCTTCTTGTTGAAGTGCGGGTTTTCCCAAATCACGGTGCCGCCCTGGCCGAGGCCGATGCACATGGCGGTCAAACCGTAGCGCACCTCGGGGTGCGACTCGAACTGGTGGGCGAGCTGGTTCATCAGGCGAACGCCCGAGGAGGCGAGCGGATGCCCCAGCGCGATCGCCCCGCCATACTCGTTCACGCGGGGATCTTCGTCGTCAATGCCAAAGTGGTCGAGAAAGGAGATGACCTGCACGGCAAAGGCTTCGTTGAGCTCGAACAGGCCGATGTCGGTGATCGACAGGCCCGCCTTGCGCAGCGCCTTCTCGGTGGAGGGCACCGGCCCGAGGCCCATGACCTCCGGTTCAACGCCGGCGAAGGCGAAGCTTTTCATGGTCATCTTCACGCCGAGGCCAAGTTCCTTGGCCGTGGCGCCGCTGGCCAGCAGGCAAGCGGATGCGCCGTCATTCAGGCCGGAGGCGTTGCCGGCCGTAACGCGGCCGTGCGAACGGAACGGCGTGCGCAGACCGGCGAGGCCCTCGAGTGTGGTCTCCGGGCGCGGTGCCTCGTCCCGGGTCGCGAGGCCCCAGCCGGATTCGCTGCGCGTGGCAACGGGAATTAGGTCCGGCTGAATGTTTCCGGCCTCGTAAGCCGCGGCGACCTTCTGCTGGCTGCGCAGTGCGAACCGGTCGGAGCGTTCCTTGGTGTACGACGGGAACCGGTCGTGAATGCGTTCGGCGGTCGCGCCCATGTTGAGGGCGTCCTCGCTGACCAGCCGCTCGGAGAGGAACCGCGGGTTCGGGTCGGCCCCGAACCCCATCGGGTGGCGGCCCATGTGCTCGACGCCGCCGGCGATGGCGAGGTCGTAGGCGCCGAAACCGATCGATGATCCCATCATGGTGACGGCGGTCATCGCCCCGGCGCACATCCGGTCGATGGCGAAACCGGGAACCGATTTCGGCAGGCCGGCCAGCAGCGCGGCCGTGCGCCCCAGGGTCAGTCCCTGGTCGCCGGTCTGGGTCGTGGCCGCGATCGCGACGTCGTCGATTCGTTCCGGCGGGACGCCGGGGTTACGTTCCATCAGCCCGATAATCGCCTTGACCACGAGGTCATCGGCTCGGGTGTTCCAATACATGCCCTTTTCGCCGGCGCGTCCGAACGGGGTTCGAACTCCGTCCACAAAAACGACTTCTGCTCTCTCGGCCACAATGCCTCCCGTAGATGATTCACGCAGACGCGGCCGCTTGGCATCGCATCTGCAAGGTCTGGTCCGATCCTAGAGTGGCAAAAATGGCCGCCCGAATCGTTTGCCGGTTTCTACGACTCCAGATCCGAGGCCGGGTCGGCCGTTTGTGGAACTTCTACAAAAGCATCCGCTATTAATTGTGCGGTCACGTCAACTTGCCAGTGCCGTGCTCCCGAATTGGTCAAGGCTTGTCCAACGGATGCCGCATCCAGCGGCTCCGGCGGCGTCCAGGCCACCCGACGCAGGTAGTCGGGCGTGAGCAGATTCTCCAGGGGAATCTCGACCTTGTCTGAGAGGGCCTGCAGTGCGGCGCGTGCCGCTTTGTAGCGCACGTCGGCTTCCGGATTGCGGTCGGCCCACGCCCGAGGCGGTGGCAGGGTGTCGTTGCTCGCCTTGAGCGCGGGCAGGTCAGTGGTGGCGCGGCCGCGCTGGATCGCAGCCCACCAGCGGTCGAGCTCGTTGCGGCTCGCCCGACCATTGAACTCGCGCAGGTCGGAGAGCGCCTGCCGGGTCGCCGGAAGAACCCGGGCGGCAGCGAGCAGGGAGGCGTCGGGCACGAGACGGCCGGGGGAGACGTCCACGTCGCGCGCGAACTCGTCGCGGGCCAACCAGAGTTCCCGGGCGACAGCGAGGTTGCGCTGGCTGCGCAGCGAGTGCAGACCCGACAGTCGCCGCCACGGGTCGACTCGGGCGGCCTTGGCCTCCTTGGACAGGGTCGCGGCGAATTCCTGGGCGGCAATCTCGGTCTTGTCGGACTCGACCAGCAGGTCGACCATGCGATCGCGCAGGTCGGGCAGGAGCTCGACGTCGAGGGCGGCGTAAACCAGCCAGGATTCGGGCAGGGGCCTCGTCGACCAGTTCGCCGCTGAATGTTCCTTGGCGAGGTGAATTCCGAGCAGCTCTTCCACCACGGCGCCGAGGCCGACCCGCGGAATACCGAGCAGCCGCGCGGCAAGCTCGGTGTCGAAGATGTGTGCCGGGTCGAGGCCGACCTCACGCAGGCAGGCGAGGTCCTGACTCGCGGCGTGCAGGATCCATTCCTCATCGGCCAGCGCTTCGTTCAGCTCGTAGAAATCACCGATCGGCGGCGGGTCGAACAGAAACGTGCCAGCGCCGCGGCGATAGATCTGAATCAGGTACGCGCGTTGCGAGTAGGTGAAACCGGATGCCCGCTCAGCGTCGACCCCGACCGGCCCGTTACCGGCGGCCAGGGCGGCGGTGGCGGCGAGGTAGGCCTCGCGGGTGTCAACGACCTGGTGTTGGACGGTGCTCTGCTTGGACTGCGATTCAGCCACGGGCTGCTCGGCGTGCTGACAACATACTGACTCCTTCCCCAGCGGGAGGGAGGCCGGCCAGCATGCAGAGCAGCTCGCCCCAGCCCTCGACGTGGGCGGTGAGATTGTGATCCAGGGGTGTCCACGACGCGCGCAGCTCAATCTGCGCGCCATCCCCCTGTTTGGCGAGTTCGCCAAAGCCTGACGAGATTATTTTAGTCGCCGTTCCGGAGGCCGCGGTGTACCGGGCCTTGCGGGAGTTGAGAGCGTCGACGAGCCAGGCCCACGTGACCTCGGCCAGAAACGGGTCGAGGCCGATCTCCACTTCGAGCGGTGCCTGCGCGAAACAGACCACGCGAAAGGCTCCGTTCCAGCCTTCGGGCTCCTCCGGGTCATAGAGCAGAATGAAGCGACCGGTACCCAGGTCGGAATCGCTTCCGTGCCGCACCGGCTGGATATTCGCGGCCAGGGCGATCGAATACGGGGCGAGCTGGGCGGGCGCGGCAATTTCGGTGACGACTAATTCGGCCCGGCTCGTGGCGCGGCGAATCGCGGTCAATGCCGCGGCAAACTCCGCGGGGAGCGATTGATCTGTTTCGGGCACGTCTGCAGACTAGAGTTTTTTCTGGGTGTTGTCCGTGAGGCACGCCGACCAGTCGGAGGTGCACATGCACGACCCACAGCCCCCAAACGAGCGCCACCACCACGTTCTGCGTGCGATTCTCGGCCTGACCGGTATCGTCGTCGCGGGCTCCGCCGTAGCTGTCGTGAGCGCCGTCGGTGTGCTCTCTGCAGTCATGGCAAAGACCATCGTCACCCCGCCGACAGCGCGGACCGACGACACCAGGGTCGTCGCGGTCGACCTGCCGAACGCGACCATCACGCTGCAACGCCACCGCGATTCCGTGCTGCCTGGCGACTACAGCTTCTTCTTCAGCGCCGGTACCGGCCACGCCCGGGTCGGTGAGATCACCGCGCGCACGGCGACGACCGTCACCCGGCGCATCCTCGCTGTCGACTACGGTGACCTCCAGGTGGCCCGCCGTGGCCGGTTCAGCGGCTGGCTCTATCAGGGCCCTGCCGATCTGGGCTTCGAATGGACCGAGGTCGCCGTTCCCGCACCCCTCGGACTCGCTCCCGCGTGGCTCTTTCCAGCGGATGCCGAGGCCCGGTCGACACGGTGGGTGATCCAGGTGCACGGTCGGGCGGTGCGCCGCGAGGAGGCCTTGCGGGCGGTGCCGGTCTTTCGCGCGGCCGGTTACACGTCGTTGCTCGTCTCCTATCGCAACGACGGCGACGCCCCCGCGAGCGCTGACGGTCGGTACGGCCTCGGCGACACCGAATGGCCCGACGTGGACGCCGCGATCGCCTACGCCGCCGCGCACGGTGCGACGAGCATCGTGCTGATGGGCTGGTCGATGGGCGGCGCCGTGGTGTTGCAGACCCTCACCCGCAGCGCGCACCCGCACCGGATCAGCGGTGTCGTGCTGGAATCTCCCGTAATCGACTGGACCGACGTTGTCGCAGCGCAGGCGAGAGACCGGCGGCTGCCGGTTCTGATCGCCCGCGGCGCGGTCGCAGTTATGGGCGCAGGCTGGGCCAGGCGCCTCACCGGGCAGACCGAGCCGATCGATTTCAAGCGGCTCGACTTCGTGGCCAGGGCGCGCGACCTGCACCGGCCCATTCTGCTGCTGCACAGCGACGACGACGGCTTCGTGCCGGCCACCGGGTCGCGCCGGCTGGCCGGGCTCCGGCCCGACACAGTGACCTTCGTGGCGTTCAGCGAAGCCCGGCATACCAAACTGTGGAACTACGATCCCGCCCGGTGGAACGCCGAGATCGCGGCCTGGCTGGCCGCGCTGCCGAGTTCCGCGGTCTGAGGATCAGGCGGCGAGGCGATCCCGGAGCTGACGTTTGGCCCGGCCGAGCATCGCGCTCATGCCGCGCAGGCGCAGCGGAGACACTGCCTCGCTCAGACCGATCGACTGCGAATAGTCGTCGGGAACCGCCAGCACCTCCTCGGCGCTAAGGCCGTCCAGGCCCTGGGCCAGGATCGACGCGAACCCGCGGGTGGTCGGCGACTCTCGCGGTGCTGTCGCGTGCAGGTGAAACGCGCCGTCGGCATCCACTTCGACGAAGATGAACACTGGGGACTGGCATTCAATGACTCGTTCGAGCAGATCGGGGTGGTCCTGAAATTTCTGCGGAAGTTCGGGCAACTCGTTGGCGAACTCCAGCAGCAGGAGCAAACGGTCCTTCTGCTCGAGCGCGAGAAAGTCCTCGCGAATCTCATTCAGCAGGTCCGTGCTCACGGGCGCGGCGCCGGTGCAGTTCCGGGCGCGCTGCCGACCGCGATCGGCACGGCCACGGCGTTGCCCCATTCGGTCCAGGAACCGTCGTAGTTGCGCACGTTGTCGAAGCCGAGCAGGTGGGTCAGCACGAACCAGGTGTGGCTCGACCGCTCGCCGATGCGGCAATAGGCGATCACGTCGTCGCCCGCGGCGAGTCCAGCTTCGCCTAGGTAGATGCCGTCGAGTTCGGAGCGGGTACGAAAAGTGGAGTCGGTGGCCGCGGCCCTGGCCCACGGGACAGAGGCGGCGGAAGGAATGTGGCCGCCGCGCAGGGCGCCCTCTTCGGGGTAGGCGGGCATCGTCGTGCGGGCGCCGCTGTATTCCTCGTCGGAGCGCACGTCGATGAGCGGGTTACCGAAGTGAGCGAGAACATCCGCTTTGAACGCACGAATCGGGGCATCATTACGCTCGATCACGGGGTAATCCGTGCGGGTGACCGGGGATGCCGTCGTGGTGATCTCGCGGTCTTCGGCGAGCCACTTGGTGCGTCCGCCGTCGAGCAGGCGAACATCGTCGTGGCCGAACAGGGTGAACACCCAGAGGGCATAGGCGGCCCACCAGTTGCTCTTGTCGCCATAGATGATGACCGTGCTGTCGCGGGTGATGCCCTTGCTGGTCATGAGCGCGGAGAAGGCAGCACCGTCGATGTAGTCACGGTTGACCTTGTCGTTGAGGTCGGTGTGCCAATCGATCTTCACCGAGCCGGGGATGTGCCCCACCTCGTAGAGCAAAACGTCTTCGTCGGACTCCACAACGACCAGTCCGGCGTCACCGCGGTGTTCGGCCAGCCATTGGGTCGAAACCAGTTTGGATGGGTGGGCGTAGGCGGCAAACTTTTCGGTCGGGTCGAACGGGGCAGACATGTAACCTCCATGTGGACCGGATGCATACGGATTCGGGTTGACCGCGGATTAGGCTTATCTGGCCCACCACTTAAACTTACGCGGTGCCGGCATCCAGCGCATTCGCAGCAGCAGAACGAGAACGGGCGTTTCCAATGGCACCAGAGGCCCACCAGAAGGCACAGCACACGGTTCCGCAACTGGCCGAACGCACCCCCAGCATCACGGGCCGGGAAATCGTGGCCGAGTTGGTGCCGCCTCCCCAGTTTGAACACGCCTCGTTCGAGAATTACCGGCCCGATCATGACTACCCATCTCAGGTCGCGGCCGTCGAAAAGTTGCAGGAGTTCGTGAATCCCCGGCCGGCCGGGTTCTTCTCTCGTCGCCGCCAGGCCAAGGACGACCTGCCCGGCATCTACCTGGACGGTGGGTTCGGTGTCGGCAAGACGCACCTGCTCGCCGCGCTCTGGCATGCCGCGACCGGCCCGAAATATTTCGGAACTTTCATTGAGTACACGGCCCTGGTGGGGGCGCTGGGCTACCAGGAGACCATCAAGGAGCTGCGCAGCGCGGAGCTCATCTGCATCGACGAGTTCGAGCTCGATGATCCGGGCGACACCATGGTGATGACCCGGTTGCTCGGCGAACTGGTCGCCACCGGCACCCGCGTCGCTGCCACGTCGAACACCCCGCCCAACTCGCTCGGCGAGGGCCGGTTCGCCGCCCAGGACTTTCTGCGCGAGATCTCGGCCATGAGTGCCAACTTCGAGACCCTGCGCATCGACGGCCTCGACTACCGTCGCCGCAATGTCACCGGTCAGGCCGTGGCTGTGGAGCCTGAGGCACGTGAACACCTGGTTAACACGCTGCTCGGGCGCGGTTCCAAGGTCACCGAAGACGATTTCGGATCCCTGATTCGTCACCTCGGCACGGTGCATCCGTCGAAGTACGTCAAGGTCATTCGCGACGTCGAGGTCATCGCCCTGCGCGGCGTTTTCCTGCTGACCGATCAGTCAGACGCCCTGCGGCTGGTGGCGTTCATCGACCGGGTCTACGACGCTGAGATTCCGATCGTCGCCAGTGGGCGCCCACTCAATGAGGTCTTCGACGACGAGATGATGGCAGGCGGGTACCGCAAGAAATACCAGCGCTCCCAGTCGCGCATGGTCGCGCTCACCACGGGAGAACTGCCGCCGCACACCGACTGACCACGCCAGTCGAGGTGCACGAAACACGCTTTTAACATTGAGCTCATTTCTGTTACCTGCCGGAAACATTCGTCGTTGGCGGCTGAAACCAACTGCCGGAATAGTTTCGCCCAATTCATTTTTTCGGGCGAAAGGCAACTGGGCTGATGGTCGATTTCACAGCTTTTCCGATAAGCGTTCGGGCTGACGCGGCAGCCGACACCAACACCAATTTGAGTTCGTTGTGGCTGATGGTGGCCGCCGCCCTGGTGCTGGTCATGACGCCCGGCGTCGCGTTTTTCTGCGGCGGAATGGTCAGGGCGAAGAGCGTCATCAGCGTGTTGATGATGAGCTTCGGTGCCCTGGGCCTGATCGGCGTGCTGTGGGTCGCCTACGGCTACTCCCTGTCGTTTGGGGCGGGTGATGACTGGCTGATTCCCCACGTTTTGCTCAATCCGTTCGCCAATCTGGGGCTCAGCCGTTTTCTCGGCATCGACGGTGACGGTTTTCTGGCCACAGCGGATGTTGCAGGCACCAACGCTCTCGCCTTCGCCGGTTTTCAGGCGACGTTCGCGATCATCACCGTCGCGCTAATTTTCGGCGCGATCGCCGACCGGGCCAAATTCGGTCCGTGGATGGTCTTCGCCGGGTTCTAGGCCATGCTCGTCTACCTCCCGGTGGCGAGCTGGGTGTTCAACTTCACCGTCGGCAGCGACGGCAAGATGACCGATGGCGGCTGGTCGGTGTTTCTGCTCGGGGTCAACGACTTCGCCGGCGGCACGGCCGTGCACATCAATGCCGGAGCAGCCGGGCTCGCCCTCGCGCTCGTGCTCGGCAAACGGGTCGGGTTCAAGAAGGGTCTGTCCAAGCCGCACAACGTGCCGCTGACCATGCGTCGACACCACGGTGCACGGTGAAGAGGGGTACGTACTCGATGCCGGCTGAGTGATCACAGGGGAGTCAACCAGGCATTTTCAATCCGTAACCTGCGCGAAACACCCCGGTGTGTTTGCTGAAACGTCGAGCGGTAATACTAATGCCAGCCGAGGATGGGGCTGCGAACGATCCGTTTGTGAAATTAGTCCTTGCGCTACCGCATTTGATCAACACCCTGCACATTCGAGACGCGTAAGGACAATCTATGGATACCGGAAGCATCGCATGGGGGCTCACAGCCACCGCACTCGTGTTGTTTATGACACCAGGTGTCGCCTTCTTCTACGGCGGACTGGTCAAGGCCAAGAGCGTCATCAGCATGATGATGATGAGCTTCGGCGCGCTGGGCCTGATCAGCGTCCTGTGGATCCTGTACGGCTTCAACATGAGCGCCGTCAACGGCCCCACGGAGTTCGCTGGTAACCCGTTCTCCGACTTCGGCCTCGGCAAGCTGGCGATGGGCGAGACCGGAAGTATCGACCTTCTCGGCGCCACTTACGGAGCCACCTTCGCTATCATCACGGTCGCCCTCATCAGCGGTGCCGTCGCTGACCGGGCCAAGTTCGGCTCGTGGATGATTTTCGCCGGCATCTGGGCAACCCTCGTGTACTTCCCCGTCGCAGCCTGGGTCTGGGGCGGTGGCTGGATCATGAAACTCGGTGAGACTCTCGGCCTCGGTGATATCGCTGTGATCGATTACGCCGGTGGTACCGCCGTGCACATCAACGCCGGTGCTGCAGCACTCGCTCTCGCCCTGGTACTCGGCAAGCGCGTCGGCTTTCAGAAGGGCATCACCAAGCCGCACAACGTGCCGCTCGTGCTCATCGGCGCCTCCATCCTCTGGTTCGGCTGGTTCGGGTTCAATGCCGGAGCTGAATGGCTCAACGGCCTCGAGAATGTCGGCATCATCGTCGTCAACACTTTGGGTGCCACGGCCGCGGCCATCCTCGGCTGGATGCTCGTCGAGAAGTTCAAGGACGGCAAGGCCACGTCGGTCGGCGCCGCGTCCGGCGCGGTCGCGGGCCTGGTCGCCATCACCCCGGCCTGCGCCAACCTCGAGCCTGGCTGGGCACTGCTGCTCGGTGCCGTCGCCGGTGCCGTCTGCGCCCTTGCCGTCGAACTCAAGTTCAAGTTCGGCTTCGACGACTCGCTCGACGTGGTCGGCATCCACCTCGTCGGTGGCGTCATCGGAACCCTCTACCTCGGCTTCTTCGCCATCGGTACCGGTCTGCTCACCGGCGGTGACCTGAGTCAGCTCCTTGTGCAGGCCATCGCAGCCTTCGCCGTTCTCGCCTACTCCTTCGTCGTTGCCTATGTTCTCGGTTTCGCAATCGAGAAGACCATCGGCTTCCGCATCAAGAACGAAGACGAACTGGCCGGAATCGACACGAGCGTGCACGGCGAAGAGGGCTACGCCCTCGAGCGTGTCTAGCTTCTGACTCCCGCCCGGCTCTCGGGCAACGGGGCGGTACAGAGTTCGGGTTGATCCCGGCTCGGTACCGCCCCGTTTGGGTGCAGGCCCGCTCTACTGCTCCAGGGACGAGCGGATGCCGCGGCTCAGCCGCGAACGCAGGTTCCGGAGGAGACCGGGGCGTCGAGGCTGGGCGCGAGGCTGATGACCGGCTGAACCTCTTCGAGCGCGAGGGCATAGCCGACGTTCTCGGTGTTGCTGGCCTTGGCAAAGATGACGCCAACGACCTGACCGGATTCGCTGAGCAGCGGCCCGCCCGATTCGCCCTGCTGCACGTCGGACGCCACGGTGTAGACCTGGCGGGGCGTCGGATCCTGGCCATAAATGTCGGCGACACTGATGGTGCCGATCGAGATGACCTGCGCCGGGTCGGAGACATACGGTCCGCCAAAGGGATACCCGTCGGCGACGGCTCCTTTGCCCGCAGGGAGATTAGCACCGGCGGTGAGTGGTGCAGCGCCGAGGCCCGGCACCGAAATGATGGCAAGGTCGTCGACCGGGTCAAAATACACGATCTCCCCGGCCATCGATTCGCCCGCCGGGGTTTCCACGACGGGCTGGCCTACTCCGGCGACCACGTGCGCGTTGGTAATGACGCGGCCGTCAGAGACCACGAAACCGCTGCCGGACTGGCTTTGTCCGCAGGCATAGGCCGTTCCGGTGATGCGCACGACCGACTGCGCGGCCACGGCCAGTGCCGGGCTGCTGATATCGGCTTCGGCTGCATCCGGTGTCGGTCCGGTGAACGCGTCGACGATGCGCGGCAGCCCCTGCTGCACTGCTACCGAGCGCAGCTCGGCCATCAGTGACTTCACCGGGTCAGGGGTGAGCGAGTCAATACCGGAGACGACGGTGGATGAGGCGATCGCGGGGGAGAGGAAAGGAATACCGAGGGCGCCGATGCTGAAAGCCACCATCGACGCGACCAGGGCGGAGGCGACGGCAGCGAAGGCGGCGCCGAGCACCCGATTGATCGTGCCGAGGGGCGAACGCTTCTTTCGGCGTCCGACCATGCCGCCGGCCGATGCACCGAGAGAGTGGCCAATGAGCACGAGCAGAACAGCGACCGCGATGGTGCCGGGGGTGCGCCACTCCGGGGCGGGAATCCAGCCTCCGACGAGCGGAACCACGAAGAAAGCGGCGATGCCGCCGAGCACTGCTCCGACGATTCCGGTGAGGCTCTGCAGCAGCCCGCTCCGGTAGCCGTTAACGAGGGCAACGAATAAGACCAGAATCAGAAAGAGGTCGAGAACGGTCGAGCCCGGCATTCGTCTCCCTCATCTGGTTTATATCGACGATTCCGTCTTCTTCATGTTTACACAGACCGCCTCCGCTATTGCTGAGCGGGGCGGCCTCGGGGCCCGCATTCCCGGGCGATCAACAGGCGCAGTGGGTGCCCAGCGAGTACCGTGAGACCAGGGAGAGAGGAATTACGTGACGAACGCCGGGGCTTACCCCATTTCAGCGATTGCGCCGCCGCTGGCCGGACGGGCCGTGGCGAGTCAGCGCTGGTCGCACCTTGTATTTCTGCACTGGCGAGTAGATGCTGCGCTGGTCGCGCCGCTCCTGCCGCCCGGCCTGGTGCCCGATGAATACGACGGTTCGAGCTGGGTCGGCCTGATTCCGTTCGTGCTCGATCGCGCGACCATCCTCGGCAGCCCGCCTATCCCATACGTGGGCACCTTCGTCGAAGTGAATGTGCGGCTGTATGCCAAAGACTCCCGGGGCCGTCGCGGTGTCGTGTTCGTGTCGCTCGAGGCGAGCCGCCTCGCGGCCGTATTGGCCGCCCGGGCTCTGTTCTCGCTGCCCTACGTCTGGTCGCGCACCCGCCTCCGGGTGGATTCCGGCCAGTACCGGTACACGTCGACGCGCCACGGTGACGCCACCAGGCGCACCGAGGTCGTAGCTCGCCCTGGAGTTGTCGCCGTGGTCGATGACCCGCTGGCTGACTTTCTGACGGCGCGCTGGGCGCTGTTCACGAGCATCCGTGGTCGCACCGTGCATCTCCGCAACCACCACGAGCCGTGGCCGTTGTACCGTGCCGAGCTCGTGAGCCTCGATGACACTCTGTTGGCCGCGGCCAGTTTCGCTTGCTTAGCCGATCGCGCGCCGGATTCCGTGCTCTATTCGCCCGGCGTCACGACCTGGTTCGGTCGCGGCACCTGACTCTGGATCTGAGCCCCGGACTAACCGGCGATGGCGTCGATGATCGGCACGTCGCCGTCGGTGAATTCGATGAATTTGCCCACGGTGTTGTCGTTGGCCAGCACGGCGGCGGCTACGAGTGCCACGTTCTCGCGTGACGTCGTGCCGGAGGCGTCGGAACCAACCGTGATGGCGCCGGTCGCGACGTCCAGGGTCAGCGCGCTCGGGCCGAGAATGGTCCAGCTTAGCGACGTAGCGCGCAGGTAGTCGTCTGCTGCGGCCTTGGCCTCGTAGTAGGCGAACATGCCGTCGTCGGGGGAGGCGCCATGGTCGGCGCGTGACCCTTTATAGGACACCATGATGTAACGGTAGATGCCGGTCTGCGCGGCCGCATTGATCGAGCGGATGGCCGCGTCACGGTCGACCGCGTAGGTCCGGTCCGCGCTGCCTCCTCCCGCGCCGGCCGACCAGACCACAGCGTCGTGCCCGGCCAGTGCAGTAGCGAGCTGGTCTGTGGTCAGATTCTCGACATCCGCTACGACCGGCGTAGCACCGGTCGCGCTCACGTCGGCGGCGTGCTCGGGGTTGCGAATAAGCGAGCTGACGTCGTGGCCGTCAGCCCTCAGCAAACGGGCAAGGTGGAGGGCAACTTTTCCGTGCCCGCCGATGATCGCAATTTTTGTCATGTCATCAACCTTGCCACGGTTGGCTGCGTACGGTACTCAGGTTTGGATGAAGCCGAGCAGGCGCGCGCTGAAAGCCAGACAGCCCACCTGCACGACGACGAAAACGACTACCCAGACGATCCCCGGAATATGGGTGAGCCTCGCAAGCTGGTCGGCATCCGATGAGGAACCAGCCCGCCGCGACCGGGATTGCTGCAGCTCCAGCGACGTTCGCAGCGAACCGAGGAGCAGAAACACCGTGACTAGCAATGCAAAAATCCCCTGCACCTGGGGGGAGCCAAACCAGGAGACACCGAAAACCACGGCGCCGGTCACGGCCACCGACCAGAGTCCGAACCAGTTGCGAATCTGCACGAGCAGCAGGGCCAACAGCACCAGGAGTACCCAGAGCAGGCCCACGTCGTAGCCGAGGCTGAGCAGCCAGGCGGCGCCCAGACCGAGCAGCGCAGCGGCCGGGTAGCCGGCCAGCAGAGTGAAGATCATGCCCGGTCCGCTCGGTCGCCCTCGACTCACCGTGAGCCCTGACGTGTCCGAATGCAATCGGATGCCGCCCAGCCGCCGCCCGCAGAGCAGTGCGACGACGCCGTGGCCGCCCTCGTGCACGATGGTGACGGCGTGACGGGCGAGGCGCCACACCGGCGGAAACAGCACGATCACGGCGGCCGCTGCAACGGTCCGCCACGCGACTATCGGTTCCAGTCCGGTATGCGGTGTCGTCATGCGGAGCCAGATGTCAAGAAGCACGTCCATGTCCCTCAGACTAGGTTGCCCAGGCCGCTCTCCCCGCTCTCGTGCACGCAGGGGGTAGGCAACGCAAAAAACCCCCTCGTAACAGGGGGTTTTCGTGGTGGGCGATGCGGGACTTGAACCCACGACCTCTTCCGTGTGAAGGAAGCGCGCTACCAGCTGCGCCAATCGCCCAATTGCAGTCGCAGGGAAACCGAAGTTTGTCTTGCGACTTTTGATACTAGCCCAGACTGGAGTGTCGCCGCACATCGACCCCGAGCCGGGTGTGGCGCGTGCGCCCCTGGCCCGGTGAAGGCCGTGTTTCGGGCGCGGTCGACCACAATTTTCGGGCGCGCGGGAGCTACGTCGCTGCGCGCGAGGCGGAACTGGTGCGCAGCGGCGCAGCTCCAGCGCCTCGCATTACGCGGGTATTGCGGCCAGGACCGCACGCGCGCGTACTGGCCTAAGTCCCGCGTACTGACGCAACTCCAGTGCCGGCCCGGAGGCGATCTCAGGGGCAACCGGGCCGCCCCGATCCCGCCCGCACCACACGGCGCAACACGCCGTAGACGGCTCGGTTTGGTTTCCGTCTTGCTATTCAGCTAGAGTCTTTGAGTACGCAGAAATGCGGACAGTTGCGGATGTGGCGCAGTGGTAGCGCATCACCTTGCCAAGGTGAGGGTCGCGAGTTCGAATCTCGTCATCCGCTCAAATGAACTGGAATCGGCCAATTGGCCGGTTCCAATTCGTTTGGTATGAACCCATATGGTGTGAACCCACATGGTGGATTGGCCGAGAGGCGAGGCAGCGGCCTGCAAAGCCGTTAACACGGGTTCGAATCCCGTATCCACCTCCATTCTTTGAGCACGTCCTAAAGATGAGCATGTACGAGAGAATGAGCACTTCCCAGAATCTTGGGCGATTGGCGCAGCGGTAGCGCGCTTCCCTGACACGGAAGAGGTCACTGGTTCGATCCCAGTATCGCCCACAGAGCACTTCCCACAGAAACCCCGGTTCGCCGGGGTTTTTTTGTACCCAAACCGCACCGGTGCACGAACGCACGCCCCGTCTCGATGCCGACCGACGAACAACCCCGCGCGCGCCGCTAAAGTTGACGGGTAGGCAATCAATAGGGAGTTATACACGTGGCTGACGGCTTTGCGCTTTTCACCGATCGATCTGTTGTCGCGATGCGCGTCAACGGTGAGTTGAAAGATTTGGCGGCCACCGTGTTGCCGACGGATGCTGTCGAACCGGTCAGCATATATTCTCCCGACGGCCTCAACATTTTGCGCCACTCTGCCACCCACGTGCTGGCCCAGGCCGTGCAGACCGTCAACCCGGCCGCCCGCCTCGGCATCGGCCCGTTCGTCACCGACGGTTTCTACTACGACTTCGACGTGGCCGACCCGTTCACGCCCGACGACATCAAGTCACTCGAAAAGGCGATGGACCGCATCATCCGCCAAGGCCAGCGTTTCGTGCGCCGGGTGGTCACCCACGATGAGGCACGCGCCGAGCTGGCTGCCGAACCGTACAAGCTTGAGCTCATCGGCATCAAGGGCGGCCCCGGGGAGGGCGGCGAGGCTGCCGCCAACAACAGTCCGACGGCCGACGAAGAATCGGTCGAGGTCGGCGGTGCCGAACTCACCATCTACGACAACGTCGATCCGAAGACGGGGGAGACGGTCTGGAAGGACCTCTGCCGCGGTCCGCACCTGCCGAACACCCGCATGATCGGCAACGGCTACTCGCTCACCCGCCTGGCCGCAGCGTACTGGCGCGGCTCGGAGAAGAACCCTCAGCTGCAGCGCATCTATGGCACCGCTTGGCCCACCAAAGATGAGCTGCGCGCGTATCAGACCCGTCAGGAAGAGGCTGCCAAGCGCGATCACCGCAAGCTTGGCGCCGAACTCGACCTGTTCAGCTTCCCAGAGGAGATCGGTTCGGGCCTCGCGGTGTTCCACCCCAAGGGCGGCATCATCCGCCAGGAGATGGAGAACTACTCCCGCAAGCGCCACACCGAGGCTGGCTACGACTTCGTCTACTCGCCGCACATCACCAAGTCGACGCTGTTCGAAACCTCGGGCCACCTCGATTGGTACCGCGAGGGCATGTTCCCCCCGATGCACCTCGACGAGGAACGCGACGACACCGGCCATGTCACCCGCCAGGGCGTCGACTACTACCTGAAGCCGATGAACTGCCCATTCCACAACCTCATCTTCAAGTCCAGCGGTCGCAGCTACCGCGAACTGCCGATGCGCTTGTTCGAATTCGGATCGGTCTACCGGTACGAGAAGTCCGGCGTGCTCAACGGCCTTACCCGCGTCCGCGGCATGACGCAGGACGACGCCCACATCTACACCACCAAGGAAGGCATGAAGGAGGAGCTCACCAGCACCCTCAACTTCGTGCTGCAGCTGCTCGCCGACTACGGTCTTCAGGACTACTACCTCGAGCTCTCCACCAAAGACCCAAAAAAGTTCGTCGGCACCGACGAGGCGTGGGAGGAAGCCACCGTAACGCTCCGCGAGGTTGCCGAGGCATCCGGTCTCGATCTGGTCGCCGACCCGGGCGGAGCCGCGTTCTACGGCCCCAAGATCTCGGTGCAGGCCAAGGATGCCATCGGGCGCACCTGGCAGATGTCGACCATCCAGCTCGACTTCAACCTGCCCGAACGGTTCGACCTCGAATACACCGCGAATGACGGCAGCCGCCAGCGCCCGGTCATGATCCACCGCGCCCTGTTCGGCTCGATCGAGCGTTTCTTTGCCGTGCTCACCGAGCACTACGCCGGAGCCTTCCCGGTGTGGCTGGCCCCGGTGCAGGTAGTCGGAATTCCAGTGTCGGAGCAGTACGGTCCCTTCCTCGACGACGTGATCGCCACCCTGAAGAGGGCCGGCGTGCGCGCCGAAGTTGACCATTCTGACGATCGCATGCAGAAGAAGATCCGCACGCACACCAAGGCCAAGGTGCCGTATCAGCTCATCGTGGGCGAAGATGACCAAGCCAACGGCGCGGTCAGCTTTCGCTTTCGCGATGGTACGCAGCAGAACGGGGTGCCGGTAGACGAGGCCGTGCAAATTATCGTGGAGTCGATCGAGGACCGCGCGCAGGTGACCACGACTCCGGTCGCCCCGGTCGCCCCTGCTGTGACCGAAGTGCAGGCGTAGCGTGCCGGCCATTCCCGCAGATCGACTGCGCGGTTCCGACGCCGTCGACGCCGGCGCGGGGGAGACCGCTGCCGAGTTCGCCGGTGTTCCGGATGCCTTTCAACGGCTGTGGACGCCGCATCGGATGGTTTACATCCAGGATGGGCAGCAGCCGCACCCCGACGACTGCCCGTTCTGCATCGCGCCGACCCTGGACGATGAGAAGGCGCTGATCGTGGCGCGGGGTACCCACGCCTACGTGCTACTCAACCTTTTTCCGTATAACAGCGGCCACCTGCTGGTCTGTCCGTATCGGCACGTCGCCACCTACGACCAGGCCACGCCGGAGGAGATCGCCGAAATCGGCGAGTTCACCCAGATCGCCATGCGGGTGCTCACGCAGGTGTCGAACTGTGACGGCTTCAACATCGGTATGAATCAGGGACGTATCGCGGGGGCAGGCATCGCCGAGCACCTGCACCAGCACATCGTTCCGCGCTGGGCCCTAGACTCTAATTTTTTTCCGATCATCGCCGGTACCAAGGCCATCCCGCGCCTGCTCGGCGACGTGCGTCGGGAAATCGCCGAGGTCTGGCCCGTCGCCGGGGCGCCTACGGCTGCCGCCACAAGCACTCTCTAGCTTTTTCTCACGGCCGGGCGCGTGCTGGTGCGCCCCGGTCTTCGGCTCACACCCACCAGGCTCCGACCAGACCACCACCATGCAAGGAATAGGATCGTAGTTATGACTGAATCAACCTCTGCCGAGCAGTTCGGATCGAGCCGCGTCAAGCGTGGACTCGCCGAAATGCTCAAGGGCGGCGTCATCATGGACGTCGTCACCGCTGCCCAGGCTCGTATTGCTGAAGACGCCGGCGCTGTCGCCGTCATGGCTCTCGAACGCGTTCCCGCCGACATCCGCTCGCAGGGTGGCGTGGCCCGCATGAGCGACCCCGACCTGATCGACAGCATCATCGCCGAGGTCAACATTCCGGTCATGGCGAAGGCCCGCATCGGCCACTTCGTCGAAGCACAGATTCTCGAGGTGCTCGGCGTCGACTACATCGACGAGTCCGAAGTGCTTAGCCCGGCCGACTACATGAACCACATCGACAAGTGGAACTTCACCATTCCCTTCGTCTGTGGCGCTACCAACCTCGGTGAGGCGCTTCGCCGCATCAACGAGGGCGCGGCCATGATTCGATCCAAGGGCGAGGCCGGCACCGGCGACGTCTCCGAAGCCACCAAGCACATCCGCACGATCAACGGCGAGATCAAGCGCCTCACCTCGATGAGCCGTGACGAACTCTATGTCGCCGCCAAGGAACTCCAGGCTCCCTACGAGCTCGTCGCCGAGATCGCCACCACCGGCAAGCTGCCGGTGGTTCTGTTCACCGCCGGAGGCGTGGCCACCCCGGCCGACGCCGCAATGATGATGCAGCTCGGCGCTGACGGTGTGTTCGTTGGCTCCGGCGTCTTCAAGTCGGGCAACCCCGAACAGCGTGCCGCCGCCATCGTGAAGGCTGTCACCTTCTACGACGACGCCAAGGTCATCGCTGAGGTCTCCCGCGGCCTCGGTGAAGCCATGGTCGGTATCAACGTGTCGGACATCCCCGCACCGCACCGCCTCGCTACGCGCGGCTGGTAGCCAGACCGTTCGTGACGATTCTCTCGATGGGCACCCGACCGGCAGAGGCTGCTGTACCGGCAGGACTGCGGGTTGGGGTGCTCGCCCTGCAGGGCGATTTTCGTGAGCACGCGCAGGTACTGCGCGAGCTCGGCGCGAACGTCGCCCTGGTGCGCCGTCCGGAAGAATTGCTCCAGGTCGACGGTCTGGTCATTCCGGGCGGCGAATCGAGCGTCATGGACAAGCTCGCCCGTACCTTCGGCCTAGCCGAACCGCTCCGCGCAGCCATCCGCGGCGGGCTGCCCGTCTATGGAACCTGCGCGGGGCTGATCATGCTCGCCGACACGATTCTCGATGGCATGAACGGCCAGCAGAGCCTCGGCGGACTCGACATCGCCGTGCGCCGCAACGCCTTCGGTTCGCAGACCGCTTCCTTCGAGACCGACCTTGACATTGCAGCGCTCGGTGACAAACCGGTGCACGCGGTGTTCATTCGCGCCCCGGTGGTCGAAACCGTCGGCCCGCTGGCGACCGCCCTGGCCACCCTCGACGACGGCCGGTGCGTCGCCGTGGAACAGGGAAACCTGCTCGGCACGTCCTTTCACCCTGAGATCACCGGTGAATACCGTTTTCATCAGTATTTCCTGCAGAAACTGGTCGCCGCCGCCCGCTGATGCCAGGCCCAATTGTGCCGGGCGCGCGAGTGTGGCTAGGGTTCAGACATGACTCAGACACCCGGTGGTCAACGATGACCCGATATGTAGCACTGCTCCGTGGCATCAACGTCAACGGCATCACCATCGCCATGGCCAATCTTGCCGACACCTTTCACGACCTCGGTTACACCGACGTCAAAACCGTGCTGGCGAGCGGCAACGTCATCTTCAGCATCGACAGTCCGCTCGTCGACAAAGCGGATGCCGCGGCCCTCAAGGCGCGCATCGAAGCGGCCCTGACCGCCCGGTTCGAGTACGAGGCCTGGATCGTGCTGGTCGACGCCGAATCGCTCGACCGGATCGTGCGTGCCTTTCCCTTCACCGCCGATCATGACGGCTGGCATTCCTATGTCATGTTCTCCTCCGACCCCGGTCATCTCAGTGAACTGGCCGGTCACGCCAAGGAGCTCGAGCCGTCCGACGAACGCATCGAACTCGGCCACGGCGTGCTGTACTGGGAGGTTCGCAAGGCCGTGGGCATCAAGAGCGCCTTCAGCAAGAAGAGCGCCAAGCTCAAGTACCGTGACACGACGACCACCCGTAACCTGCACACGCTGCACAAGCTGCTGGAAGTCACTCCGGGATAGACTGATCCGGCACTAAGCGTGCACCGACTTCGCAGCGCTCACTTAATTTTGACGTAGCACAACAACGGGAGATGTATGTCCGGGCATTCCAAATGGGCCACTACCAAGCACCAGAAGGCGGTCACCGATTCCAGGCGGGCCAAGGCGTTCGCCAAGCTCATCAAGAACATCGAGGTCGCGGCCCGACTGGGCGGCGCTGACCTCTCGGGTAACCCCACGCTGGTTGACGCTATCCAGAAGGCCAAGAAGACCTCGGTCCCCAACGACAACATCGACCGCGCAGTCAAGCGCGGTGCCGGGCTGTCGGGCGAGCAGGTGGACTACACGACGATTATGTACGAGGGCTACGCCACGCACGGTGTCGCGATCATGATCGAGTGCCTCACCGACAACAAAAACCGTGCCGCAGCCGAGGTGCGCACAGCAATGGCCCGCAATGGCGGCGCCATGGCCGATCCGGGCAGTGTCGCCTACAACTTTCACCGCAAGGGCGTCGTTGTGGTCAAGCACCTGCCGACACTCACCGAAGACGACATCATGCTCGCCGTTCTCGATGCCGGCGCCGAAGAGGTCATCGACGAGGGGGACACCTTCGAGGTCCACTCCTCCGTTGGCGATCTCGTCGCCACCCGCACCGCGCTGCAGGCCGCCGGAATCGACTATGAGTCAGCTGACATCGCGTTCATTCCGTCGCTCAAGATTGAGGTCGACGCCGAAACCGCCCGCAAAGTGTTCCACCTGATCGACGCGATGGAAGACCTCGACGACGTGCAGAACGTGTACTCAAACTACGACCTGTCGGCCGAGGTTCAGGCCGCACTCGCAGCCGAGTCCGAGTAGTTCGATGGCGGTCAGGGTTCTCGGCATCGACCCGGGCCTCACCCGCTGCGGTGTGGGCGTGGTCGATGTCGAGGGCAACCGCTCCGCCCGTCTGGTCGATGTGACCGTGCTGCGGAGCGCCGCCGACCTTCCGCTGGAGCGGCGGCTGCTGTTGTTGTCCCAGGGTCTGGAAGAGATGCTCGACCGCCACCGGCCGCAGTTCATCGCCATTGAGCGGGTCTTCGCCCAGCACAACGTGCGCACCGTCATGGGCACAGCGCAGATCAGCGGGGTCGCCCTGCTGCTCGCCGCGCAGCGCGGTCTGCCGGTAACCCTGCACACTCCGAGCGAGGTGAAGGCCGCCATCACCGGTTACGGTGCCGCCGATAAGAAGCAGGTCGGCACCATGGTCGCCCGCATCCTCGGGCTGACCGAGATTCCCAAACCAGCTGACGCAGCGGATGCCCTCGCCCTCGCGATCTGCCACGCCTGGCGCACCGGAGCATCCGGTGGCACCCTGCCGACCGTCGCCTCGGTGAAAGCTGCCACGGTCACGACGGGCGCGCTGACGCCAGCGCAGAGGGCCTGGCGTGCCGCCGAACGTGGGTCGGTGCCAGCAGCGTCAGCGGTGCCCCGTAGTCTTAAGCGGTGATCTCTTCCGTACGTGGCCTTGTCCTTTCAGCTGTCGGCTCAACCGTCGTGATCGAGGTTGGGGGAGTCGGCCTCGGCATCCAGGTGACGCCGGCCACCGCACTCGGCCTGCGCATCAATGACGAAGCCCGGCTGGTGACCACCCTCATCGTGCGTGAAGATTCGCTCACTCTCTATGGCTTTCCCACTGCCGATGAGCTTGCGGTCTTCGAACTCCTCGTCGGTGTGACCGGTGTGGGTCCCAAGTCCGCCCTGGGCGTGCTCGCGGTGCTCAGCCCCAACCAGATCGCGCAGGCCGTCGCCGGCGACGACGACGGCGCCTTCCGCAAGGTCAGCGGCATTGGACCGAAAACCGCCAAACTCATCGTTCTCTCCCTGGCCGGCAAGCTCGCCGTCACCGCGGCGACGTCTCCAACCCGCCAGCCAAATGCCACCTCGGTTGCTGTCAGCGTGCAGGCCGCGCTGATCGGCCTCGGCTGGTCGGAGCGCGTCGCGGCCGAGGCCGTCGACGATACCCTCACCGAGTTGGCGGATGTCGCCGATGACGACGCTGCGCCGCCGGCGGTGGCCGCAGTGCTTCGGTTGGCCCTCGGCCGCCTGGGTCCGGCAGCGCACCACGCCACCGGGTCGGCGGCCGCGAGCAACGGAACGGGGCGCTCATGAGCACTGATCCCGCTGTCGAAAACTCCGCCATCAAACTGGTCAGCCCCTCGCTCGAAAGTGAGTCCGAGCTAGCCTTCGAGGGCGCTCTGCGCCCGGCGAGTCTGGCCGAATTCGTCGGCCAGAAAAAGGTACGTGGGCAGTTGCAGCTGCTGCTGACCGCCGCGACCATGCAGAATCGCACGCCAGACCACATCCTCCTGGCTGGCCCTCCCGGCCTCGGCAAAACCACCCTGGCCATGATCGTCGCTTACGAGGGCAACCGCCCGCTGCGCATGTCGAGTGGTCCGGCCATCCAGCACGCCGGCGATCTAGCGGCCGTGCTGTCGTCCTTGGTTCCCGGCGAGGTGCTGTTCATCGATGAAATCCACCGCATGGCACGCTCCGCCGAGGAGATGCTCTACCTCGCTATGGAAGACTTTCGCATCGACATCATGGTGGGAAAGGGTGCTGGCGCCACTTCCGTTCCACTCGACCTGGCCCCATTCACCCTGGTCGGTGCCACGACCCGGTCTGGCCTGCTGCCGAACCCTCTGCGGGACCGTTTCGGTTTCACCGCCCACCTCGAGTTCTACGCCGAGAGCGAGCTCGAACAGGTGTTGGCCCGGGCAGCGCAGCTCATCGAGCTGCCGATCAAGAAGGATGCCCTCGCCGAGATCGCCGGACGGTGCCGTGGCACACCGCGCATCGCGAACCGCCTGCTGCGCCGCGTGCGCGACTATGCGCTCGTGCACGGGGGAGCTGCCGACATCGCCGCGGTGCACGCAGCCCTCGAACTCTACGACGTCGACGCGATCGGCCTCGATCGGCTCGACCGGGAGGTCATGAAGATCATTTTGACTCGTTTTGGCGGCGGACCGGTGGGGCTCAATACCCTGGCCGTGTCGGTGGGGGAAGAGTCCGAAACTGTCGAAGCGGTCGTCGAGCCCTTCCTGGTGCGGATAGGCTTCCTCACGCGTACCCCGCGAGGGCGCGTTGCCACCAGCGCAGCGTGGCAACATTTTGGCCTCGTGCCGCCCCCGGGCTCGACTGCACAGGGCAGTACGACCCTTCTTGACCTATAATTCAATTTGGCCCGCCTGTCTAGAGGCATATTCTCTAGGCCTGCTGTCGGGTCTTCACTCACAGCTTCGGCCACCCGCGCCGCAATCGAAAGGTTTCACCGCTCTATGGATTCTTTGACTCTCGTCATGCTGGCCGTCCTGGCCGTACTCGTCTTCTTCATGTTCCGCAACGGCCGCAAGCGCAAGAGGGACCAGGAGGCCCTGCAGGCCACCATGGTTCCCGGCGCCGACGTCATGACCAACTTCGGCATGTACGGCACGATCATTGCCATCGATGAAGAAGCCAACAAGGTCGAGCTGCAGATCGCGCCCGGCGTCATCGTCGAGATCCACCGCCAGACCATCGCTCGCGTGGTTGAGCCGGTTGTCGCCGACGAACTCGACGACGAGAGCGTTCAGGCCATCGACTCGCTGAACGAGCCGGAATTCGGCCAGCGCGTTGCCGACCTTGACACCGACACGACCGACCAGCCCAAAAAGGGTGACGCGTAGTCGTTTTTCGGCAGGCATAGTTCGGTACGGCCTATTTCGTAGGGCATACTCGCTTGGCACGTTTATTTATTGCACGAAACGCACGTAATGCATCAAGCGGCGCGTCCACACAGTTTGGTGTGGGCGCCAACAGAAAGCTGAGTTCATAGGTGGCTAAGTCGTCTCCGGTCAAGAAGGCCTGGCGTTCCCTGACCTGGCTTGGCGTGATTATCGTCGGCCTCATCGCCCTCAACGCGTTCGGTGTATTCACCCAGAACGGATCGTGGACGCCGAAACTGGCCCTCGACCTCGAGGGCGGAACCCAGATCATCCTCGCCCCGCAGGTGGAGAGTGGCGCGACAGTCACCTCGGAGCAGCTCGACGAGGCCGTTGGGATCATTCGACAGCGCATCAACTCGTCTGGAGTGTCGGAAACAGAAGTCAACACTCAGGGCGGTCGAAACATCGTCGTCTCGATTCCAGGCACCCCCGATGATGCCACCCTGGAGCGCATCAAGTCCTCGGCGAAGCTCGAATTTCGGGCCGTACTCGTAGCCGGGCAGCCGTCCGGCCAGACCGTCGGGGCCGACGGCACCGCAACGCCGGCGCCGCAGGCGACGGTTGATCCGAGCCTGTCAACCACACCGGCCGTTGCACCGACCGACGCGAGCGACCTGAACTACGTCACCCCGGCTCTTCAGGCCGAGTACGACGCCTTCGATTGCAACAAGATCAACAGCACCAACGTGGCGCCCGCCGACCAGCCCCTGATCACCTGTGAGACCGACGGCTCGGTCAAATACATCCTCGGCCCGGTCGAGGTCGACGGTTCCACGATCTCGGACGCGACCAACGGCCAGCGCACCACTCAAAACGGCGCGACCACCGGCGAGTGGGCCGTCAACATCGTCTTCAACAGCTCGGGAACCTCGAAGTTTGCAGACGTGACGACCCGCCTGTTCAGCCTGACCGGTGTGCAGAACCAGTTCGCCATCGTGCTCGACGGCCACGTGATTTCGGCCCCGGCCACCCAGGGTGCCATCCTCGACGGCAAGCCTCAGATCACCGGGTCTTTCGATCAGGAAAGTTCCAAGGCCCTGGCTGACCAGCTCAAGTTCGGTGCACTCCCGATCAGCTTCACCGTGCAGAGCCAGGACACCATCTCGGCAACGCTCGGTTCGACCCAGCTGCTCAACGGCCTCATTGCCGGATTGATCGGTCTGATCCTCGTCGTCCTCTACTCACTCGCTCAGTACCGCCTGCTCGGTTTGGTCACCGTTGCGTCCCTCGGCGTGGCAGCGGTGATCACCTACCTGCTGATCACCATCCTGTCCTGGCGTGAAGGCTACCGTTTGTCACTGGCCGGCGTCGCCGGTTTGATCGTGGCCATCGGTATCACCGCCGACTCGTTCATCGTCTACTTCGAACGCGTCCGTGACGAGTTGCGTGATGGGCGCGGGCTGGAGTCCTCGGTCGAGGCCGGCTGGAAGCGAGCCTTCCGCACCATCGTCGCCTCCGACGTCGTCAACTTCCTCGCGGCCGCAGTGCTGTTCGTGCTCGCCGTCGGCAACGTACGCGGCTTCGCCCTCACCCTGGGCCTCACTACCATCGTCGACCTCCTCGTGGTCAGTCTGTTCACCCACCCGATGCTGCAACTGATCGCCCAGACCAAGTTCTTCAACGAGGGCCACAAACTCAGCGGCCTTGATCCGCGAGCCCTCGGTGCTGTCTATCGTGGTCGAGCGCGGTTTGAACCCTCGGCTTCCGTGCCGGCGACCAAGGTCTCCTCCTCGAGTAAAGAGGCGGCGAAACGACAAACCATCGCGGAGCGCAAGGCTTCCGAGCTCGTGGGTTCCAGCACTGATCGACCAACGGACGGGAAGGATTCCTGATGGCCAGCTTCTCGAAATTTGGAAATGACCTCTACACGGGCGCTCGTTCGCTGAACATCGTCGGGCGTCGCAAGCTGTGGTATCTGATCGCCGGCGGCATGATCCTCATCGCGATGGTCGGCCCGTTCCTGCTGCGCGGCGGCTTCGTTTTCGGCATCGAGTTCACCGGCGGCAGCGAGTTCGTCGTCTCGCAGATGAGCAGCCAGTCAGAGACCACCGCAGTGGATGCCGTTTCCAGCGTCGTTCCGAATGCCGTACCAAAGGTCTCCACCGTCGGCACCGATGGCGTTCGAGTACAGACCGACCAGCTGTCCGAAGGCGAGACGACCGGAGTGCGCGACGCATTGGCCACCGCCTACAACGTGCCCGTCAAGGAAGTCGCCACCTCCTTCATTGGCGCCACCTGGGGGCAGGACATCACCGGGCAGGCACTGCGTGCCCTGGTCGTGTTCCTCGTGCTCGCCGGCATCATCATGGCCATCTATTTCCGCACCTGGAAAATGTCCGTGGCGGCCATGGTCGCCCTGCTGCACGACCTGGTCATCACCGCGGGGTTCTACGGAATCACCGGTTTTGAAATCACACCCGCGGCCGTGATCGGATTCCTCACCATTTTGGGATATTCGCTCTACGACACCGTCGTGGTCTTCGACAAGATTCGCGAGAACACCAACTTCGACGGGTCCGGCTCGAGCCGGACCTTCTCCGAGTCGGTCAACCTCGCCGTGAACCAGACCCTCGTGCGCTCGATCAACACCTCCGTGGTCGCGGCTCTGCCCGTGGCATCCATTTTGTTTATCGGTGCGTTCGTCTTGGGCGCCGGCACGCTGCGCGACATCTCGCTCGCGCTGCTCATCGGAATTCTGGTCGGAACCTACTCGACCATCTTCATCGCATCACCGCTGTACGCCCAGCTGCGCAACAACGAGGACGCTATTCGCAAGCACGACAAGAAGGCCCTCGCTGCGCGCGCCAAGGCCTCGGCCCCGGCCGCGGCCAGCGTCACCGCCTAGTCAGCTCAGTTGGCACGACCGGAACGGCCAGTCCCTGCGGACTGGCCGTTTCTGCAGATGACTGGGTAGGCCCCGCACAGAGCGTTATGCCGGAGGCGTACGGACTGCGCCCGCAGAACCGGCATAATTGATGGAACGCAACCCCGCGTCTTTCGGTGGGCGTGACGCACGAGGTGAGACTATGACGGACACAACGACCCCCTCCCCGGCCTCGCTGCGCCGTCTGGTTCCTCGCATCTTCTCTCGGGCCCAGCCCGCCGGTGCTGTTGACCGCCTGATCAAGACGGTGCGGTTGAACCACCCGAAGGTCGACCTGTCGATCATCGAACGCGCGTATACCGCCGCCGAGCGAGCGCACGACGGACAGCTGCGTCGCAGCGGCGAGCCGTACATCACCCACCCAGTCGCCGTGGCGCAGATTCTGGCCGACCTGGGCATCGGTACCAAAACCATTGCGGCCGCCCTGCTGCACGACACCGTCGAAGACACCGATTACACCCTCGACGCCCTGCGGGCCGACTTCGGCGATGAAATCGCCATGCTCGTCGATGGTGTCACCAAGCTCGACAAGGTGAAGTACGGCGACTCGACCCAGGCCGAAACCGTGCGCAAGATGATCGTCGCGATGTCCAAGGACATTCGCGTCCTCATTATCAAACTTGCCGACCGGCTACACAACGCCCGCACCTGGGGCTTCGTTCCCAACGAATCCGCCGTGCGCAAGGCCACCGAGACCCTGGAGATCTACGCCCCTCTCGCGCACCGCCTGGGGATCCAGACGATCAAGTGGGAACTCGAGGACCTCTCCTTTGCGGTGCTGTACCCCAAGCTCTACGCCGAAATTGAAAGCCTGGTCAAGCAGCGTACTCCGCAGCGCGAAGAGTTCGTGCAACAGATCATCGACACCATCAACGACGATCTCAAATCGGCGCGCATTCGCGGCAAGGTTGCCGGTCGCCCCAAGCAGTACTACTCGATCTACCAGAAAATGGTCGTGCGCGGCCGCGATTTCGACGAGATCTACGACCTCGTCGGTATTCGCGTGCTTGTGAACTCGGTGCGGGACTGCTACGCGGTGCTGGGATCCATGCATGCCCGCTGGACGCCGCTGCCCGGCCGGTTCAAGGACTATATTGCCACCCCGAAGTTCAACCTGTACCAGTCCCTGCACACCACCGTGCTCGGGCCGAGCGGTCGCGCGGTAGAAATTCAGATTCGCACGACCGAAATGCACCAGCGTGCCGAATTCGGTGTCGCCGCGCACTGGAAGTACAAGGAGCAGGTCAACGGCAAGAGCGCTGGCGGCCCCGGCCCGCAGAGCGATACCGATATGGCTTGGCTCGCCCATATTTCTGACTGGCAGGCCGAAACGGCCGACCCAGGCGAGTTCCTGGACTCCCTGCGGTACGAGATCGGTGCCAAAGAGGTTTACGTCTTCACGCCGAAGGGCCGGGTCATTGGCCTCCCGTCCGGCGCGACCCCGGTCGACTTTGCCTATGCGGTGCACACCGAGGTGGGACACCGCACCATGGGAGCCAAGGTCAACGGCCGGTTGGTGCCGTTGGAGAGCGAGCTGATCACCGGTGACGTGGTCGAGGTGTTCACCTCGAAAAACCCCGACTCCGGCCCGAGCAAAGACTGGCTGAACTTCGTCAAGAGCCCCAGGGCCCGCAACAAGATTCGGCAATGGTTCACAAAGGAACGCCGCGACGAGGCCATCGAGCAGGGCCGGGACGCGATCGCCCGCGCCATGCGCAAGCAGAACCTTCCGCTGCAGAAGCTGATGAACCAGGACTCGTTCGCGGAGGTCGCGGCTCAGCTTAAGTACGAAGATGTGTCGGCGCTTTATGCTGCCGTCGGTGAAGGTCACGTTTCAACCCAGTCAGTGCTCGAGAAGGTCGTCTCTTCGGTACAGAGCATCGAAGACAACGACAGCAACGACTTTCCGGTCGCCGCGCGCGGACGGCCGCAGACCACCCGCAACGGAGATTCCGGAGTGCTGGTGCGCGGTGCACCGGACATTCTGGTCAAACTGGCCCGCTGCTGCACCCCGGTGCCCGGCGACAAAATCGTCGGATTCGTCACGCGCGGCGCAGGCGTCTCTGTGCATCAGGCCGCCTGCCACAATGTGCAGTCGTTGCTCAAAGAACCCGAGCGCATGATCGAGGTCGAGTGGGCGCCAACCTCGAAGAGTCTGTTCCTCGTGCACATCCAAATCGAAGCCCTTGACCGCTCCGGCCTGCTCTCCGACGTCACCCGGGTCTTGTCGGAGCACCACGTGAACATTCTTTCTGCCACCGTCAACACGTCGAGCGATCGCCTCGCGCTCAGCCGCTTCGTTTTTGAGATGGGGGACACCACCCACCTCGACCGCGTACTCAATGCCGTGCGTCGTATCGATGCCGTGTACGACGTGTACCGGGTTAGCGACGGCTAACCTGCGGTCCTGCGCGCGCAGCCCTGCTGGCGCAGCGCAAACAGTGGTGTGCTGACGGCCGTGAAGCGCGCGACAGCGAGAGCGCTGTGAGCGGGGCTGCCTCGCTTGCAGAGGCGGATGGCGGCCGACACGTCGGGGTACTGGCCGTAGTGCAGGAGGCGGGCCAGGAGGGCACTCAGCTCTGACGTGGTCGATGGTGACATCGCCGGCGGTGAAACCGCATAGCGGGCGAGATCGACGGCGGTGCGCAGGGGAGTGGTGACCCGCACCCCCGAGATGGTGTGCACGTCATCGGGCGTTCGCACAATTTCACGCACCGATGCCCGAGCCGACCACACGGTGGTGGCACGCGCGCCGATCAATACACAGAACTGGTGGCGCCGCGGCTCCGGCGTGACGCCGTAGATCCACGCGGCGGTGAGCTGCTCGGCGATGGCGCGGGGCGGGACCAGCTGGCCGGCGGCGATCGCGCGGGTATCGCATCCGTCTATTTCATCGATCACGCACCAGGAGTCCGCGATCTGAAAGACCTGGCCGTCGAGGCGGGCGGCGTAGAGCTCGGCCAGTGGCAGGTCGTTGAGGGTGAGCGGGCGCCCCGGTGGATTCGTCATGCCACCAGAGTGACGCTTAACCAGGTCCAGGCCCCCGAAGGAGCCTGGATCTGTGGAGAAGCTGGTTGCGTGCGCCGAGTGTGGATAACTAAGTGCCTGCGTGCAAGTGCCTGCCGGTTACTGGCCGATCGCCTTGAGCCAGGCCTTACGGGCCTCGAGCGCTTCGGTGGCGTCCTTGATGGCCCGGGCGTTCTGGCCCTCCTGCGCGGTAGCCAGCTCGGCCTCGAGCTTGGCGATCGCGTCGTTCAGCTGCCCGGCCAGACCCTCGGTGCGAGCCTTGGTCTCCGGGTTGTTGCGCTTCCAGTGATCGTCATCGAGCTTGCGCACGACTGCTTCCACCTTGCGCAGGCGATCCTCGATCGGCTTGACCTGATCCCGCGGGACCTTGCCGATGTCATCCCACTTGCGCTGGATCAAGGTGAGCGTGTCGCGAGCGGCGTTGCGGTCGGTGGTAGTGAGCAGGGTCTCGGCCTGCGTGAGCAATTCGAGTTTGACTACCAGGTTCGCCGAGAACTCCTCGTTGTCCTGGGCTTCAACTTCACTCTTAACGGAGTAGAGCACGTCGCCGGCAGCTTTGAACTTGGCCCACATGGCGTCGTCCTGCTTCTTGCCGCTGCGGCCAGCCTTCTTCCACTCATCGAGCAGGTTGCGATACGACGAAACCCCATCGGCACCCTGGGGGGCGAGGGCCTCAGCCTGTTCGATCAGGTGCTGCTTCTTGGTGCGCACGTCTTTGTGGGCGCTGTCGAGCTCGGCGAAGAACGCCTTACGGTTCTGCTCGATCGTGGTGCGTGCGGCCCGGAAGCGCTTCCACAGGTCGTTGGCCTCGCCCTTGGGAATGCGCGGGGCGTCGTGCTGGTGTGCCTGCCACTTGGCGAACAGGGCGTCGAGAGCGGCGCTGGTCTGCTTCCACTGCGTCTTGGCCGGATCTTCGGCGGCGAGACGCTCGGCCTCGGTCACGATCTCGGCCCGCTCAGCGACGGCGGCAGCGGATGCGGCCTTGGTCTCGATGCTCTGCTGCTCGGTGAGCTCACTGACAGCACCGCCGAGAGCGCCGAGGCGCTCGGCCAGGGCGGCGAGGTTTCCGACCGCGTTGGCATTGGCGACGGCAACTTTGAGGTTGGCGACCGACTTGGCGATGTCTGCGGCCGGAGCGCCACCCTTCGCACGTTGCTCGAGCAGGGTGACCTGCCCGTTGAGCTCAACGTACTTACGCTCGAAGTAGGCCAGGGCCTCTTCCGGAGTGGCATCCGGGTACTGACCGACGGCGCGTTCGCCGTCTGCCTCGCGCACGTAAACCGTGCCGGTTTCGTCTACGCGACCCCATGGTTGCTGATCTGTCGTAGTCAAGAGCCTCACCTTTGCTGAGTTGTTGTGTGTGGATCCGCGGGAGTGAAGAGTGCGGAACCTAAGAAATACCCTGATAAGCCTATTGCAATAGCGCAGGGGTGACGATCGATCCTACTGAAGTGTTAAGCCCGTGATCGTCGTTGGCACCGTCGGGGCGCCGTCGCCGGAGCCGTCCGCGGTGCCGGCATCCGTGATCTGGGCCTTGAGCTCGTCCAGTCCGCTCGTGACGTGACCGAGCACGGTGTAGCCGCCGCCCGCGTCGGAGGAGATAGTCGTGTCGTCGTAGACCACGAAGAATTGGCTTCCCATGCTGTATCCGTTGCCGCCCTGGCGAGCCATGGCGAGGGTACCGGCCGGGTAGACGTTATCGGCCGGAGCGTTTTCGACCGGACCATAGCTGTAACCGGGACCGCCGGATCCGTCGCCGGCGGGATCGCCGCACTGCAGTACGAAGAAGCCGCCGTCGGTGAGGCGGTGGCAGCTCACGCCGGTATAGAACCCGCTCTGGGCGAGGCTGACCGTGGACGAGACGCCCTGGGGGGCGCGCGCGCCGTCCAGCTCGATGCCGAGGTTGACATCGTTGAGGCTCAGGGTGCCGGTCCAGGTGCGCCCCTCGGCGATAGTGCTTGCGGGCACGTCGCCGGTGTTGGCACCGGCCGCTGCCGTGGGCGTCGGCGTTGGACTGGACGTTGTAGCTGCCGTCGGCGCCGGGGTACCCGGGCCGCCAGCGAAGTAGAACACCTGGGCGATCACGATCAAGGTCAGCACCACGAGGAGTCCGCCACCGGCGATCAGGTTGTCCCGCACGCGCCGCTTCGTCTGGTGCTCGTGCACCGCCCGTCGGGCCTGGTAGGAACGAACACGTCCGCGCTCTTCACGTGCCGCACGCTCGAGCTTGTAATTCGAAGCCACTTGGAACCCCTCCAGGGCCGTCGGGGTTGGCGACGACCGGACAAAACGTGACCGTACGCCAACGCGGCCGACCTCGTAGAACTCTCTCACAAACTACGCTGGAGGAATGTCGGATGCTCAACAGGGTCTGCGGAGTGGCCAGGCCCCCCTCGCCGTACGAATGCGCCCGAAAACCCTGGACGAGGTGGCCGGCCAGCGTCATCTGCTCACCCCGGGGTCGCCCCTGGTTAGTCTGGCCAGCGACAAGACCGGGGAGCGCGGCAGCGTATCGGTCATTCTCTGGGGACCGCCCGGAACCGGCAAGACCACGCTCGCGCAGGCGATCGCGCACAGTTCCGGACGTCGTTTCGTCGAACTCTCTGCCGTGACGGCCGGCGTGCGCGACGTGCGACAGGTGATGGAAGACGCCCGAACCAACCGCGACCTCTACGGTCTCGCGACGGTGCTGTTTCTCGATGAGATCCACCGCTTCTCCAAGGCCCAGCAAGACACCCTGCTGCCAGGGGTCGAGAACGGCGTCGTCATCCTGGTCGCCGCGACGACCGAAAATCCGTCGTTTTCGATCATTTCGCCCCTGCTGTCTCGTTCTCTGCTGCTCACCCTCGAAGTTCTCAGCGACGACGACCTTGGCATCGTCGTCGATCGTGCCGTCACGGATGCGCGCGGGTTGGCCGACCGGTTCGAACTCGAGTCAGAGGCCCGCGGCGCGATCATTCGCCTGGCCTCCGGGGATGCGCGGCGGGCGCTGACGGCGCTGGAGGCGGCATCCGTTTCGGCGGAATCGACGCTCGAACCCGGCGCGACCGGCAAGCCCGTCATCACGACCGACATCGTCTCGCTCGCCGTTGATCGTGCGCTGCTGCGCTATGACCGCAATGGCGACGAGCACTACGACGTGATCAGCGCGTTCATCAAATCGGTGCGCGGCAGTGACGTCGACGCCGCGCTGCACTATCTGGCGCGCATGATCGAGGCCGGCGAAGACCCGCGCTACATCTGTCGCCGCATCATCGTCCTCGCCTCCGAAGACATCGGCATGGCCGACCCGCAATCGCTCCTCATCGCCGTCGCCGCCGCCGATGCCGTCGCGCTGATCGGCATGCCCGAAGGTCGTATTCCGCTCGCCCAGGCCGTTGTGCACCTCGCGACGGCCCCCAAGTCGAACGCGGCCTACATGGCGCTCGATGCTGCCATAGCGGATGTCCGCGCCGGCAAGATGGGCCGCGTGCCCAAGGGCATGCGCGACGCGCACTACCCGGGCGCCAAACGCCTCGGCCACGGCAAAGGCTACGTCTATCCGCACAACGACCCCCTCGGTGTCGTCGCTCAGCAATACCCGCCGACCGAACTGAAAACCACCCAGTATTACGTGCCGACCGAGCACGGGCACGAGCGCGACATCCACGCTCGTCTCCTGAAAATCCGCCGCATAGTCCGCAACGAATAGATTCGTGACTCAGCTCTGAACTTGCGGCGGCGGGGGATTCTCCGCGGGGTTGCGAGTTTCGCGGAGTGTCCTGCGCACCCGCGATGTTTGAGCGAGGAGCGGATGATCCCTCGACGACGCCCGCCTCGGGAACGCGAGGCGAAGCATCCGCTCTGTGCTAATCTTGACTCTGCCTACAACTGGTTTCGGCATGCGGCTGCGTCCGTTTCCAGTTTGGAGGGGTTTCGTTCTGTAGCCGAACGTCCCATGGCACCCAATCCTCTGATCTCCCATGACGTTTGTGCTGTAGAAACACGCACTCGCCCTGGTATCCCTGTTATTGAGTCCGATTGAAAGGAAACCGTGTCTACCAAGTCACGTACCCGCAGTAAAACTCGCCTCTCGCGCGCCCTGGGCATTGCCCTCACGCCGAAGGCAGCCCGCTTCCTTGAGAAGCGCCCCTATGCACCCGGTGAGCACGGCCGCACCAAGCGCAAGACCGATTCGGACTATGCCGTTCGTCTGCGCGAAAAGCAGCGCTTACGCGCCCAGTACGGCATCCGCGAAGCCCAGCTCAAGATTGCCTTCGAGCAGGCTCGTCGTCGTCAGGGACTGACCGGTGAGAACCTCGTCGAGATCCTCGAGACGCGTCTCGACGCCCTCCTCGTGCGTTCGGCCATCGCCCGCACCACCGCTCAGGCGCGCCAGATGATCGTGCACCGTCACATCCTCGTCGACGGAGAGCTCGTCGACCGGCCCTCCTTCCGCGTGAAGCCGGGCCAGCTCATGCACGTCAAGGCTCGCAGCGAGGGCATGGAGCCCTTCCAGGTTGCAGCAGCCGGCGGCCACGTCGACCTGCTTCCCAAGCTCCCGCCGTACCTCGAGGTAGAGCTCGACAAGCTGCAGGCACGCCTCGTGCGCGCCCCGAAGCGCATCGAGATCCCCGTGACCTGTGAAGTTCAGCTCGTCGTGGAGTACTACGCAGCTCGCTAGTCCAACCGGTACGCTGAAGGGCGGATCACCTCAGGGTGATCCGCCCTTTTTGTATACCCGGGCTCCGCAGGGGCCCCTCGAACTGAGTGGAGTCACCGTGTCAGGTGGAGATATTGCCGGCCTCATCGCTGCCGGCGTGTTCGCGATTCTGGTCGCTGTCATCGCTATTCCCTTGGTCAAACTGGGCCGCGTGTTCGATGAGACCACCGCCGCCATCCATGAACTCAGCGAGGGAATCACCCCGATGCTGACCGAGACGACCGAGACCATCCGTTCTACCAACCAGCAACTGGCCAGGGTCGACACCATCACGAGCAACGTAGCGGATGTCACCGGCAACGTCTCGGCGCTGGTCGCGTTGTTCGCGGCCACGGTCGGCGGGCCGTTGATCAAGCTCGCCGGTTTCTCAGCCGGCGTCCGGGCGGCCTTTCGCGCCGGGCGGCCGCGGCCTCGGCGTAATCGGGGTTGACCGGCTACTCTGGAGACGGCGCTGATATTCTCGCGCCCGACTTATCGATAGCTACGGCTAGACCAGATTCAGGGAGAAGTGCCATGAAGAACGTCATCTGGTTGGTCATCGGCGTGGCCGCGGGCTTCGTGGTGGCCCACGAGGTCAACAAGACCCAGCAGGGCAAGCAGTTCTTCACGGAACTTGATACCAAGGCCCGCGAGTTCGGCGAGGCCATCTCGGAGGGCTACCGCCAGCGCGAGGCCGAGCTGCACGCCGCGCTCGGCGACGTCGCCGCTGATGCCGCGGGTGACGCACCGGCGGCCAGCGCGCCGTAGGCATCCGCTCGACTCAGGCATACCGTTTCACCGCACCACCACATTCATGCACGACAAAAGCTACGGACACCATGCAGACTGCTGACATTCGCGGGCGCTGGCTCGACTTCTTCGCCGATCGTGGACACACCGTTGTGCCGTCCGCGTCACTGGTGAGCGACGACCCCACCCTTCTCTTCACCGTGGCCGGCATGGTGCCGTTTGTGCCGTACCTCACCGGGCTCGTTCCGGCGCCGTACCCGCGCGCCACGAGTGTGCAAAAATGTATCCGTACCAACGACATCGAAGAGGTCGGAAAGACCCCGCGGCACGGCACTTTCTTTCAGATGAACGGCAACTTCAGCTTTGGCGATTACTTCAAGGAAGAAGCCATCGGCTTCGCCTGGGAGCTGCTGACCACGCCGGAGAACCAGGGCGGTTACGGCTTTCGCGAAAGCGACCTGTGGGTCACCATCTACCTCGACGACGACGAGGCCTACCGCTACTGGCGGGCCATTGGCGTGCCGGACAATCGCATCCAGCGCCTCGGTATGGAATCCAACTACTGGTCCACGGGCCAGCCAGGCCCGGCCGGCCCCTGTTCGGAGATCTTCTTCGACCGCGGCCCCGCCTACGGCGCCGACGGCGGCCCGGCCACCGACGACGACCGGTACGTCGAAATCTGGAACCTCGTCTTTATGCAGTACCTGCGCGGCGAAAGCACCGGCAAGAGCGATTTCAAGATTCTCGGCGACCTGCCGAAGAAGAACATCGACACCGGCATGGGCTTGGAGCGCGTTGCGTTCCTCAAACAGGGCGTCGAGAACATGTATGAGATCGACCAGGTTCGCCCGGTGCTCGATCGTGCCGCCGCCCTGTCTGGCCGCCGTTACGGCGCCGACCACGACGACGACGTGCGCATGCGCATCGTCGCCGACCACGTACGCTCCTCCCTCATGCTGATGAGCGACGGCGTCATGCCGTCCAACGAGGGCCGCGGCTATATCCTCCGCCGCCTGCTGCGTCGCAGCGTGCGCGCCATGCGCCTGCTCGGCGTCGACACGGTGAGCCTGCCCGAACTGCTGCCTGCCTCCCGCGACGCGATGAGCGCAGCCTACCCCGAGGTCAAAAGCGACTTCGGGCGCATCAGCCAGGCCGCGTTTGCCGAGGAAGAAACCTTCTTGCGCACCCTCGCGAGCGGTAGCGCCGTGCTCGACCTGGCCGTGGCGAAGACTAAGAAGGCCAACAAGACTGAGCTCGCCGGCCCGACTGCGTTCCTGCTGCACGACACCTACGGGTTCCCGATCGAGATCACCCTCGAGATCGCCGAAGAAGCCGGCCTCAGCGTCAATCGGGACGCCTTCGACGTGCTCATGACCAAGCAGCGCACCATGGCCAAGGCCGACGCGAAGTCCAAGAAGACAACTCTGGCCGACCTGGGTGTTTATAGCGCCTTCCGCGCCCTCGGTGAGACGGTTTTCACCGGGTATGACGACCTGCAGAATGAGTCGAGCGTGCTCGGCCTCATCGTGGACGGTGAGTCCGTCACGAGCGCGGTTGCCGGTGAAACCGCCGAAGTCATCCTCGCCGAGACGGCCCTCTGGGCCGAATCCGGCGGGCAGGAAGCGGATGCCGGCCTCATCGTTGGTCCCGGCTACGAGCTCAAGGTGCTCGACGTGCAAAAGCCGGTCAAGGGTCTGATCAGCCACAAGGTGCTCGTGCAGTCCGGCGAGGTCGGTGTCGGCGACAGCGCCACAAGCGTGGTCGACGAGAGTTGGCGTCGCGGCGCCCGCCAGGCGCACTCCGGTACCCACGTTCTGCATGCCGCCCTGCGCCAGGTTCTCGGCCCGAACGCGCACCAGTCCGGCTCGTACAACAAAGCCGGGTTCTTTCGCCTCGACTTCTCCTGGAACCAGGCGTTGTCACTGGCGACCCGAACCGAGATCGAAGAAATCTCCAACAACGCCATCCGCGACAACCTGCCGGTGACCACGCGAGAATTGCCCCTCGCCGAGGCGAAGGCGCTCGGTGCCATGGCACTGTTCGGCGAAAAGTACGGCGATGTCGTGCGCGTCGTCGACATCGGCGGCCCCTGGTCGCGCGAACTCTGCGCCGGCACCCACGTCTCCAGCAGTGCCGAGATCGGCATGATCAACCTGATCAGCGAGGCCTCGGTCGGTTCGGCGAACCGCCGCGTCGAATCCCTCGTCGGACTCGAAGCGTTCCGTGATCTCGCCGCCGAACGCACCCTCGTGTCGCAGCTCACTTCGAGCCTGAAGACGCCGCGCGACCAGCTGCCCGAGCGCATCAGCGACCTCGTGACGAGCCTCAGGGCGGCCGAGAAGAAGATCGCCGCCTTCGAAGCCCGCGCGCTGACCGACCGAGTGCCCGCACTGTTGGCAACGGCTCGCCGGGTCGGCGCAGTGACCGTTGTCGCCGAAGACCTCGGTGTGCTCGGTTCTCCCGACGACGTTCGGATGCTGGCCCTAGCCACGCGGGAACGTCTCGGTACCGACGCGGTCGTCGTGGCGCTCTCGGCGATCGCCGCCGACAAGCCCGTCGTGATCGTCGCCACCAACCAGGCCGCTCGCGATGCCGGGCACAAGGCCGGTGCCCTCGCCAAGACTGTTGCCGGAATTCTCGGCGGTGGTGGTGGTGGCAAGGACGACCTCGCCCAGGGCGGTGGCCCCAACGGCGACGCCATCCCGGCTGCGCTGCAGGCCGTCGTCGCCGCGATCAGCCGCTAACGATGCGCTCCGGAGTTCGGGTCGGCGTCGACGTCGGGAAGGTGCGGATCGGGCTGGCCCGCAGTGATAACCACGGCATGCTCGCCACACCGGTCGAAACCGTTGCCCGCGACCAGGCCGGTCTGACCGATCTCGCGCGCATTCGCGCCGTAGTGCAGGAGTTTGACGCCGTCGAGGTCATCGTGGGCCTGCCGCTGGCCCTGTCGGGAAACGTGACCGCTTCAACCGACGACGCGATCGATTTCGCCGACCGGCTCGCCCGAACCTTCAAGGTGCCGGTGCGCCTGGTCGACGAGCGACTCTCTACCGTGTCAGCACAGTCGGCGCTACGGGCATCCGGTCGCTCAGCCAAAACACAAAGGCCAGTGATTGATCAGGTGGCCGCGACTATCATTCTGCAACACGCGCTCGACAGTGAGCGTGCCTCGGGGCGGCCGCCAGGGTCGCCCGTCGAACTGACCGAGAGGCCGTAACCGTGCCGAGTTCCACCCCGGAAGAGCCGCTACCGAGCCGCCGTCAGTTGCGCGCGCAACAGGCCGCGGCGGAGCAGGCAGCCGCGCAGCAGCCAGCAACCGAACAGGCGGCCACTGGCGAGATCCAGGCCGTACCGCCCCGTTCCGCCGTCGCCCCGGAGGCACCGCTACTCTCGCGACTTTCCCGCGAAGCAGTTGTGCCCGCGGGCGCCGCCACCGACTTCCTGACGGCGAACGAGAGCAATGATTCCGGCCGCGATCGTGCCAAGCGTCGTTCGCTGCTCGCTGACGAACCGCCGCGAGAAAAGCGCAGCCATAAGGGTGCCTGGGGCTGCCTGATCGTCTTCGTTGTGCTGGCAGCCCTCGTGGTCGGAGCGTACCTCTTTCTCCAGGGGCCCATCTCGCAAATCATCGCGGCCACGCAGGGGCCCGCCGATTTCACCGCCGAGGAAGCCGCCACCGGTAAGGACATTATCGTGATGATCCACGACGGTGACGGCGGCTCGGAGATTACCAATACCCTCGTCGACCAGGGCGTGGTGAAAAGCTTCGACGCGTTCTACGCGATTCTGCTGCAGACCAAACCCGAACCCGTCTTCCAGCCCGGCGCCTACCAGCTGAAAACGAAAATGGTGGCGAGCACGGCCCTCGACGCCCTGCTCGACGACGGCACGAGGCTGAGCGAGACCGTGGTGGTGCCCGAGGGCACCGCAACCGTCGACGTCTTGCAGTCGATCTCCGAGGGAACCGATATTCCCCTCGCCGATCTGCAAGCCGCAGCAGCGAACGTCGCCTCGTTCGGGCTCCCCCCCGAGGCAACCATCCTCGAAGGATTCCTCTTTCCCGCCACGTACACGTTCTCGCCGGGCGACACCGCACAGGTGGCCCTTCAGGCGATGGTGAACCGGCAGTTCGAGGCCCTCGACACAGCTGGGGTCGCGGTCGCAGACCGTTGGTCGACCATCGTGTTCGCCTCACTCATTCAGCGAGAGGCGGGCCTGCGCGACGACTACTACAAGGTGTCGCGGGTCTTCCTCAACCGGCTGGACCCGACCCAGTGGGAAAGCGGCCTGCTGCAGTCCGACGCGACCGTCGCCTACGGCACCGGAAACACCCATCTCGTCACCACGACCAACGCCGAACGCGCGGATGCCGGCAATCTCTACAACACGTACGTGCATCCCGGCATGGTCGTCGGCCCCATCTCGAACCCGGGCGACCTCGCCATTGACGCCGCCCTGCACCCGGTTGACGGTCCCTGGTTGTTCTTCGTGACCGTCAACCTCGATACCGGCGAGACGGTGTTCTCCACCACCGTGGCAGAACACGACGCCGCGGTCGTCGTTTGGCAGAACTGGATGAGGGAGCACCCCGAATATGGATAGCCTCAGCTCGAACCGCCTCGCGGTGCTTGGCTCGCCGATCAAGCATTCCCGTTCGCCGCTGCTGCACCGGGCCGCCTACCGTCAGTTGGGCCTCGATTGGTCTTACGATGCGGTCGAGGTGAAGGCCGGCTCCCTGGCCATGTTCCTGAGCGAAGTCGGGCCGGAATGGCGCGGTCTGTCACTGACTATGCCGCTCAAGCAGGAGGTTCTGCCGTTCATCGACGACTGCGATCGGGTGGCCCAGCTGACCGGATCGGTCAACACCGTGCTGCTGCGCCGGGTCGAGGGACGCGGCACGCTGAGTGGCTACAACACGGACGTTGCGGGGCTGGTGCGTGCCCTTGCCGAGAGTGGAGTCACCCGCGCGGCGCACGTGACCCTGCTCGGAGCCGGCGCGACAGCGGCATCCGCTCTGATGGCGGCAGCCGAACTCGGCGCTGAATTCGTCACGGTCCTCATGCGGGATGCGGTCAAGGCGCAGCCGCTGATCGAGCTCGGCCGGACACTTGGCGTGGTCGTTGACCTGCAGGATTTCGGCGGCGTCACCCGGGTCGACAGCGACGTCGTGATCAGCACCCTGCCCGGGGGGACCGTGCTCCCGACGCCACTGCCGCTCGAACTGCGTGAACGGGCCGTCTTGTTCGACGTCGCCTATTCACCGTGGCCGAGCGGAGTCGCCTCGTCCTGGCAGGCCGCTGGGGGCACGGTGCTGAACGGGCTCGGGATGCTTCTGCACCAGGCCCTCATCCAGGTACGGGTGTTCGTCACCGCCGACCCGTTTGAACCGTTACCCGACGAGCCGGCAGTGCTGGCGGCCATGCGCGGCGCGCTGACCCGCGACCCTGGTCCCAGCGACGCCGGCCCCCACCTTGCTGTGGAAAGATAGGAAGCATGCTTCGTTGGCTCACTGCCGGAGAATCTCACGGCCCCGAACTCATCGCCATTGTCGAGGGTTTGCCCGCTGGAATCCCGGTCACCCTTGATTCGATCCGTCTCGATCTGGCGCGCCGCAAGCTCGGCTACGGCCGCGGCGCCCGCATGAAATTTGAAGAGGACGAGCTCACCCTCTCGGGTGGCGTGCGCCACGGCGTCACCCTCGGCGGACCGGTCGCGCTGCGCATCGGCAACTCGGAATGGCCCAAATGGGTCGATGTGATGAGCGCCGCACCGGTAGATCCGGCCACGCTCGCCCGCGGCCGCGGCGCGCCCCTGACCCGACCCCGGCCCGGACATGCTGACCTGGCCGGCATGCAGAAGTACGGCTTCGATGAAGCCCGCCCGGTGCTGGAGCGCGCGAGCGCCCGCGAGACCGCCGCTCGGGTGGCGCTCGGCGCCGTCGCGCGGTCGTTCTTGAACGAGCTGGGAATCCAGCTGGTCAGCCATACCATCGCCATCGGCCCGGTGCGGGTGCCCGACGGCACGCCGCTGCCGCAGCCGGGCGACGTCGATGCCCTCGACGCCGACCCGCTGCGCTGTTTCGACGCCGCGACATCCGCTTTGATGGTGGCTGAAGTGGATGCCGCGCATCAGGACGGCGACACCCTCGGCGGCGTGGTCGAGGTGCTCGCCTACAACCTTCCCCCCGGCCTCGGCTCCTTCGTGCACTGGGATCGACGCTTGGATTCCCAGCTCGCCGCTGCCCTCATGGGCATTCAGGCGATCAAGGGCGTCGAGGTCGGCGACGGCTTCGAAACCACCCGCCGCCGCGGCTCGGCCGCCCACGACGAACTCGTGCAGGCGGATGGTGCCATTCAGCGCGTTAGCGACAAGGCTGGTGGCACAGAGGGCGGCATGAGCACCGGCACGGTGCTGCGCGTTCGCGCCGGCATGAAGCCGATCGCCACGATTCCCCGGGCACTGCGCACGGTCGACGTCGCCACGGGCGAGCCGGCACCGGCTCATCATCAACGCTCCGACGTCTGTGCGGTCCCGGCAGCCGGCGTTGTCGCCGAGGCCATGGTGGCGCTCGTGCTCGCGAACTCGGTTCTGGAGAAGTTCGGCGGTGACTCGATCGGCGAGACCCGGCGCAACCTCGAGTCCTACCTGGCCAACATTCCGGCCAACCTGCGCACGGGCGCGTCGAGCGACGCAACGCTGTGACGACTCTTCGGCTGTTTCGATGCTGACCCAGCGCAACTCGTTGCTGCCGATCGTTTTCATCGGGCCGATGGCCGCCGGAAAAACCAAGATCGGTCGCCGGGTTGCCCGCGGCCTGAACGTACCCTTCATCGACACCGATAAACGCATCGTGGAGAGCTACGGTCCGATTCCGGAGATTTTCGCTCGCGAGGGCGAAGAGTATTTTCGCATCATCGAGCGTGAAGCTGTGGACTGGGCGCTCGGCGAGCCGGCCATCGTGTCGCTCGGCGGGGGAGCAGTGCTGAACGTCGACACCCAGGCGGATCTCGACGACGCGACTGTCGTCTACCTGAGCGTTACCCGTGCTGCCGTGCAGGCACGTCTCGGCGGTAGCAAAAGGCCGCTCCTGACCGGTGGTATCGCCGACTGGGAACGCATCTACAACCTGCGCCGCCCCACCTATGAGGCCCTCGCGACGATTCACCTGGACACCTCCAACCGACCGATCAGCGGCATTGCCGACGAAATCGTGAATTGGGTACAAGAAAGAAATGATGAGTGAGATTTCAATGATGACCGAACAGAGCCGCACCACAGTGATCACCGTAACCGGCGTTGACAGCTATCCGGTCAGTGTGGGGCGTG
Source organism: Cryobacterium sp. N19 (assembly GCF_002929595.1). NCBI lineage: Bacteria > Bacillati > Actinomycetota > Actinomycetes > Micrococcales > Microbacteriaceae > Cryobacterium > Cryobacterium sp. N19. Next base: position 304,163 of record NZ_PJJR01000053.1, on the reverse strand, counting down.
GCCTCGTCACTACCGTCGCCGATCAGCTGGGCAGCGGCGTCAACAAGGTTCTCATCGTGCACACCTCCACCGTCGGAGCCCGGGCTGTCGCCCTGCGCGACAACCTGCTCGAGACCTATTCCGAAGTGCTGCTCGCTGAGATTCCCGACGCCGAGGCCGCCAAGCGGGTCGAGGTCGCCGCGTTCTGCTGGGGCGTCATGGGCCAATCCGACTTCAGCCGCACCGATGCCGTAATCGGCCTCGGCGGCGGCGCCGTCACTGACCTCGCCGGGTTCGTCGCGGCCACCTGGCTGCGCGGCGTGAAACTCGTTCAGATTCCCACGAGCGTGCTCGGGATGGTCGACGCGGCCGTCGGCGGCAAGAACGGCATCAACACCGCCGAGGGCAAGAACCTCGTCGGCACCTTCTATGCGCCCGCCGCCGTGCTCTGCGACCTCGACCTGCTCGATGCCCTGCCGAAGAATGAGATCCTCGCCGGCTTCGCCGAGATCGTGAAGGCCGGGTTCATTCAGGTTCCCGAGATTCTCGACATCATCGAAGCGGATGTCGACCGCGCCACCGACCCGACCACCCCCGAATTTCGCCGCCTGATCGAACTGTCGATCGCCATGAAGGCACGAATCGTGGGGGAGGACTTCAAGGAGGCCGGCCTGCGCGAGATCCTCAACTACGGGCACACTCTCGGGCACGCGGTCGAGCACGCCGAACGGTACGGCTGGCGCCACGGTGCTGCCGTCGCGGTCGGCATGATGTTCGCGGCCGAGCTCGCCGCTCTGAGTGGCCGTCTCTCGGTCGAGATCGTCGACCGGCACCGCAACATCCTCGAATCTCTGACCCTGCCGACCGTCTACCCGGTGGGCCGCTGGCCCACCCTGCTCGCCACGATGCAGCGCGACAAAAAGACCCGCAGCGGCATGCTGCGCTTTGTCGTGCTCGACGACGTGGGCAAGCCCACCATTCTCGAGGGCCCCGACGCGTCGCTGCTGTTCAGCGCGTACCAGGCCATAGGTCAGTAGATACCGCGTCAGGCGGGACTGCGGGCCGGGGCGAGCGGGACTACGGCATCCGCTTCGACCGTCTCGGCGGAGTCAGCCGGAGCGGCGAATGGGGTCATCGTGGTCATCAGCTTGGAGCGGATGAGAAAGCGCACGCCGCGCGGAGCCTCGGCACTGAACCCGCTGCCACGGCCCGGCACGACGTCGACGGTGAGGAAGGTGTGGCTCCAATAGTTGAACTGCTCGGCCGACATCCAGAAGTCGAGCGGCTGAGCGGGCCCACCGGCCGGGGCCAGGTCGAACTGGCCGAGGCGTACGTCCTGGTCGCTGGTGATGAACTCCCCGGCCATGAACAGCATGGGCGAACTGCCGTCGCAGCATCCGCCGGACTGGTGGAACATGAGCGGACCGTGCTCCTCCCACAGGCTGCGGAGCAGATCGACCGCGACCGGGGTGAGCTCGACGCGGGGGACGGTTTCGCCGGCGATCGTGACCGACGCGGTTATCGTAGGTGTCGACATTGACGGACCTTTCTACAGAAGAAACGATGAAAAAGGGGCTGCCTACGACGTTACGTCGTTGGCAGCCCCCGGGCCAGACCTACAGTGAACTCATCCGCTGGTACCGAGGTGCGGTTTAGAAGAAGCCGAGCTTGTTCTCTGAGTAGGACACCAGCAGATTCTTGGTCTGCTGGTAGTGCCCGAGCGCGAGCTTGTTGTTCTCGCGGCCGATTCCCGAGCTCTTGTAACCGCCGAACGCGGCGCCAGCCGGGTAGGCGTGATAGTTGTTCACCCAGACACGGCCGGCCTGGATGTCGCGACCCGCCCGGTACGCGACGTTGCCGTTGCGCGACCAGACACCGGCGCCGAGACCATAGATGGTGTCGTTGGCGATCGAGATGGCGTCGTCGTAGTCGGTGAAGCTCGTCACGGCAAGCACCGGTCCGAAGATCTCCTCCTGGAACAGACGCATCTTGTTGTGGCCCTCGAAGATGGTCGGCTGCACGTAGTAGCCGTCGGTGAGGTCGCCGCCGAGGTCGGCACGTTCGCCGCCGAGGGCGAGCTTGGCACCCTCCTTGGTGCCGATGTCGATGTAGGAGAGGATCTTCTCGAGCTGGTCGTTGCTGGCCTGCGCGCCCATCTGGGTGTCGGTGTCGAGCGGGTTGCCCTGGATGATCTTCTTGGCCCGGGTGACGGCGTCGCCGAGGAAGCTGTCGTAGATCGGCTTCTGCAACAGCGCGCGGCTCGGGGCCGTGCAGACCTCGCCCTGATTGAAGGCGAAGAGCACGAAGCCTTCCTGCGCCTTGTCGTAGAAGGCGTCCTTCTCCTGGGCTACGTCGCTGAAGAAGATATTCGGGCTCTTGCCGCCCAACTCAACGGTCGAGGGGATGATGTTGGCCGACGCGTACTGCAAAATGAGGCGGCCGGTCGTGGTCTCACCGGTGAAGGCGATCTTGCGGATGCGGTTGCTCGAGGCGAGCGGCTTGCCCGCTTCGAGGCCGAAGCCGTTGACGACGTTGACCACCCCAGGGGGGAGGATATCGCCGATGAGCTCCATCAGCACCAGGATCGAGACCGGGGTCTGCTCGGCGGGCTTCAGCACGATCGCGTTGCCGGCGGCGAGGGCCGGGGCGAGCTTCCAGACGGCCATCAGAATGGGGAAGTTCCACGGGATTATCTGGCCGACGACGCCGAGCGGCTCGTGGAACTGGTACGAGACGGTGTCGCCGTCGAGCTGGGCGTGGTCGCCGTCCTGGGCGCGGATCGCCGAGGCGAAGTAGCGGAAGTGGTCGGCGGCGAGGGGAATATCGGCGTTGATCGTCTCGCGGACGGCCTTGCCGTTGTCCCAGGTCTCCGCGACGGCGAGCATTTCGGTGTTGGCGTCGATCAGGTCGGCGATCTTGTTGAGCACGGCAGCGCGCTCGGTGGGGCTGGTCTTGCCCCAGGCCGGTGCGGCCTTGTGGGCGGCGTCGAGGGCCAGTTCGATGTCTTCAGCGGTGCCGCGAGCGACTTCGGCGAACGGCTTGCCGGTGACGGGGGTGATGTCCTCGAAGTACTGACCCTTGACCGGGGCGACCCATTCGCCGCCGATCCAGTTCTCGTACCGAGACTTGAAAGTAACTTTGGAGCCGGGTGTTCCTGGGACTGAATAGACGGTCATGTCACTCCTATTTCGACGACGATGTCGGTCCGCGTTCTGCGGTGTTTCCAGAGTAGGAGTGCCAACGTTGCAAAAGGTTGCGAGGCTTCGACGGTCGCGGCCACACGCAAACGCGCGATGAAGCGACCAGCGGATGCCCGGCATCCGCTCTAGAAGAAGCCCAGCGCGTTCTCGTAGTACGACACGAGCGATCCAGTTCTCGTAGCGTGGCTTGAAGGTGACGTGGCTTCCGGGTGTTCCGGGCGCTGCGTAAATGGTCATGTGACTCCTTGGGCGATAGATCTGGCGACTGCATCGTCGACTGCTGTGCGACGACCGTGTCAGATGAGGCCGCGTGAACACGTCAGAGTGACGGGCCGCGACTCGTGCCTTCAACGCTAAAAGCGAGCGCGTTGCGTTACCGTTGCGAAGTATTGCGCAGGGCGCCCAGCTCGTCGTCGATGCGCTTCAACCGGGCGACGACCGTGGCGCGTTTGGGGGAGCGGGCCGGCAGCAGCTCCAGGCAGGCACGCCAGACCTCGGAGTCGTAGGTGGTTTCCTCTGACCGGGCATATTCGAGGAGCAGGTCGACCGAGGCATCGGTCAGCATCGCCTCACGCAGGCGGGCGCTGACCTCGGTGCGAATGTCGATGATCCCGGGGGAGAGCGAGTTGGGCAGAACCGGTCCGCGGTAGGCGGCGAGGGCCACCCGGTGGGCGCCGCGTTCCAGGAATGCCAGCACCCGTTGGGCGTCCAGCTCCACCGGGAACTGCATCCGGTAGGGACGAGATCCGATGACGACCGGCGGGCTGACCTGCTCCAAGACCTTGCGTACCCGCACCATCTCGGCGCGCAGGGTATCGACGCTGTTGTTCTGGCCGCTGCCGGTCTGGTCGCTGAGCAGAAAAGCCAGTCGGTCGGCGGAGAGTCCTTCGCGGTGCCAGGCGAGCAGGGTGAGAATTTCGGCGTGCCGCGGGCTGACATCGATGGCCATTCCGCCGCTCTCGAGGTGGCCGTAGTCGCTGCCGAGCACGCCGAACCCCACGGGCACCAGGTTGCGGCCCGGGGCCGGGAGCAGGGCGATGCTGGAGCGGCGGGGCGCGCGCGCATCCGTTCGGTCGGACGCAATCGTGCGGTGGCCGTCGAGGCGCTGGATGCGTAGTTCCGCCTCCATGGCGGCGACGGCCGCCTCGACGAGGGGGAGTGTCTGCGGCGCGACCGCCTGGTCGCCGCCCGTGATGTCGATCACGCCCAGGATCTTGCCGGTGTCCGGGTCGTGAATGGGCACGGCGGTGCAACTCCACGGGTGGGCGAGGGCGTTGAAGTGTTCGGCCCGCCGAATCTGAATGCCCCGGTCGAGGGCGAGGGCGGTGCCGGGGGCGCTGGTTCCGACCCGTTGCTCCGACCAGTCGGCCCCCTCGACGAACAGCATTTCCTCGACCTGGCGGCGCAGCACCCGGTCCCCGTCGATCCAGAGCAGTCGGCCGGACTCATCGCCGATCGCCACCAGCAACTCGGCGTCGAGGGCGTGGCGAATGAGCAGGTTGTGCACGACCGGCAACACCGCGGCAAGCGGATGCTGGTTGCGGAGGTCCCGTAGTTCGACGTCGGTCAGTGCCCGCTCGGGTGCCACGCTGCCGGGGTCGAGGCTGAGCGAGAGCGAACGTTGCCAGGAATCCTGCACGAGCTTGCGAACGCCGGTCTGGAAGACCCGGTCTGTGACGGCAGATTCGTGGGCCCGTTCCAGGGCGACCAGGCTTTCCCGCGCGGGGCCGGAGGGAACCGACGACGTACTCTTCAAGCCGTGTCCCATCAGCGTTCCTTCCGATCAGCATTGGTCGGGCGACGAGGCCGCGGCCACCGTAGGAATTTCAGTCTAGGGGTACCGTCCCGGCGATCGGCCAGAGTGCGGGGCATCCTCTCATCATTCGTAGAGCTTCTGCTGCCCGATGTAGTCACCAAAGTCTCCGTAAAACCGTACAAAAGCCGAACAGTTGCACGAGGAGGCAAAATATTCGCCGAACTTCCGCGGTTAATCGTTCGGTGACCGACCGGAGATACCGCGTCACTAAACTGGCCGCCGAGTTCGACCTGACAACATTCGATTGCGGCGAGCCGGCTTACAACCAGTGGCTGAGCGAGCATGCCCGCACGGCCGTCGAATCAGGTTCCAGCATGGTCTATCTGCTGCTGGAACGGATGCGCGCTGGCATCGGTGAGCGCGTCGTCCGCTACTACGCGATCTGTCCCACCATGGTGGTGCGGTCTGACCTGCCCAGGCCGTTTCAGCGAGGTGTTCTGCGTTGGGCGCCCGCGTGGCTGCTCGCCCAGCAGGCCATGGACCAGTCCCTTCGCGGGGATGTAACCGGTAAGTGGGGAGCCCAGCTTCTGCGCGAGGCGCTCCGGAGCATCATCGACAGCCCACGACGGTGGTGGTCAGATAATCGTGGTCGATGCCGACAACGCGGGTCTGGTCCGTTGGTACTCGCGCCAGGCACGGCCCAGCGGGGTTGGCCGGCCGCCTCCTTGCAAGACACGAAGAAGCTCTGACGCTTGCACTGTGCCTGTGGCCAGGCTTCCCGCGACACGCAGCAGATCATCCCAGTGGGTGGTGATCAGGTCGGTGTTTTTCTGATTTCGGGCAGGGCCATTCAAGGGACCGTAGTTCGCAGTTCGGTCGGTGCGCCAGAAGCGGGCCGAACCGATGTCGGCAAGGAGCGGGCTGAATTGGTATCCGAGGAGACGGAAGAGGCCGAACTCTTGGTCGGAGTAGCCGGCAGTGTCGGTCATCAACTCGGTGGGTTGGAGCGTTGTTTGCTGCTCGAGGAGACCGTCGAGGACGTAGAGCCTGTCGCGGGGCGTACCGGGGACGACGATGGCGTGGAAGCCGGCAAATTGTTCGGAGACGAAGTTGAGGAGGTGATTCCTCTGCCGGCGCCGAAATATCGAGGGTTGGACCCGGCGTTGAGGGTTCGGACGGGGACGACAAACCGGAGCCCGTCGGCTGAGGCAACGTCCCCAGTACCCCGAGCCTTGGCAAGCGGTACCCGGCTTTGTGCGTCCACGAACCGGGCGTGCAACATCGTCTCGAGCCCGTTACCCGGCCAAGCGTTGCGGCACTGAACCGCGCCCGATTGTCCTGGGCAGATCAGAACTACATCCGAAGCGACACGTTCACCGCGTTCACCGCGGTCAACGCCTCAGCGAGCAGAACGGCGCAGATGCTCACATCAAGATCATCGGCACGTGCTCGCCTTCAGAGCTGTGGGTAAATTCGGTGAGGAAACTGGATCAGCCGGCGACGTCGAGGAGTAGTTCGGGCAGATCTATGCGAGGCAGACGTTCTTGGATGAGGGTGTGAAGTGTTGTCAGGCTGGGTGGTTCGTCGAGCTTGTCGAGCGCAGTCAAAATGGGGCGGTCTCGCCGCCCGTAGACACCGTCTTTATCGGCTTTGTTGCGAGTCATCCGGGTTGTGAGCGTCGACGAGTTCTTGTGCCATGGTGCTCGCTTCGCGGACGAGAACAGCGTCGCGTCCGACTTTCGCTGCTGTGATGGCGGCGTCGTAGAGCAAGACCAGTCGGGATACTGCTGTGGACGTAGTGTCTGCACCGATGAGGTTGGCCAGGTGTGTGCGAACGACGGCGCGGTAGCGTTTGGCGACTGTGCGTACTGCCGCGCATTCCGGTAGTTCAATCACGGCGTTGGTGAATGGGCAGCCGTGGAACGTGTTCAATTCAACTGAGCGGGCGAGGGCCTCAAATAGTGCTGAGATCCGCTCCCGGCGTGGCGAAAGCGGATTGTCCAGAGCGTGAGCGTTTCCAATCCAGCCGTCTAGTTCCTGTTCCAGGTAGGCCACGACAAGAGCTTCTTTGTTGGCGAAGTTGTTATAGAGACTGGCTTTGGCGACGCCCGCGTTACGCACAACGAGATCGATTCCCGTTGCATTGATGCCGTGTTCGTGGAATAGGTGGCCTGCCGACGCGAGTAGGCGCGCCTTGGCGCTTACTATCGGGGTGATGGTCGACGAATGCATGCCTTGATATTACCAGACTGATCGGTATACTCAGTAGTAGCCAGATCGGTCTAACTAGGAGGTAAATATTTATGTCTGATTCCAAGATCGCCGTCGTCATTTATGAGCCCATCGGCTCCGACAGTTCACGCGTCTATCGCGGTCTCAAGACTGCCCTAGAATTTAAGGACGCCGGTGATGACGTCGTCGTCGTTTTTGACGGGTCGGGCGTTGAATCCCTCGCCGCCATCTCAGACCCCAAGCACAAGATGAATCCCCTCGCCGTCGCCCTGCACGACAACATCCGGGGCGCCTGTGCATTCTGCGTCGCATCCCACGGGGTTACCGACGCTGTCGACGCTGGCGGGTGGCCGCTGTTGGCTGAGTACAAGGGCGAAGCAAGTATCCGTTCTCTCGTGGTCGAGGGCTACCAGATCCTCAACTTCTAAGCACCACGTCCGACCTTTCACTTTTATATGAATTGGAGTTTTCATGGCCCTGACAGTTCTTCTTGACCTTCGCCTGAAATCGGAAGCCGTTCTCGCTGCGCCGGCCATGCTGCGAGACATCCTTACTGGGACCCGAGCATTTAAGGGGTGTCTGGGTGTTGACGTGTTGCTTGATTGCGACGATCCCGCCCACATGATTTTGCTGGAGCGGTGGGCGTCGGCCGACGCTGACGCGGCCTATCGTCAGTGGCGCGGGGGCGCGGGTGCGACCGAACTGGGCTCATTGCTAGCCAGCGCCCCGCAGGTCTCAGTGTTTGAGACTGCCAGCGACATCTGACTGAGCACTACGGCGCGCACCCGAGGTCATGTTCACGTCCTCGGGTGCGCGCTGTGGGTGTGTTCCCGGTTATAGAACCGCGCCGGGTAAGCCGCCTGCACTTGGTGCTATTGCGGGTCAGCCCCACACACAACATGCAGGGAGCAGGCCATGTATCAAGCAGTCTGAAATGAGGTCGCGCTGGCAGAGTTAAATGAAACCATCCTGGTTGATACCACCGTTATATCGGTAGTTCCAACCACCACGTGAACCGCCTTGGGCCAACGTACAGGTTTATCCGTTTCGTGAGCTGGTCCCGGGGCCGGCGCCAGGTATTTTAGGCTGCGAGCTTTTTGAGGTACCGTGCCAGGGCTCGTGGAGCCGAACGAGGGGCCTCGGCCTCGACGAGCGCGTTGTAGTTCGTGTTGGTATTCACGTCGTAAGTGAGCACTCGACCGTCTTCGGCCTCGATGAACTCGATACCGCAGACTTCCAACCCGTTCCGCCGCGCAAACTCGAGGTATTTGTCGATGATTGAGTGGTCGAAGTCATCGCGCACACTGAAGAGTTGCTGACCGGCTACGGGTGCGATGGTGGCGCCGGGAGGCATGATCAACTCGCGCGTGATCGGGTCGATGGCGCAGGCATCCGCTGGGCAGAGCTGGAAGCCGCCCCGCGCGGTATCAGCCTTGACCGCGTAGATGAACTCGCCGCCGACGATCTCGACCCGGGTGATGAAGGGTTCCTTGGCCTGGATGTATTCCTGAATGAGTGTGATGCCGTCCTGCGGCTCCTCGAACTCGTCGGAGGCAACATACTCGGCGAGCTCGTCCTGGCTGTCGAACTTGCGCACCCCCAAGCCCTTGCCGCCTTGATTGTGCTTGGTCATGAACGGGGCGGCAAAGCCCTGCGCCGCGGCGAGAATTTGCTCACGGCCCACCGCCGCTACGGTGCGCGGGGTGTCAATTCCGGCGGCCTTGAGCGCGACCAACTGCTCGACCTTACTCATCTCAAGCTCGAGCACGCGCCGGCCATTCACCGTGCGGCGGCCGTGGGCCTCGAGCCAGGCCAGTACGGCGCGCGCGTAGTCTTTCGACATTCCGTGGTCGCGGGTGTGAGCGGATGCGCTGATGCGCGACCAGAAGATTCCCTCCGGCGGCACCGAATCCAGGTCGAGAACCCCGTCGGTGAGCAGCCATTCCTTTACCTCCATACCCTCTGCTTCAAACGCCCGGGCGAACGGTGGAAACCACGCGGGGTTCTCGTGCAGGGCATAGATCGTGGGCAGGCTGGAAGTCATGAAAATCCTTTCGGTTGCACTGGAGATAAGAGGGTGATGTCGCGCACTATTCCGCGCGGCCTAACGGCGACTTCCATTAGGGAATGAGGATCCCGTTGCCGGGACCCATCGGCAGGTCGAAGAAGTAGAACACACTCAGCACCCCCACCCAGGCGAGCCAGAACGTAACCGCGAAGGGCAGCATGCGGGCGATCATAGTGCCGAGCCCCGCCCGCGGCTCGTACTTGCGCAGCATCGTGAGTAGCACGATCATGTACGGGTTGAGCGGTGTCAGCACCTGGGTGGCCGAATCTCCCACCCGGAAGGCGCCCTGGATAAACGCGGGTTCGTAGCCAAGGAGCACGAACAGCGGAACGAAAACGGCGGCCATCAGCGTCCACATCGCCGAGCCTGAAATGATGAAGAGGTTCAGTAGCGAGGCGAGCAGCACGAAGCTGACCACGGCCGGAAATCCGGTGAGACCGATGGACTCAAGGCCGCTGGCCCCCGTCACGGCGAGCCAACTCCCGATTCCGGAAAAATTGAACAGGGCAATGAACTGGCCGAGGATGAACGCGAGCACGAGGAATCCGCTCATGTCCTTGATAGCTTGCCCCATCACGCGGGGCACGTCACTGCCCCTGGCGATGGTACCGGTGATCTTGCCGTATACCAGACCCGGAATCACAAACATGGCGAAGACGATGAACACGATCGAACTCAGCAGGGGCGAGCGCGGCAGAAACTCGCCGTCTTCGTTGCGCCACGGAGATTCCGGCAGGAGCACGCCGACCAGAATCACCGCAGCGACCACGGCACCAGCCACGAACGACCAGAACAGGCCACGGTTCTCGGCGTCCGTGAGCCGGGCGTTCATCGCGGCGGGAACCAACACGGCGTCGTCGTCGTCGTCGACGATCTCCTGGCGCGCAATCCCCTGCCGACCCAGACGCGGTTCCAGGATCTTGTCGATAATGAAGCCGGCGACGGCGATGAGCACGAGCGAGGAAACCACATTGAAGAAATAGTTCGACACCGGGGTAACGGCGGAACCGGCGTTGGGCAGGTTCTGCGTGACAGACGTGGTGATTCCGGCGAACAGCGCGTCGAGGCTCGTCACGAACAGCGAGGTCGAATAGCCGGCGCCCACGGCGGCGAACCCGCCGAGCAGCCCAGCCACCGGGTGCCGCCCGGCTGCCTTGAATACCAGGGCGGCCAGCGGGGGGATGACCACGAAGGCCGCATCAGACATGATCGATCCAACGACCCCCACGAACGCCACGGCATAGGGCAGTGACCAGCGCGGCGCCGATCCGAAGGTCTTGCGGATCAGCGCCGCGAGCAGGCCCGACTTCTCGGCCACACCGACCGCGAGCAGGATGGGCAGCACCGTCGCGAGCGGCGGGAAGCCCAGGTAGTTGACCCCGATATTCTGGGTGAACCAGGTGAGCCCCTCCGCAGTGAAGAAGCCCTTGACCACCGTGACTTCGTCGGTTCCGGGCAGTTGCACCGTGACATTCGCCCACGCCATCGCGGTCGACGCGACCGCCGTGATGCCAAAGAGCAGGAGGAAGAGCATGAACGGGTCTGGCAGTTTGTTGCCGACGCGTTCGATTCCGCCGAGAAAACGATCGATTAGGGCGCTACGCCGGGTTAGGGACGGTTGTGAAGACATGGGGCCTACCTTGCTTCGGGTCGATCGGTGAATGAGGAATCAGTCGAAGAAGTGCGGCACGTCGATCGCGCCGCCCTGCTCCGCGAACTCCTCGGCCACGCTCTGGCGCAGCTCGGCGTCGCAGAGAAAATCGAGGGCGGTGAGCGCGAGCCCGCAGGCTCCGTCAAGGGCACCGACCTCGGCGGCATCCGTTGCTGAGGCCGCCGCGAATTCTCGGGTGTGCAGGGCAACGTCTGGTGCCGCGATCTTGATCAGTGGGTGGATACCGGGGATGCGATGGCTGACATTGCCGAAGTCGGTCGACGCTGCGATGGTTTCCGACACCACGCCGAGCGGCAGCGGCTGGCGGCCGCGGCGCTGTTGGGCGGCGACCCACCGTTCGGTGAGCGCGTCGTTTGTTCGCACCGGCAGGGTGGGGGCGTGTTCGTCCCAGTCGACCTCGACGCTGGTTCCGGTCATCAAGGCCGCGCCTCGGGCGATGCCGTTCAACCGTTCGCTGAGGTCCTTGAGGGTCTCGGCGAATTTAGAGCGGGCGTAGAGCTCGAGCACCGCCCGCTCAGGAATTATGCTCGGCCGAGTTCCCCCCTCGCTGATCACGGCGTGCACGCGGTCCACCGGCGGCAGCTGCTGACGCAGCAGGCCAACGGCCTGATACGCCAGGGTTGCCGCGTCGAGGGCGTTGCGTCCCATAAAAGGTTGAGCGGATGCGTGCGCCGCGACGCCCGTAAACGTCACGGTGAGCACCCGCCGGCCGAGCCACACCTGGTCGGCGAGGTCGTAGCCGTAGGGGTGCACCATGATCGCGGCGTCGAGGCCGTCGAAGGCACCGTGCCTGGCCATGACCTCCTTGCCGGAGAAGCCTTCCTCAGCTGGGGTGCCGAGCAATACCACCCGGCCCGTGAATGCGTCGGGATTCTCAGCGAGTGTGTTCGACAGCGCGAGGAAAGCACCGACTCCGGCCGCGGCGATCACATTGTGGCCGCAGCCGTGCCCGACGTCAGGCAAAGCATCGTACTCGCTGAGAATCGCGATGGCCGGGCCGTCGCCCGACCCGATCTCGGCGCGAATTGCGGTATCAACCCCGTTCACGCCGAGCTGTGCGGCTATCCCGTGGCGACCGAGCAGCTCCACCAAATAGGCGGCGCTTCGATGCTCCTGAAAGGCGGTCTCCGGGTCGGCGTGCAGACTGTGAACGACGTCTCTCAGATCCTCGGCAAGCGCCTCGGCGTGGGCTTCGACGACCCGTACCAGTTCTTCCGGGGCCCCGGCGAACCGCGACGGCACCGCCACAGAGGTCTGCATCCTCCGCGCAGTGTCAGCCTGAAGCTTCTGAAGATACGTGGTCGTCGGCACTATCGAATGACTCATACATCCACACTAGACAGGGTGATTATCTCGTGGCGCCGTCCTGACCAACGCCGTCATCTAGAACGGGTGCTGGGTCAGCATCGCACGTGGTGGAAGCACAGACAGCATGAAGGAATAAGGACGAGCGGCCCAGTCACGACTGGGCCTGGTCTTCTGCATCGGTGGAGACCTCGACGATCCGCTTGATCGCGGCGAGAGTTTTGGGGATGCCATCGAGGGCCTGCTGGGTGCGGTCGGCGATCTGAGCGTTCGCCTCGTCGCCGAACTTCTCCTCGAACATGGCGATCCCGTCCGGCAGGAACTCCCAAGACTCGGTGAGCCTCGTCCCGGTCTCCGCAGCGGCGAAGCTGAAGCCCCAGCGCACGAAGCTGCCGCCCACCACCCAGGCGAACTCGCGACCGCGCTCTGCCGTCACCACCTCGGACCGGGTCTGCCAGGTCCGCTGCGGGAGCTCGTTGCGCCCGGTAAACCAGGCACCAACCCGACCAGCCTCGGCCTCGTCGTCCCACCAGCACGACTTACAGACCGGACTCCACTCGCCGGTGCGGGTGATGTCGGAGAGAAGGTCGTAGAGAAACGTAGCCGATGCGTCGACGAGGATGGATTCTTGGTGGCTGAGGGTGCTTGTCTCACTCATGCGTTTACCCTAACGACGGGGGTCACTTCTGCCGCCGGCTGCCGCCGTGCCAGTCTTCTTGTTTTCCGACTGTGTCTGCGTCGATTCCGAACACGGCTAGCTGTGGCCGTTCGCGTAGGCTCCGTTTAAGTTCGGCAAAACCCGGGAAGCGGGCCAGAGCGACTACGTGGTCCCACAACTCGACCGCCGAGTCCTCGTGTGGCAGTCGGCTGATCACCGGCCCGAAGAAGGCCACACCGGCGGGCGGCTCGAAGTGGATGATGGGCGTGCCCGCGTCTTTTCCCGTCAGCGAGAGTGCCTCGTCCGTCTCCTGCTGAATCTCCCCGTCCCATGATTCGTCGTCGAGAGCGTCCGCCAGCTCGAGTGGCAGGCCCGCCTCGGCGAGGATCGGTTCCGCGAACTCACGCGTCCCGCGGAGCTCACGCAGGTCGACCTCGGCCTGGTGGTTGGCCGGGCTGGGGGCGGTGTCGAAGATGTGGGTCCCGAAGGCGGCGTACAGCGGTGCCATCGCCTCGCGGCCGTGCTCCGCTCGAGCCCGGGCGGCTACCCGCAGGAGCCGGAGTCCGGCGGTGTGGCCAGCTTCGTACTCGGGAGGGAAGTGCGCGTCGTAGTCGACCTTGGCGTTGATCAGGCGCAACGAGATGAACCGCCAGTCCACGGTGTAGTCGCGCTGCGCCTGCACCTGGCGCACCCATTTGCTGGTCATCCAGGCGAAGGGGCAGACCGGGTCGAAGTAGAAGTTAATGTCGGCGTCCATGCGTCCACCCTAGGTCAGTGCCACAAACACGACCGAGATCGACCGGGCGAGGTGGGCTCGACGAGCGCCCTCGCACTGATCAGAGCTTGCGCCGGATCAGGACGGCGGCGAGCTGTTACGGCGTGCCCACGGCGCCCCGCACACCCTTCACAATCCTTAGCGGACGTTTTCGTTCCGTTACTACGCAGACCCCTAGTCCTGTGGCTCGCGCGAAAGACCGATCCTCGCCCGATGCCTTTATCGCCCGATACGGTCGAGCAGATTCAGCGATTGGCCAAGCTTGGCGATGAGGGGCTCCTCTCCGAAGCAGAATACGAAGCAAAAACGCGCCGAACTTCTCGGCCGAATCTGACCGCCGGCACAGGTACGTCCATGTGCGGCGCCTGTCCCTGAGGTGAGAACCTCACGGACACGGTGGTGTGGGCCGCTCACCGGCTCGAGGCGTACTGACCTGCGGCGGGAGTCGAGCCCCTGCTGACACCGTCGCCGGAAGATATTCACAGCCCAGTGAGTTCAGCAATTTTCTGGGGATAACCTTTCGCCCCGGCAACTGTAATTCATTCTGGACCCATGACACTGTCAATGAAAATTGAAGACTCCCCGCCCGTGTTCACCCTGGAGCAGGCCAGAGCCCGGGTTTTCGATCTGATCGGCCACGCGATCCAGCCGCAGATCTGGCTCATGGTGCTCGACGTCCACGGGCAGCAGCTCTCGCTGCTGATTCCGATCGACGGAATTCCGGTACGTCCGGAACCGGGTTCCGTTCGCCCATTCGCCGTGCGGATCAACGAGATCGTGGCACGGGACGCTCCGGGAGGCAGCCTGATCGTGACGCTGGAACGGCCGGGATCGGCGGCCCTCACCGCCCCCGACCAGGCCTGGGCGATGGAACTGACCGAGTCCTTCGGCAAGCTCATGCGCATCTCCGGCCTGTTCGTGGCACACGATGACGGCATCGCAATTCTTGCTCCCTGAGGGCGGCCCGCTGGCACGGGTACCACGGCCTAGGCTGAGTGAATGAGTACAGTGCTGGTTCTGAACGGTCCGAACCTCGGGCGCCTCGGCAGTCGCGAGCCCGATGTCTACGGGTCGGCGAACCTGGACGACCTGCGCGAGCTGCTCGTCGCATCCGCTCGCGAAGGCGTGAGCATCGATCTGCGGCAGACCGACGACGAGGCCGAACTCATTCACTGGCTGTACGAAGCCGTCGACGAGCGGATGCCGGTGATCCTGAATCCGGCAGCGTTCACGCACTACAGCTATGCGCTGCGGGATGCTGCGTCCCTGGTTACCAAGGCGGGCCTGCTGCTGATCGAGGTGCACATCTCCAACCCGCACGCTCGCGAGACGTTTCGCCACACGAGCGTCGTGAGCGCCATTGCGACCGGTGTCATCGCCGGTCTCGGCTTCGACTCCTACCGGCTGGCACTGGACTTCGTCACCGCACCGTGACGCTCCGGCACCGGATTGCCTTTGGAGCCTGAGGCTAGGGCACGTAGACTCGATAAGGTGCCATTTGCACCCGCGCACCTTATCAATTGAACGGAACACCCCTCCCATGGCTTCTACCGCTGATATCAGAAACGGCGTCGTACTCAACATGGATGGCCAGCTTTGGGCCGTCGTCGAGTTTCAGCACGTCAAGCCGGGCAAGGGTGGCGCCTTCGTTCGCACCAAGATGAAGAACGTCGTCTCCGGTAAAACCGTTGACCGTACCTTCAACGCCGGCGCCAAGATCGAGACCGAAAACGTCGATCGTCGCGACTTTCAGTACCTTTACAACGATGGCGACGCCTACGTTTTCATGGACGTCGCCGACTACGACCAGATCACCGTGTCCGCCGCTGTTGTCGGCGATGCGAGCAACTTCATGCTCGAAAACCAGGCGGTGACCGTGGCGCTGCACAACGGCAACCCGCTGTATGTCGAGCTGCCAGCATCCGTCACCCTGGAAATCACCTACACCGAGCCGGGCCTGCAGGGCGACCGCTCGACCGGCGGCACCAAGCCCGCCACCGTCGAGACCGGCTACCAGATTCAGGTTCCGCTGTTCCTCGAACAGGGCACCAAAGTCAAGGTCGACACCCGCACCGGCGACTACCTTGGTCGCGTCAACGAATGAGCGCACGTACCAAGGCTCGCAAGCGGGCCATCGACATTCTGTACGCGGCCGATGTGCGTCAGATCAGCATTCCGGAGTCGCTGGCAACGGAGGCTGAGCGCGCAGCGAGCGAGCCGGCTCGACTGACCTCGTGGCTCTACGCCCGTGAGCTCGTCGACGGCGTCGTCGACCACCGGGAAGAGATCGACGAACTGATCGAGACCTACTCGCAAGGCTGGTCGCTTGCGCGCATGCCCAACATCGATCGCGCCATTCTGCGCATCGGCATCTGGGAGATTCTCTACAACGATGCCGTACCGCACGCCGTCGCCATCGATGAAGCCGTCGAAGCCGCCAAGATTCTCTCAACGGATGACTCGGCCGGCTTTGTGAACGGACTGCTCGGCAAGATCGCCCAAACCGCACCGTCGGCCTGACGACCCAACAGACTCGGCTCCTGCCGGGTTCGACTTGAAGCCAGCGAAGGACACGCACATGGATAACACCGGAACAGACGCTCCCCGCGATCAGCCGAATCCGACGAATCCGTATCAACCCGTGCCGCCGACGGGCGTGCCAGCCGGGCCGTTCGTGCCCCCGCCGTTCGTGAGTGCACCGAAGACCAACACCCTGGCCATCGTGTCGTTCGTGTCGTCGTTCTTCATCGGCCTTGTGGCCATCATCACGGGACACATTGCGCTCGGGCAGATTCGCGCACGGGGCGAGCTGGGCCGTGGCTTCGCCCTGGCCGGTCTCATCATCGGATACTTCATGGTCGCCGTGACAAGCGTTCTGCTGGTGTTGTTGATCGTCTTTGCCTCCGCTATCGGGGCGTTCCTGGTCGCCATTGACTCCAATTCCAGCTCCTTCGATGGGGGCTCGCCCACGTCGTCGGCGGCTCCCGAGTCGCCCGCGCCGCTGCCGACCGGGCAGCTCGGCGCCGCAAACTTCGACGCTGGCTATCTCGAATTCGGCACCGGCGCGGTCATCATCGACGAGTACGTCGACCCCATGTGCCCGTTCTGTGCCCAGTTCGAGCAGACCAACGGGGAACTTCTCGCTGCTGGAGTGGCGAGCGGCGACATCACGCTTCGAGTGCACTCACTCACCTTTCTCGACTCGCGGTCACAGGGCACGAACTACTCCAGCCGCGCCTCAGCGGCACTGACCTGCCAGGCCACTCTGAACCCCGACGAGACCCTCGCCTTTCTGTCGGCTCTGTTCGCGAACCAGCCCTCCGAACAGACCGCCGGGCTCAGCAATAGCCAACTCGCCGACCTCGCGCCAGGCTCGATCAGCATCGCTGACTGCCTCGAATCCGGGGATTACGAGGGCTGGTCCCAGCAGAACACCGAGGCCGCGCTGACCAAGATCGATGGAGCCGACATTCCGTCGGTTGCCGGCACGCCCACCGTGCTCGTCGACGGCGTGCACTACACCGGCAGCAACACCGACCTGGCCGAATTCCAGGCCTTCGTCGCCGCTGCCTTCTAGCGCGGTGCACCGGAAGTCGTTGGTGCGCCCACAGGGGCGTGCCAACGACTAAGCTGAACCTATTCAGACATCCTTTAATGATCCGTCCTGTGAGACGGGGAAGGAGGTCGGCATTTGGCGCACATTGTGCTCACTCAGGCTGACATCATCCGCGCGTTGACTCGAATTTCCCACGAGATTCTGGAGTCCAATCGGGGCCCGGAAAACCTCATCATCCTCGGTATCCCGACACGCGGGGTCATTCTCGCTCGCCGCATTGCCGAGATCATCCAGAGCATCGAACCCGCGGCAACGGCCGTGCGAGTCGGATCGCTTGATGTCACGCTCTACCGCGACGACCTCGCCCACGGCCGCACCCGCACGCCGTCCCGAACCGAAGTGCCCGGCAGCATCAACGGTGCCACCGTCGTCCTCGTCGACGATGTGCTGTACTCGGGCCGCACCATCCGCAGCGCCCTCGACGCGCTCGGTGATCACGGCCGCCCCACCATCGTGCGTCTGGCGGTTCTCGTCGATCGTGGCCACCGCGAGCTGCCGATTCGGGCCGACTTCGTGGGTCGCAACCTGCCGACGGCCACCGACGAGCGCATCAACGTGCACCTCGAAGAGATCGACGGCGACGAGTTCGTCTCGATCGACGGCGGGAGCAACCGATGAGGCACCTGCTGTCTACCAAGGACCTTTCCCGGGACGAAGCGATCAACCTGCTCGACATTGCCGAAGACATGGCGGATGTCGCCCAGCGGGAGGTCAAGAAACTCCCGACTCTGCGTGGCAAGACCGTCGTCAACCTGTTCTTCGAGGACTCCACCCGCACCCGCATCTCCTTTGAAGCCGCCGCAAAGCGCCTGAGCGCCGACGTGATCAACTTCAGCGCCAAGGGATCGAGCGTGTCGAAGGGTGAAAGCCTGAAGGACACCGCGCAGACCCTCGCCGCGATCGGTGCCGACGGAGTCGTCATCCGCCACCCGGCCTCCGGTGGCCCGGCGGTACTCGCCGCGAGCGGCTGGATCGACGCTGGCATCATCAACGCCGGCGACGGCACCCACGAGCATCCCACCCAGGCCCTGCTCGACGCGTTCACCATTCGCCGCCGCAATCATGGCCCGGCCTCGCGCGGCAAGGGCCTCGACGGGGTGACTGTCACCATCGTCGGCGACGTGCTGCACTCCCGGGTCGCCCGATCCAACCTGTGGCTCCTCACCACCCTCGGCGCCGAGGTCACCTTCGTGGCCCCGCCCACCCTCCTGCCGAGCGACACCTCGCTCTGGCCGGCCCGGTTCAGCTTCGACCTCGACGACGCGATCGATGCCGGCCCCGACGTGGTCATGATGCTGCGCATCCAGACCGAACGGATGAGCGCGGCCTTCTTCCCAAGCAGCCGCGAGTACTCCCGGGTGTGGGGCCTCGACGACGCGCGATTCGGTCGGCTCGGTCCGGCTAGCATTGTTATGCACCCGGGCCCGATGAATCGTGGTTTGGAGATCTCTTCGGCGGCGGCCGACTCCGCTAATTCCACCGTGCTCGAACAGGTCACGAACGGTGTCTCCGTGCGGATGGCCGCACTCTACTTGCTCTTATCCGGTGACCGGAAGGAATCAAAGAATGTCGATTGACGGTTTGCAACAGCGCTGGCTGATTCGCGGGGCGACCCTGCCGGACGGCACGGGCACGGATATCCGTCTTGATGGTGCACGCATCGTCGAGCTGGGGTCCGGCCTCTCCCCGAGCGGCGCGAGCGTGATCGACGCCGACGGGCTCATCGCGCTGCCCGGTCTGGTCGACCTGCACGCCCACCTGCGCGAACCCGGCTACGAGCACAGCGAAACCGTGCTGAGCGGCAGCCGCGCTGCCGCCCGCGGCGGCTTCACGAGCGTGTTCGCCATGGCCAACACCCTGCCGGCACAGGACACCGCCGGGGTGGTCGAGCAGGTGCTCGCCCTCGGCGAAACCGCCGGCTACGTCGACGTGCAGCCGATCGGCGCCGTCACCGTGGGCCTGGCCGGCAAACAACTCGCCGAACTCGGCGCCATGGCCTCCAGTCGCGCCCGCGTGCGGGTGTTCTCCGACGACGGCTTCTGCGTCTCTGACCCGCTGCTCATGCGTCGCGCCCTCGAATACGTGAAGGCGTTCGACGGCGTCATCGCCCAGCACTCGCAGGAACCGCGCCTCACCGAAAAAGCCCAGATGAACGAGGGCGCCCTCTCCGGCGAACTCGGCCTGGTCGGCTGGCCGGCCGTCGCCGAAGAGTCGATCATCGCCCGCGACGTTCTGCTGGCCGAACACGTCGGGTCACGCCTGCACGTCTGCCACGTCTCCACGGCCGGCTCTGTCGACGTGATCCGCTGGGCCAAGGCCCGCGGCATCAACGTGAGCGCCGAGGTCACGCCGCACCACCTGCTGCTCACCGAAGATCTCGTGCGCGGCTACGACGCCCGGTTCAAGGTGAACCCTCCGCTGCGCAGCCGCGAAGACGTCGAAGCCCTGCGCGCCGGACTCGCCGACGGCACCATCGACATCGTCGCCACCGACCACGCCCCGCACCCCGCCGAAAGCAAGGACTGCGAGTGGGACGCCGCCGCCAACGGCATGATCGGGCTGGAATCAGCGCTGTCGGTCGTGCACGCCGCGGTCGTCGCGACCGGGCTGCTCGACTGGGTCGACATCGAACGTGTGCTCTCCCGTGCGCCCGCTCACATCGGGCGCGTCACTGGTCAGGGCAACCCGATCGCGGTCGGGTCGCCGGCCGAACTGACCCTGTACGACGCTGCGGCCACCCGAGTGTTCGGCCGCGCCGACCTCGCCGGCACGAGTACAAACTCCCCGTACCTGTCAATGACCCTGCCGGGCGAGGTGCGCGCAACGTTCCACCGAGGCTACGCCACGGTGCTCGATGGTGCAGTGCGCAGCAGCCTCGAGATAGCCGGTCACGCGAGCGGAGTACTCACTCATGGATAGGTCCATCCCCGCCATCATCACAGCGCTCGTCCTGCTCGGCGTCCTCGTGCTCATGTGGCGCAGCTGGCGAAAGCGCAGCCGGCGAGACGCCGGGCTCAGTGCCGGCTACCCGATGCCAGGCAGCGCCGCAGTCGAACTGGCCAGGGCCGAGGCCTACTACGTGGCGACCACGCCCCGCGACGCACCGCTCGAGCGCCTCGCCATCCGTGGCCTGGGCTTTCGCGCCCGCGCCGCCCTGACCGTGTCCAAGACCGGCGTGGTGCTGGATCTCGACGGCAACCAGCCGGTGTTCGTCTCGGCCGCAGCCATCGACGCGATCGGCGCCGCCCAGGTCGCCATCGACCGTGCCGTTGAAACCGACGGACTCGTTCGTCTGAGCTGGCGACTGAACTCGGCCGCCAGCACCGACGACCGCCGTGCCGTCGACAGCTTCTTTCGCATCATCGATCCGAATGATCGCGCTCGCCTCGTCGACTCGATCCGAACCATTACCGCCGCGCGCACAGATCCGGCCCATCAAGACGAAAGTGAGGCCTGACGTGCCCGACTCCACCGCACCAGACCAGGCAGATTCCACCGAATCAGCCGAACAGGCAACCCCCGAGCAGTCCGTCTCGGGCGTGGCCGGATCGGGCCAGCCCGCAGCATCCGTTGCGCTGAACGCCACCTTCTCCGTGACGGACAAGCCCGGCCCAGCCGTACTCGTGCTCGAAGACGGTCGCCGCTTCGTAGGCCGCAGCTACGGCAGTGAGGGGCAGACCCTCGGCGAGATCGTCTTCGCCACCGGCATGACCGGCTACCAGGAGACCCTGACCGACCCGTCCTACGCCGGGCAGATCGTGCTCATGACCGCCCCGCACATCGGCAACACCGGCATGAATGATGAGGACATGGAGTCCCGTCAGATCTGGGTGGCCGGCTTCATCGTGCGGGAACCCGCGCGTATCGCCTCCAACTTTCGCGCCACCCGCACCCTCGACGATGATCTCGAAGAGCAGGGCGTGGTCGGGATCAGCGGTATCGACACCCGGGCGATCACCCGTCACATCCGCTCTGCGGGTGCCATGAGGAGCGGTATCTTTTCCGGTGATCTGTTCGGCCTGTCCGAGAGCGAACAGCTCGAACGGGTGCGCTCGGGCGCGGCCATGCGCGGCCGCAACCTGTCGCTCGAGGTCTCGACCGTCGAACCCTTCTCCATCCCCGCCGTCGGAGAACGCATCGGCTCCGTCGCGGTGCTCGATCTCGGTGTGAAGACCAGCACGCTCACCTACCTGGCCGAGCGGGGCTTCGAAGTGCTCGTGCTGCCGCAGTCGGTGACCGCAGAGCACGTTTTGTCGCTGAAGCCCTCAGCCCTGTTCTTCTCGAACGGACCCGGCGACCCGGCCGCCTCCGACGCCCACGTCACCCTGCTGCAGGAGGTGCTGCGCGCGGGCGTCCCATACTTCGGCATCTGCTTCGGCAACCAGCTGCTCGGCCGGGCGCTCGGCTTTCGCACCTACAAGTTGCCGTTCGGCCACCGGGGAATCAACCAGCCGGTGCTCGACAAGACCACCGGGCGGGTCGAGATCACCTCGCAGAACCACGGTTTCGCCGTCGACATGCCCATCGAGGGCATCCACGACTCCCGCGCCGGCTTCGGACGGGTTGAAGTGAGCCACTACAGCCTCAACGACCAGGTCGTCGAAGGCATCCGCTGCCTCGACATCAACGCCTTCTCGGTGCAGTACCACCCGGAGGCCGCCGCCGGCCCGCACGACGCCAACCACCTTTTCGATCGATTCAGAGACGTTGTGCTGGCTTCGCAGAGCGCCAATGCAGGAGAAACCAAATAATGCCCAAGCGCGACGATATCAACAGCGTTCTTGTCATCGGCAGCGGCCCGATCGTCATCGGCCAGGCCTGCGAGTTCGACTACTCCGGCACCCAGGCCTGCCGCGTTCTGCGCGAGGAGGGCGTACGCGTCATCCTGGTCAACTCGAACCCGGCCACCATCATGACCGACCCCGATTTTGCCGATGCCACCTACATCGAACCGATCACCGCCGAGATTCTTGAGACGATCATCGCGAAGGAACGACCGGATGCGATTTTGCCCACCCTGGGTGGGCAGACCGCCCTCAACGCGGCCATCCAGCTGCACGAGCGCGGAATCCTTCAGAAGTACAACGTGGAGCTGATCGGCGCGAGCTTCGACGCCATCAACAAGGGCGAAGACCGCATGATCTTCAAGCAGCTCGTGCTCGACGCTGGCGCCGACGTGGCCCGCTCGTACATTGCCCGCACCGTCGAGGAAGCGATCGGCTACGCCGATGACCTCGGCTACCCGCTCGTTGTACGCCCCTCCTTCACCATGGGCGGCCTCGGAAGCGGCTTCGCTTACACCGAGGTGGAACTGCGCCGCATCGTCACTGACGGCCTGCACCACAGCCCGACCACCGAGGTGCTGCTCGAAGAATCCATCTTGGGCTGGAAAGAGTACGAACTCGAGATGATGCGCGACACGGCCGACAACACGGTCGTCGTTTGTTCCATCGAAAACGTCGACCCGGTCGGCGTGCACACCGGCGACTCGATCACCGTCGCCCCGGCGCTCACCCTGACCGACCGTGAATTCCAGCACCTGCGCGACATCTCGATCGACATCATCCGCGCCGTCGGCGTCGACACCGGCGGCTGCAACATCCAGTTCGCGATCAACCCGGTCGATGGCCGCGTCATCGTGATCGAGATGAACCCGCGGGTGTCGCGTTCCTCCGCCCTGGCCAGTAAGGCGACCGGCTTCCCGATCGCCAAGATCGCCGCCAAACTCGCCATCGGCTACCGCCTGGATGAGATCCCCAACGACATCACCGGAGTCACCCCGGCGAGCTTCGAACCCACGCTCGACTACGTCGTGGTGAAGGTTCCGCGGTTTGCGTTCGAGAAGTTCCCGGCCGCTGACCAGCGGCTGACCACGACCATGAAGTCGGTCGGCGAGGCGATGGCCATCGGTCGCAGCTTCGCCTCCGCCCTGCAGAAGGCACTGCGCTCGCTCGAAAAGCGCGGCTCGAGCTTTCACTGGGGCGCGGAGACCCGCTCTGTCGAGGAACTGCTCGCCGCCGCCGAGATTCCCACCGACGGCCGCATCGTCACCGTGCAGCAGGCCCTGCGCCGCGGCGCGACAATCGACGAGGTCTTTGCTGCGACCAAGATCGACCCGTGGTTCATCGACCAGATCGTGCTGATCAACGAGATCGCCGAGCAGGTCAAAGCCGCCGACCGACTCGACCGCGACGTCATGATCCTCGCCAAGGACCACGGCTTCTCCGACGCGCAGATCGGCGAACTGCGCGGCTTTGGCGAAGCGGATGTGCGCACGGTGCGGCACATTCTCGGTGTGCGCCCCGTGTTCAAAACCGTCGACACCTGCGCGGGGGAGTTCCCGGCCCTCACGCCGTACCACTACTCGAGCTATGACACCGAGACCGAGGTTGTCGCCAGCGACCGCCGCAAGGTCGTTATCCTCGGGTCCGGACCGAACCGCATCGGGCAGGGCGTCGAATTCGACTACTCCTGTGTACACGCCTCCTTCGCCCTGTCGGACGCCGGATATGAGACCATCATGATCAACTGCAACCCGGAGACGGTCTCCACCGACTACGACACCAGCGACCGACTGTACTTCGAACCGCTCACCCTTGAAGACGTGCTCGAGGTCATCTACGCTGAAAGCCAGAGCGGCGAACTCGTCGGCGTGGTCGTGCAGCTCGGCGGCCAGACCGCGCTGAGCCTGGCCCGCGGACTCGAAGCGGCCGGCATCCCCATTCTTGGCACCACGCCCGACGCCATCGACCTGGCTGAAGAGCGCGGCCTGTTCTCGAAGATCCTCGACGACGCCGGCCTGCTCGCCCCCCGCAACGGAACAGCGATCGACTTTGCCGGCGCCGTGGTGGTGGCCGAAGAAATCGGCTACCCGGTGCTCGTTCGCCCGAGCTACGTGCTCGGCGGACGCGGCATGGAGATCGTCTACGATTCCCCATCGCTGGCCGACTACTTTCAGCGCATGGCCGGACAGGGAATCATCGGGGCGGGGCATCCGCTTCTGGTCGACCGTTTTCTCGACGATGCCATCGAGATCGACGTCGACGCCATCTACGACGGCCACGAACTGTACATCGGCGGCGTCATGGAGCACATCGAAGAAGCCGGCATCCACTCCGGCGACTCGAGCTGCACCCTGCCGCCGGTCACCCTCGGGCGCGCCGAAATCGACCGTGTGCGCGAAGCGACCCTCGGCATCGCCCGCGGTATCGGCGTGAAAGGCCTGCTCAACGTGCAGTTCGCCATCGGCGCCGGAGTGCTCTACGTGCTGGAAGCCAACCCGCGCGCCTCGCGCACGGTGCCTTTCGTCGCGAAGGCACTGGGCATCACCCTCGCCAAGGCAGCCGCGCTCATCATGGTCGGCACGACCATCGCCGAGCTGAAGGCGGAGGGCAAGCTGCCGCTCATCGACGGCTCCCGCGTGCCGATCGAAGCGCCGGTCGCCGTGAAGGAAGCCGTACTGCCGTTCAACCGGTTCCGCACCCCCGAGGGCCTCGTGGTCGACTCCATCCTCGGCCCGGAGATGCGTTCCACCGGCGAGGTCATGGGCATCGACCGCGACTTCCCGCGGGCGTTCGCCAAAAGCCAGCTCGCCGCCTACGGCGGAATCCCGCTTTCCGGCACCGTGTTCGTGTCGGTCTCCGACCGCGACAAGCGAGCGATCATCCTGCCGATGCTGCGCCTGCAGCAGCTTGGCTACGAGATCACCGCAACCATCGGCACCGCCGAGGTGTTGCAGCGAAACGGCATCCGCGCCCGCGTCGTGACCAAGTTCAGTGAGAAAACCGACGAGGACGACGTCTCCATCGTCGAGCTCATTCGCCGCGAAGAGATCCAGATCGTCATCAACACCCCCGGCGGCAGCACGGCACGCGCCGACGGCTACGAGATTCGTGCCGCCGCAGTGGCCGGCGACCTGCCGCTGTTCACCACGATCGCCGAACTCAGCGCCGCAGTAGCCTCGATCGACTCGATTCGCGACGGGTTCGAGGTGACCTCGCTTCAGGAATACGCCACGGCCCGAACCGCTCTGCTGTGAACAGCGGCCGTGCTGTGAGCCCGGTTTCCTTTGGTGACCGGCTCGAGCGGATGTTTGCCACTTACGGCCAGCTCTGCGTGGGCATCGACCCGCATTCCTGGTTGCTTGGTGAGTGGAACCTGCCCGACACCGCGGCCGGCGTCGAATCGTTCGGTCGTGCCGTCGTCGCGGCTGCGGCCGGCCGGGTGGGTATCGTCAAACCGCAGGTCGCCTTCTTCGAACGCTTTGGTTCGGCGGGCTTCCTGGCGCTCGAACGCGTGCTGGCCGACGCCCGGTCGGCCGGCCTGCTCGTGATCGGCGACGCCAAACGCGGCGACCTCGGCACGAGCGTCGAAGCCTACGCGCAGGCCTGGTTCACGCCCGGTTCCCCGCTCGAAGTGGATGCCCTCACCCTCGCCGCGTACATGGGTGTCGGTTCGCTCGACTCACCACTCACCCTCGCCGCATCGAACGGCAAGGGTGTGTTTCTGCTGGCCGCGACCTCCAACCCCGAGGCCGCGGACGTTCAGCGGGCCATCGTGGCCGACGGTCCGTTCCAGGGATCGAGCGTCGCCCGGGCCATTCTCGACGACGTGGGAGCGCGGAACGCGCGGGCCGGCCCTAGTGCGGCATCCGCTGGTTTGGCGACCGGTCTCGGGTCGATCGGCGTCGTGCTCGGAGCCACTCTCGACCTGGCCGCCTTCGGCATCGACGTGCTGCGGGCGCCGACCGAATTTCGAACTCCCGTGCTCGCACCCGGTTTTGGTCACCAGGGAGGGAATATTATGGATCTGACCTTGATATATGGTGAATACGCCGGAGGAGTTATCGTGAGTGAATCGCGCAGTGTGCTCTCGGCCGGACCCCACCGGATCGAAGAAGCCATTGAGCGCCGAATAACCGAAGTAGGTGCCGTTCGTGGCTGAAAACCGTCCCACCCCGCCCGAAGTCGACCGGGTGGCTGCGTCGCGCGCCGCCGTCGCTGCCAGGCGAGCCCGCGCCAAGGTCAAAGCCGAGGTTGCTTCGGGCGAACGAACCGCCCTCGAGGTGCTCGCCACCGCGATCAAGGACCCGATCGGGGTCGAGGGGCGGCTGCGAGTGACCGAGCTGCTCGTGAGCATTCCGGCCATCGGTGTGACCAAGATGCAGCGCATCATCCATCGGCTCGAAATCTCGCCGTCTAAGCGGCTCGGCGGCCTGGGCCGGCACCAGCGCGACCGGCTGCGGGACTTTCTCTCCGAACGGCCCACGCTCCGGCACGGCGTAGCCGACTCCAAACTCATCGTTCTCGCCGGCCCCACCGCGGTCGGCAAGGGCACCGTCGCCGGCTATATCCGGGAGAACTACCCCGACGTGCTGCTCTCCGTCTCGGCCACGACGCGCGCACCGCGCCCGGGGGAGACCGAGGGGGTCAGCTACTACTTCGTCTCCGACGACGAATTCGACCGCATGGTCGCGGGCGGCGAACTGCTCGAGTGGGCCAAGGTGCACAACGCCTACCGCTACGGCACCCCCCGCGGCCCGGTTGATACGGCCATCGCAGCCGGCAACAGCGTGCTGCTCGAGATCGACCTGCAGGGGGCTCGCGCCGTGCGCCGTGCCATGCCCGAAGCCCGGCTGGTGTTCCTGCTGCCGCCGAGCTGGGACGAATTGGTGCGCCGCCTGATCGGCCGCGGCACCGAAGATGCCGCCGAACAGGCCCGTCGACTCGAGACCGCCAAGCTGGAATTGGCGGCCCAGGGCGAGTTCGATTACCGCGTGATCAACCACGATGTCGGCGACGCCGCCCGTGAGGTCGTAGACTTGATGGAGATCCGCGCTGCATCCAGCACGTCGTAGCGCCCGTTTCTGCTGAATTCTTGCGTGTCTCCGGGCACGTATACCGCTCATGTTTTCGTTTAACAACAGATTCGCACTGGCCTCAGGCCGTGCTCTATTAGGAGTGTGACACCAATGGCGAACAAGCCCACTGGCATCATTGACCCGCCCATCGACGACCTGCTCTCCAAGGTCGACTCGAAGTATGCCCTCGTGATTTTCGCGTCCAAGCGTGCGCGTCAGATCAACGACTACTACGCCGACCTGCACGAAGGCAGCCTGTTCGACAACGTCGGACCGCTCGTCGACTCGACCGTCGAAGACAAGCCGCTCTCGGTGGCCCTGCGCGAGATCAACGACGACAAGCTCGTTTCCCGCCCGATCGTCGAGGCCTAGAGCACTAACCACTAAGCGCGCAGGATGAAGACACCTCGCACGATTGTCGTCGGTATCACCGGCGGCATCGCAGCGTACAAGGCCGTCAACATTGTGCGCGCTTTTGTGTTGAACGGCGACTCGGTGCACGTGGTCGCCACCCCGGCGGCACTGCGCTTCGTCGGCAAGCCCACCCTCGAGGCCATCTCGCGTAACCCGGTGCACACGGACCTCTATGAGGGCGTCGCCGAGGTACGCCACGTGGCCATCGGCCAGAGCGCCGCCCTCATCGTCGTCGCACCGGCAACGGCCAACAGCATCGCCAAACTCGCCGCCGGCCTCGCCGACGACCTGCTCGGTAACACCATTCTGGCCAGCACCGCACCGCTCGTGATCGCACCGGCTATGCACACCGAGATGTGGAACAACCCCGCTACGGTCGCCAATGTGGCCGTGCTGCGCTCGCGCGGTATAACCATCGTTGGCCCCGGCGTCGGTCGGCTCACCGGCACCGACTCCGGCGCCGGCCGCATGGAAGAGCCGGACACCATCGTCGCGGTGGCGCTGGCCGTGCTCGACCGGGCGATGCCTGCTGGTGAGGCTGCGGCATCCGCTGTGGCGGATCTCGCCGGTCGCCGAGTACTGATCAGCGCCGGCGGCACGCGGGAACCGCTCGACCCGGTGCGGTTCCTCGGCAACCGCTCGAGCGGTAAGCAGGGCGTCGCGCTCGCCCAGGCGGCCCTGGCCCGCGGGGCCTTGGTCACCCTGGTCGCCGCCAACCTCGAGGTGGCCGTTCCGACCAGCATCACGACCGTTCTCGTGGGCAGTGCCCTTGAGATGCACGAGGCCATGACGCGCGCCGCCGGAACGGCCGACGTCATCATCATGGCCGCCGCGGTCGCCGATTATCGGCCCCGGTCCGTGCAGGTCGGCAAGATCAAAAAGGAAGACGTGGGGGACACCCTCACGCTGGAACTGGTCAAGAACCCCGACATTCTGGCCGAGCTCTCTACTGCCAGCCGGCCGGGTCAACTGATCATCGGCTTTGCCGCCGAAACCGAAACGGATGCCGACCGGCTGCTGGCCCTCGGTCGCGACAAAATCACCCGCAAGGGCTGCGACTACCTGGTCGTGAACCGGGTGGGGCAGGACGCCGGTTTCGGCACGGAACGTAACACCGTGACGGTGCTCGATCGCCACGGAGTTATAGTGAATGAGGTCTCCGGCAGCAAGATGTCGGTGGCCAATTGCATACTTGACCTGATCGGTTAGCCTCAGCTGCGACCGGCATTCAACTTCTACAGAGACGGGCCAGATGAGCGATCTTCGCCTCTTCACCTCGGAATCAGTCACCGAGGGTCACCCCGACAAGATCTGCGACCAGATCTCCGACAGTATCCTCGATGCCCTCCTCACGGACGACCCGCACAGCCGCGTCGCTGTTGAGACCCTCGTCACCACCGGCCTCGTGCACGTAGCCGGCGAGGTCAGCACTGAGGCGTACGTCGAGATTCCGTCGATCGTGCGCAAGTGCATCACCGACATCGGCTACGATTCCTCCGACGTCTGGTTTGACGGCCGATCCTGCGGCGTCGAAATCTCCATCGGCGGCCAGTCGCCCGACATCGCTCAGGGCGTCGACAACGCCTTCGAAACGCGTGAGCAGTCCAGCCTCGACGACTTCGACCGGCAGGGCGCGGGCGACCAGGGCATCATGTTCGGGTACGCCACCCGCGAGACGCCCGAACTCATGCCGATCCCGATCTGGATCGCGCACCGCCTGGCCGAGCGCCTCGCCTTCGTGCGCAAGAGCGGCGAACTCGACTATCTACGCCCCGACGGCAAGACCCAGGTCACCATCGGCTACGACGGCATCATTCCCCGCACCGTCGAAACCGTCGTGGTATCGACGCAGCACGCGCCGTCCGTGACCACGGAGCGGCTGCGCGCCGAGGTTGAAGAACTTGTTATTCGCCCGGTGCTCGAGCGCATCGACCTTGACTCCTCCGCGCTGGCAACGCTCATCAACCCCACCGGCCGCTTTGAAATCGGGGGCCCGCAGGGTGACGCCGGCCTCACCGGGCGCAAGATCATCATTGACACCTACGGCGGATCGAGCCGCCACGGCGGCGGTGCGTTCAGCGGCAAGGACCCGTCCAAGGTCGACCGTTCGGCCGCGTACGCCATGCGCTGGGTTGCCAAGAACGCTGTTGCGGCGGGCCTGGCCGAACGCCTCGAGGTGCAGGTCGCGTACGCGATCGGCAAGGCGTCCCCGGTCGGTCTGTACGTGGAGACTTTCGGCACCGGGGTGCTGCCCGACCGGGAGATCACGGCGGCGATCCGGGACGTGTTCGACCTGCGTCCGGCAGCGATCATCCACTCACTCGACCTGCTGCGGCCCATCTACGCGCAGACCGCCACCTACGGTCACTTCGGCCGGGAGCTGCCCGACTTCACCTGGGAGCGGCTCGACAAGGTCGACGACCTGCGAAGCGCCGCCGGCCTCTGAAACCGGCACAGTCATGACGCACACCGGCCTCGTCGCACGGGTGCTGATCGATTCCCCCCTGCCGCAACTGGACCACCTTTTCGACTACGGCATACCCGCCGAACTGGTCGGGCAGGTGGCCGCTGGCGTGCGCGTGAAGGTGCCGTTTCGTTCCGGCGGTCGCGTCGTCGACGCCTACGTGATCGAGGTGTTCGATCCGCGCGCCCCGCGAGGGGTTGTCGATTTTGAAGCGGATGGCGCCTACCGCGGCGCCCTCAGTGAGCTCGACTCGGTCGTGTCCACGGCCGTCGTGCTCACGCCTGACGTCTGGAAACTGGCCCGCCGCCTAGCGGATCGGGCGGCGGGGAACGCGAGCGACATCATCCGTCTCGCTGTTCCGCCCCGCCAGGTGCGAGTCGAAAAGGCCTGGTTGGCCGCGATGTCTGAGCCCGTCGAGACCGCCATTCCGGCACCGTCACCCGTCCTTATCGCCCTGGCCACCCCGGCTTTCGTCGGCTACCCGACCGGCCGCCTCGACACCGCCATCGTGGAGCACCACCGGGTCGCCGTCGCTGCGATCCCCGAACTCACCCAGCTCGAGGACGGCACTTCCATCGGACGCTGGGCGAAAACTCTCGCCGAACTCGCCGTCGCCACCCTTGGCACCGGGCAGAGCGCCATTCTGTGCGTTCCCGACTTTCGCGACCAGGACCAGGTGCAGGCCGCCCTCGCCCAGCTTGCCCCCGACCTTCCGCTGAGCCGGGTCGACGCCCGCCAGCCCAACCCCGACCGGTACCGTGCCTTCCTGGCCTGCCTCGAATCCGCGCCGCGAATCATCCTCGGCAACCGGTCTGCCGTGTATGCCCCGGCGCACGACCTCGGCCTGATCGCTCTCTGGGACGACGGCGACCCGCTCTACACCGAGCAGCTCAGCCCCTACGTCAACACCCGCGACGCCGCCCTCGTGCGCCAGCAGGACGCCGACTGCGCCCTCGTGCTGCTCGGCCACTCCCGCAGTGTCGAGACCCAGCGCCTGGTCGAGCTCGGCTACGTCAGCGAGGTGAGTCCCGCCGTCGACCGGCACCCGCGCATCATTCCGACCGATTTTCAGTCCGAGCCCGATCAGCAGGCTCGTGCGGCCCGCATCCCCTCGGCCGCCTGGCAGGCCGCCCGCGAAGCGCTCCAACACGGCCCCGTGCTGGTGCAGGTCGCCAGCCCCGGATACGCGCCCATGCTCGCGTGCCAGAGCTGCAAGAAGGCCGCCCGCTGCACGCACTGCCAGGGACCGCTCGGCCTCAAATCGGCTTCGTCCGTGCCGTCCTGCCGGTGGTGCGGCGCCCTGGCCGCCGGCTGGACCTGCCTGCACTGCGAGGGCACCAAACTGCGCGTCGTCACGCTCGGCACCGGCCGCACCGCCGAAGAACTCGGCCGCGCCTTCCCGGGGGCGCGAGTGATCGTCGCCGACGGCGAGCACACCGTGCAGACCATCGGCCCGCAGCCGGCCCTCATCATCGCCACCCGCGGCGCCGAACCGCTGCCGACCGGCGGCTACCGGGCCATCCTCATTCTCGACGGCGAACGCATGCTGGCCCGCGAATCCCTTCGCGTCGGTGAAGACTGCCTGCGCTGGTGGGCCAACGCCGCCGCCCTCGCTGCACCCGGCGCGCCCGTACTGCTCACCGGAGTCGGCGGCGCCCTGGCCCGGGCACTCAACTCCTGGCGGCCCGACACGTTCGCCGCGAGCGAGCTGGCCGACCGTCGTCAGCTGCGCTTTCCGCCGGCCGTGCGGGTTGCGTCCGTGACGGGAACCGCCGCTGACGTCGACGCTGCCCTGGCCGATCTGGCTGCGGTCGCCGGCCTCGACGTGCTCGGTCCGGTGGACACCGAGCCGCCCCTGGTGCGTGCGGTCGTGCGGTTCGGTTACGCCCGAGGCGATGAGGTCGCCCACGCGCTCAAGGCGGCGGTCGTGCGCAACGCGGCCAGGCGTCGCAAGCCGAAGTCCGGCTCGTTCCAACCGGCACCTACACTTAAAGTTCGATTCGACGACCCGGAGCTGCTCTAAATGAAACTCGTCTTTGCTGGCACGCCGGAGGTCGCCGTCCCCAGCCTCACTGCCCTGGCCGGGACCGATCATGAGATCGTCTCCGTGATCACCCGAGCGGATGCCCCCCTCGGCCGCAAACGCACCCTTACCCCGTCGCCGGTCGCGCAGGCTGCGACCGAACGAGGCTACCCGGTGCTGAAGACCAACCGGCTCGATGCGGAGGCGACCGATATCATCAGCGCCCTGCAGCCCGACCTCGGCGTCATCGTCGCCTACGGCGGAATCGTGCGCGAGCCGCTGCTCTCCGTTCCCCGCCTCGGCTGGATCAATCTGCACTTCTCAATCCTGCCGCGCTGGCGCGGTGCATCGCCGGTGCAGCGTGCCGTCCTGGCCGGCGATGAACTCACCGGTGCTGCCGTGTTCCAGCTCGTGCCCGAACTCGACGCCGGTGCCGTGTTCGGCAGCTTCTCCCGCCCCGTCGGAGCACATTCCACATCGGGAATACTTCTGGAGGAACTGAGCCATAGCGGAGCGGACCTGCTGCTGCGAGTCGTCGACGAGCTCGCCGCCGGCACCGCCGTTGCCGTCCCGCAGACCGGTGAGGTGACTCTCGCGCCCAAACTGGTGCGGGAGGACGCGCGTATCGATTTCGGCCGGCCGGCAGCGTCCGTCTACAGTCACATTCGTGGCGTGACACCCGAACCGGGCGCGTTCACCACCGTGAACGGCGCCGTTCTGAAACTCCTCGAGGTCGCGCCGAGCGCCCTCGAACCCCATCTGCCTGCCGGAACCATTCTGCAGCTCGATAAAGCAGTGCTCGTGGGCACGCAGACCGAACCGCTGGTTCTGCTGCGCGTGCAACCGGCCGGAAAGACAGCAATGACAGCAAACGACTGGTGGCGCGGAGTGGGAGCAGAATCGGTGACGGCTTCATGAGCGATGATCGCGCGCGTATGGATCGTGCCGGCACGACGCCGGCCCGCTCTCGCCAGGCCCCGGCCGACTACGTGCAGCCGGCCCGCCGCATCGCCTACGAGGTGATCGCCGCCGTTCGCGAGTCCGACGCCTACGCCAACCTGCTACTGCCGACCCGCATTCAGCGCGCCGCCCTGGGCACAGCGGATGCCGCCCTCGCGACCGAGCTCACCTACGGCACCCTGCGCATGCAGGGGTTCTACGATCGCGTCATTGCCCTTGCCGCGAACCGGCCGGTGAGCGCCATCGACCCCGCCATTCTCGATGTACTGCGTCTCGGCGCCCACCAGCTGCTCGCCACCCGCGTCGCGACCCACGCCGCGGTCAACGAATCCGTCTCGCTCGCCAAACAGGTCGGCTCTCGCTCCGCGACCGGCTTCACCAACGGGGTGCTGCGCACCATCGCCCGGTCGAGCGTCGAGGAATGGCGCGAGCGCGTGCTCGAAGGGGCGGTCAACGTCGACGACCGGCTCGCCGCCGAATACTCGCACCCGGCCTGGATCGTGCGCGCCTTCCGCCAGGCGCTCAAAGCTGAAGGCCACGAAGACGAGCTCGCCGACCTGCTCGCTGCCGACAACATGGCCGCCAAGGTCAACATGGTCGCACTGCCCGGCCTCGCCACCGACGCCGACCGTGAACGACTGGGCCTCGCCGACGAATTCTCCCCGGTCGGTTTCGTGCTGGATTCCGGAGACCCGTACCACTTGGTGACCGCCACGGAGGGTCGCGTTCGGGTGCAAGATGAAGGATCGCAGATCGCTGCCTTGGCGCTCAGCCGGGCCAAGCCGATCGTTGCGGGGGAGCGTTGGCTCGACCTGTGCGCCGGCCCCGGTGGTAAGGCCGCCCTGCTCGCCTCCGAGGCGCGCGCCGGGGGAGCCGAACTCGTGGCGAACGAGCTCGTTCCCGCGCGGGCAACGCTCGTGCGCACTGCCCTGCAGGCTCTGCCGGAGACCGTTCCGGTCTGGGAGATCGACGGCACCACCATCGGTCAGACTCATGCCGACACCTTCGATCGCATCCTGCTCGATGCCCCCTGCACCGGCCTCGGTGCACTGCGCCGCCGACCGGAGGCCCGCTGGCGCAAGCAGCCCCAAGACGTCGCCGACTTGGCCGGCCTGCAGTCCGGGCTCCTCGACGCGGCTCTGCTCGCGCTCAAGCCCGGCGGCATCCTGGCCTATGTCACCTGCTCGCCGCACACCGCCGAGACCCGGGCGATCGTTGCCCTCGCCGTGCGCAAGGCCGGCGGCAGCGTGACCGCGCTCGACACCGCGGCCGTCGTGCAGTCCTTCAGCGCCGCCAACCTCGACCTACCCGCCGATACCGGCAGCGTGCAGCTCTGGCCGCATCGCCACGGCACCGACGCGATGTTCATCACCCTGCTGCAGCGCGCCCCCTAGCCCCACGTCTTTTGGGCTCGTTGCGTCCAGCGGATGAGCACCCCCGAAACGGGTGCGCGCTAGGCCCGTTACCGTAGCGGCCACTCAGATCGTGCGCGGTCACGCCCGTGGGTGCGCCCCCAGCCGTCGG
The DNA here is from genome assembly GCF_002929595.1 of Cryobacterium sp. N19. Lineage (NCBI taxonomy): Bacteria > Bacillati > Actinomycetota > Actinomycetes > Micrococcales > Microbacteriaceae > Cryobacterium > Cryobacterium sp. N19. Next base: position 269,658 of record NZ_PJJR01000053.1, on the reverse strand, counting down.
GCGCCGCGATTGCCGCACAGTCCTAGCCCGATCGCACACTCGATAAGCTGAGCGGATGGCTACCCGCATCAATCCGAGCATCCTCGCCGCCGACTTCGCCAATTTCGAGAGCGAGCTGGGTCGCATCCGCTCGGCCGATCTGGTGCACGTCGACATCATGGACAACCACTTCGTGCCGAACCTCACCTTCGGACTCGGTATGGTGCAACGGCTGCAGCAGGTCTCGCCGCTGCCGCTCGACATCCACCTGATGATCGACGACCCCGAGCGTTGGGCGCCCGGCTACGCCGAGGCCGGCGCCTACTCGGTCACCTTTCATGCCGAGGCCACGACAGAACCGGTCGCGCTGGCGAGAAAATTGCGCGAGATCGGCGCCCGCGCCGGTCTCGCGCTGAAGCCCGGCACCGATGTGACGCCCTACCTCGACCTTCTCCCCGAATTCGACCAGGTGCTCGTCATGACCGTCGAGCCCGGTTTCGGTGGCCAGAGGTTCATGCACGAAACCATGCCGAAGCTTGCCCAGCTGCGAACAACGGTGCAGAACAGCGGCCTCGACGTCTGGCTGCAGGTCGACGGCGGCATCACCGCGCAGACCATCGAGATCGCAGCCGCGGCCGGCGCCGACACCTTCGTGGCCGGTTCCAGCGTGTTCGGGGCCGAGAATCCGGCCGCCCAGATCGCCCTGCTGCGCCAGAGCGCGGCCAGCCACCGTCACGGTGCGGGTAACCTAGAGTCGTGAAAACATTTGATGACCTTTTCGTAGAACTGAGCGACAAGGCCGCCACCCGTCCAGAGGGCTCCGGTACCGTACGCGAACTCGACGCCGGCGTGCACGCCATTGGCAAGAAAATTGTTGAGGAAGCCGCCGAAGTCTGGATGGCGGCCGAGTTTCAGAGCGACGACGAAACCTCCGCTGAGATCTCCCAGTTGCTGTACCACCTGCAGGTCATGATGATCGCCAAAGGGCTCTCTCCGGCCGACATCTACCGACATCTGTGACCCGCGCCAGCGCACCAGCTGGCTCGAAATCAGTGAATAGTCGCGTGATCCAAAACCGAGAAAGTACCCCCATGCTGAGAATTGCCGTGCCCAACAAGGGCTCGTTGTCTGAAACCGCCGCGCAGATGCTCACCGAAGCCGGCTACACCGGCCGTCGCGACCCGCGCGACCTCGTTACCGCCGACCCCCGCAACGGGGTCGAGTTTTTCTACCTGCGCCCCCGTGACATCGCCACCTACGTGGGATCCGGCGCCCTCGACGTCGGTATCACCGGCCGCGACCTGCTGCTCGACTCGCACTCCAAAGCCGTGGAGATCGCCAGTCTCGACTTCGGCGATTCCACCTTTCGTTTCGCCGGTCCGGCTGGCCGCTTCACCGAGCTGAAGCACCTCCACGGTCTGCGTGTCGCCACGAGCTACCCCGGCCTGGTTGAACGCTTCCTCGCCACCCACTCAGTGACCGTCGACCTCGTGGAACTCGACGGCGCCGTCGAATCGGCCGTTCAGCTCGGCGTAGCGGATGCCGTCGCCGACGTCGTCTCCACCGGCACGACCCTCCGCAAGGCGGGCCTCGAAATCTTCGGACCGGTCATTCTCGAGTCCACCGCTGTCTTGATCAGCTCCACCAACGACAAGGCCGGCATCGATACCCTGTTGCGCCGCCTGCAGGGCGTACTCGTGGCCCGCCAGTATGTGCTGCTGGACTACGACATTCCGGTCGCCCTGCTCGACGCTGCGGCAGCGCTTGCTCCGGGCATCGAATCGCCGACGGTGTCCTCGCTGCACGACCCGGAGTGGGCCGCCGTGCGCGTCATGATCGCCCGCCTCGACATGAACAACGTGATGGATGCCCTCTACGCCCTCGGCGCCCGGGCCATTCTGGTCACCACCATTCACAACGCCCGCCTCTAAGAACCCCGCGAGAGGATAAACAGCATGACCCTGAGTGTGCGCGTCATTCCCTGCCTCGACGTGGCCAACGGTCGTGTCGTCAAGGGTGTTAACTTTCAGAACCTGCGCGATGCCGGCGACCCGGTCGAACTTGCGCGCCGGTACTACGAGCAGGGCGCTGACGAGCTCACCTTCCTCGATGTCACGGCCACGGTCGACAACCGCGCGACCACCTACGACGTGGTGCGAGCCACGGCCGAGCAGGTGTTTATTCCGCTCACCGTCGGCGGCGGTATTCGCAGCGTCGAAGACGTCTCGCGCCTGCAGGCGAGCGGTGCCGATAAGGTCGGCGTCAACAGCGCCGCGATCGCCCGACCGGCCCTGATCAATGAGATCGCCGACCGGTTCGGCGCCCAGGTACTCGTGTTGAGCCTCGATGTGAAGCGCTCCCATCGCACCGAGAGCGGCTTCATCGTCACCACCCACGGCGGTCGCACCGAGACCGACCTGGATGCCGTGGCCTGGGCTCGGCAGGCGATCGAGCTGGGCGCGGGGGAGCTCCTGGTCAACTCGATCGACGCCGACGGCACCAAGGCCGGCTTCGACACCGAACTGATCGCGCTCATGCGGGCCAACAGTCGGGTTCCGGTGATCGCCTCCGGTGGCGCCGGCCGGGTCGAAGACTTTCCCCCCGCTATCCGCGCCGGCGCGGACGCCGTGCTGGCGGCATCCGTTTTTCACAATGCACAACTGACCGTAGGCGACGTGAAGCGCGAGCTGTCCGACGCCGGAATGCTGGTGCGCTGATGAGCGCCGAACTCACTACCCAGCTTGACGCCGCCGTCTTCAACGAATCCGGCCTGCTGCCCGCCGTCATTCAGCAGTGGGACACCCACGAGGTGCTCATGCTCGGCTGGATGAACCGCGAGGCGCTGCGCCGCACCCTCACCGAAGGGCGCGTCACCTTCTGGTCGCGCAGCCGGCAGGAATTCTGGCGAAAGGGCGACACGTCGGGCCACGCCCAGTACGTACACTCGGCCGCCTTCGATTGCGACAATGACACCCTGCTCGTGCAGGTCGACCAGGTTGGGGCGGCCTGCCACACCGGCTCGCGCACCTGTTTCGACGGGCGCGACCTCGGTGCCAGCTCCATGGAAAGGCCCACGGAATGACAGCCACCACCCCGGCCGTAACGGGCGCCCGCACCGCCGGCTCCACAACCCGGGGCCAGTTCGATGCCCTCCGTGACGCGCATCGGGTCATTCCGGTCATTCGGGAGCTCTTCGCCGACGGTGAGACCCCGGTCGGCATATACCGCAAGCTGGCCAACGGTTTGCCGGGCAGTTTTCTGCTCGAGTCCGCCGAACAGGGCGGCATCTGGTCGCGCTTCTCCTTCGTGGGGGTGTCGTCGTTCGGCGTGCTCACCCAGGAGGGCGACAACACCCGGTGGATCGACTACGGTCTCTCCGCCGACCGGGCCTTGGGCTCCGCCGCAGAGCTGGGCCCGCTGGCAGCCCTGGCCTATCTGTTCGACCGCTGGCAGACGCCGCGGTTGCCCGAACACCCGCCGCTGACCGGTGGCCTCGTCGGTTTCATCGGGTGGGAGGCGATCCGTCAGATTGAACGCCTGCCGCATCAGCCGCCGGCCGACTACGACGTACCCGGTCAGTCCTTCAGCTTCGTCGCCGACCTCGTCGTACTCGACCACAAGTACGGCACCGTGCAGCTCATCGCCAACGTCCTGAACGACGGCACCGACACGCCAGACACACTGTGGGCGGATGCGACGGCTCGCCTGGATTCCCTGCAAAAGCGCCTCGCCGCGCCCGGGGAATCCTGGCTAGCCGAGGTCGACCTGCAGGCACCGAGCGCGCCGAGCAATCGCACCACGCGCGAAGACTTTCTCGCCGCCGTCAACATCGGCAAGCAGCACATCGTCGATGGCGATGTTTTTCAGGTCGTCATCTCCCAGCGCTTCGACCAGGTCTGCACCGCGCACCCAATCGACGTCTACCGGGTGCTGCGCAGCCTCAATCCGAGCCCGTACATGTACCTGCTGAGCCTGGAAACACCGAGCGGAGACCCGTACTGGATCGTCGGGTCCTCACCCGAAGCCCTCGTCAAGGTTCAAGACCAACGTGTCTTCACCCATCCGATCGCCGGCTCGAAGCCGCGCGGCACCACACCGGATGCCGACGCCGACTACGCGATCGAACTAGCCGGTGACCCCAAGGAACGTGCAGAGCACCTCATGCTCGTCGACCTGGCCCGCAACGACCTGCTCAAGGTCTGCACGGCCGGATCCGTTGAAGTGACCGAGTTCATGCGCATCGAACGCTTCAGTCACATCATGCACCTGGTCTCCTCGGTCGAGGGCAACCTGGTGCCCGGCAAAACCGCGATCGACGTCTTCCGCGCCACGTTCCCGGCTGGAACCTTGTCGGGCGCTCCGAAACCGCGGGCTCTGGAGATCATCGACGCCCTCGAACCGGCCCAGCGCGGCGTGTATGGGGGAGTGGTCGGCTACTTCGGCTTTGCTGGTGACGCCGACCTCGCCATCGCCATTCGCACCGCGACGATCAAGGACGGCATCGCCCGCGTGCAGGCGGGTGGCGGCGTCGTCACCGATTCCGACCCGGCCTCCGAGTACCAGGAATCCCAGAACAAGGCCGCCGCACCATTGCGTGCGGTCGCCGTGGCCAACGCGATGCGGAGGGTTTTCTAATGGTGCCCGATACCCCGACAGAAACAGCCAAACGGATGTCGCCCCGTCGGCTCAAACTCATTCTCATCCTCACCATTCTGGGTGCGAGCGCACTGGCATTGCTGGCCTGGACCCAGGTCTGGGTCCACGCGGAAGTGGGACTTCCCGACGCTGGCACCCAGGTGCTGCAGATCGACGGAGCCATCGCCGCGCCGGCGCTGACGGCACTCGCGCTCTGCGGTTTCGCCCTGGCCGGTGCCCTCACCATTGCCGGTCGGCTCATTCGCATCGTGCTCGGCGCCCTCGAGGTATTGCTCGGGGTGTCGGTGTTTCTCGCCGCGTTCCTCGCGGTCGACGACCCATCGCGAGCCAGTGCCGCTGCGGTCACCGCAGCGACGGGCATCGCCGGACATGAATCCATTCAGCTGAGCGTGCTCGGCACAGTTGTCACGCCGTGGCCATACGTCGCCATGGCGGCGGCGGTACTCATGGCCGCCACCGGGGTGATGGTGATCCTGACCAGCGCGCGCTGGCCTGGCCCGACCCGCAAGTACCAGGCCGTGCGTTTTGAATCGGTCGCCTCAGCCGACGGTTCCGTGCCGGCTGCGCCCTTCGTCGGCGACTCGCCGCCCGCACCGACCGCCGCGAGCGACTCGGTCGGCGACTGGGACGATCTCAGTCGCGGTGAAGACCCGACCGCTCGCTGAAGGCGGGCCGTCGCTCCGCTAGACTTGACCCGCTGGTCAACGCACGCAGTGTTAACGTATTTACGAGGAGAACCATGAGCATCGATCTGTCAGATCCCGGACACGGCCACTCCCCGGCGGCCTGGACCGCGGTCATCATCATGCTGGCCGCTTTCACCATCGGCACCACAGCCTTCTTCTTCGAGCTGGTCTGGCTCGTCTGGGCGTCCTTCGGACTGCTCATCGCCGGCGTCATCGTCGGCTACGTACTCAGCAAGGTCGGCTACGGCGTCAATGCCACGTCGCCCGGCCACTGACCGGCTGCAAAGAGACCTTGTGCTTCAAGAACTTCTCGCCGGCTCGGTATCCGATGCCGAACAACGCCTCCTGACTCGCCCGCTGGCGACCGTCGAGACGGCGGCGCGCGCCCACGCGCCCGCACTCGACGCGCTGGCGGCCTTGGCCCCGGCTGATCGCGTCAAGATTCTCGCGGAAATCAAGCGGGCCAGCCCCAGCCGCGGTTCCCTGGCGGCCATCACCGACCCGGCAGCACTTGCTGTCTCCTATGAGACCGGCGGGGCGAGCGCTATCAGCGTGCTAACCGAGGGTCGCCGCTTTCACGGCTCACTGACCGACCTCGAACAGGTGCGGGCTGCGGTGGGCATTCCTATCCTCCGCAAGGACTTCATCGGAACCCCGTATCAGGTGTTCGAAGCGCGCGCAGCCGGCGCCGACCTCGTGCTGCTGATCGTGGCCGCGCTCGATCAGGCCACCCTCGTCTCCCTCCACGATCTCATTCGTGAGCTCGGCATGACCGCCCTGGTCGAAACGCACAGCGGCGACGAAGTGAGCCGCGCACTCGACATCGGTGCGAGCCTGGTCGGGGTCAACGCCCGCAACCTGTCCACTTTTGAACTCGACCAGAACCTCTTCGAGACTCTGGCCGACAAAATTCCGTCCGGCGTCATCCGAGTCGCCGAATCCGCCGTCAAGACTGCCGCCGACGTCGCGCACTACCGTGCAGCCGGCGCCGACGTCGTCTTGGTCGGCGAAGCGCTCGTCACGAGCGACCCCATCCGAACCCTCTCCGAGTTTTTGGCGGTTTAAATGTCTTTGCGAAAAGAATCCTTGCGTGCGCAGTCCGGCCCGTATTTCGGCGGCTTCGGCGGCCGGTTCGTGCCCGAATCCCTCGTGGCGGCGCTCGATGAACTCACGGCGGAATACGAACTCGCCAAGAACGATCCCGCCTTCGCCGCGGCCCTGATGGAGTTGAACGTCAACTACGCCGGTCGCCCCTCGATCATCACCGAGGTTCCGCGCTTCGCCGAGTACGCCGGCGGCGCCCGCATCATCCTCAAACGCGAAGATCTCAATCACACCGGCTCGCACAAGATCAACAACGCCCTGGGCCAGGCCCTGCTCACCAAGCGCATCGGCAAGACCCGCGTCATCGCGGAAACCGGAGCCGGCCAGCACGGCGTGGCCACGGCCACCGTCGCCGCCCTCTTCGGGCTGGAGTGCGTCGTCTACATGGGCGAGGTCGACACCGAACGCCAGGCCCTCAACGTGGCCCGGATGCGCCTGCTCGGTGCCGAGGTCGTTCCGGTCAAGACCGGCTCGCGCACCCTGAAGGATGCCATCAACGACGCCATGCGCGACTGGGTCACCAACGTTGAGACCACCAACTATATTTTCGGAACCGTGGCCGGCCCGCATCCGTTCCCCGCCATGGTGCGTGACTTTCAGAAGATCATCGGTGAAGAAGCCCGTCAGCAGGTGCTCGACCTGACCGGCAGCCTGCCGGATGCTGTCACAGCCTGTGTCGGCGGCGGCTCCAACGCCATGGGCATCTTTCATGCCTTCCTCGACGACCCGGATGTCGCCCTGTTCGGCTATGAGGCGGCCGGCGACGGCATTGACACGCCGCGGCACGCTGCAACCATCACCAAGGGGCGTCCCGGAGTGCTGCACGGAGCCCGCAGCATGCTGCTGCAGGACGAAGACGGTCAGACCATCGATTCCCACTCTATCTCGGCCGGCCTCGACTATCCGGGGGTCGGACCGGAGCACGCCTGGCTCGCGAGCATCGGCCGGGCCACCTACCTGCCGATCAGCGACGACGAGGCGATGAGCGCCCTGCGCCTGCTCAGCCGCACCGAGGGCATCATCCCCGCGATCGAGTCGTCGCACGCCCTCGCCGGCACCCTCGAACTCGGCCGTGCGCTCGGCCCTGAAGCGACCATCCTGGTCAACCTCAGCGGTCGCGGCGACAAAGACATGGAAACAGCGGGCCGGTACTTCGACCTCCTCGACGAAGGCGCTGACCAGTCATGACCACCCCCGTTTTTCGACATGGAACGACGAGCGGCATGGTGAGCTCGGTCGAACAGACCATTGCCCGCCGCCGGACCGAGGGCGGGGGAGCCCTCATCGGCTACCTGCCGGTTGGTTTCCCCACCCTGAACGAGAGCATCGACGCGGCGGTGGCCCTCGTCGCCAACGGCGTCGACATCATCGAACTCGGCCTGCCCTACTCCGACCCCGTGATGGATGGCCCGGTCATTCAGGCGGCAACCCAGCAGGCACTGGCCAACGGGTTCAAACTCCGCCACGGTTTTGAAGCGATCAGGGCCATCACCGAGCAGGTCGACGCGCCCGTTCTGGTGATGACCTACTGGAACCCGGTCGTTCAGTACGGAGCTGAGCGTTTCGCCGATGACCTCCGGGCCGCCGGGGGCGCGGGTCTGATCACCCCCGACCTCATTCCCGATGAAGCCGCCGACTGGATGGCCGCGAGCGAGCGCACCGGACTCGACCGGGTGTTCCTGGCCGCGCCGTCCTCGTCCGATGCCCGCCTGGTGCAGGCGATCGAAGCCAGCCGCGGATTTGTCTATACCGTCTCAACGATGGGTACCACCGGTGCTCGCGCGGGCGTCGATGCCGCCGCTCGTATCCTGGTGGAACGCCTGCGCGCCGCCGGCTGCACGAGCGCCTGCGTCGGCCTCGGCATCTCCACCCCCGAGCAGGTCCGTGAGATTCTCGGCTACGCCGACGGCGCCATCGTCGGCTCTGCGCTCGTGAAAGCGCTCACCGACGGGGGAGTACCCGCCGTTGCCCGCCTGGCGCTCGAACTTGCCGCCGGCGCGAACGATATTCGCCCGCCGTCGCCGCCCCGGTAAATTGTCACTTCGGTAGATCCAGGCGCGTTCTACGCTAAATTGTTCGAGGCGATCGATTCGCCCCAGGTGGCGTGAGTCACGATGAAAGGTAGTACCCAGGTGTCTTTGAGTCTTCTGAGCACGAGCATCCCGAGCCCCGCGTGGAGCTTCTTTGACCTCGGTCCGTTCCGCATTCACGCCTACGCGCTGTGCATCCTTGCCGGAATCATCCTCGCGACGATCATCACGTCGCGCCGCCTCACCAAGCGCGGCGCCGAGCCGGGAGTCGTACTCGACATCATCCTCTGGGCCGTGCCGCTCGGCATCGTCGGTGCGCGTATCTACCACGTGCTCACCCACCCGGGCGACTACTTCTTCGAGGGAGCCGATCTGCTCCGCACCCTGTATATCTGGGAGGGCGGCAACGCGATCTTCGGCTCCCTGATCGGTGGTGCCGTCGGTGCCTGGATCGGCTGCCGCCTGGCCGGTATCCGCTTTTGGACCTTCGCCGACGCCGTCGCACCCGCGCTGCTCGTCGCCCAGGCGACCGGCCGGCTCGGCAACTGGTTCAACCACGAACTTTTCGGGCTGCCGACGAGCCTGCCGTGGGGCCTGGAAATTGACCCAAGCAACCCGGCATTCCCGGTGGGGCTGCCGGACGGCACGCTGTTCCACCCGACTTTTCTCTACGAAATCATCTGGAACCTGCTTGGTGTTGCCGTCATCCTCTATCTGGAACGCAAGTTTCGCCTGCGTTTCGGGCAAACCCTGGGCGCCTACCTCATCTGGTACGGACTGGGTCGCAGCTTTTTTGAATCGATTCGCATTGACCCGAGCGAGATTTACTTCGGAATCCGCACTAACGTCTGGGCGGCCATGGCGGCCATTGCCGTCGGTCTGATCATTATTCTGGTGCAGCGTCACCGTCACCCCGGCCTCGAGCCCAGCGCCTATGTGCCCGGTCGGGAATGGATTGGTCCGGACGCTGGGGTAGAATTTGAGGACAGCGATTCGGATGATCTTGATCAAAGCTCCGCGGATCAGAGCGATGATGCCGATGAACGCACCGAATCACCCGAGGCTCCAGCCACAAGCACGAGCGCTTCGCGTCTGTAGAGTTCGTTCGCTGACATCCAGCCAACACACACGTAGCGCCGCCCGAATGCGGGCCTGACCCGAACCGGGCAAGCGTTATATTCCGCACACATCTCCTTCGGGCCAGCGTCGTCCCTTACTGCCAGTCATTTCGTGAGGACGGTCTCAATGGCGCAGAAACCTCTCTACTCCCGCTTCAGCAGCATGCCCGAAGCATCCGGTTTGTACGATCCGGCGGCCGAACGCGACGCGTGCGGCCTGGCCATGGTGGCGACCCTGCGAGGAACCGCCGGGCACGACATCATCACGCAGGCCCTCGACGCCCTGCGTAACCTGGAACACCGCGGGGCCGTCGGCTCCGACGCCGGAACCGGTGACGGTGCCGGAATCATCACCCAGATACCGGATGCCTTCCTGCGCGCCGTCACGGATATAGCGCTTCCCCCGGTGGGGCAGTACGCCGTCGGCAACGTTTTTCTGCCAACCGATCCGACCGCTCGCACCGCCATCAAGCGCGCCATCAGCGTGATCGCGGACGAGGAAAGCCTCAGCATCCTCGGGTGGCGTGAGGTTCCGGTACACCCAGAAGACCTCGGCAGCCAGGCCCGCGCGAACATGCCCGCCATCCAACAGCTGTTCGTGCAGAGCACTCGCACCACCGAAGCCGGCGCTCCGTTCTCCGACATCGCGCTGGATCGGCAGACCTTTCGGCTGCGCAAGCGCGCCGAACGCGAGCTCGAGATCTACTTCGTGTCGCTGTCCTGCCGCACCCTGGTCTACAAAGGCATGGTCACGACCCTGCAGCTCGAACCGTTCTACCCCGATCTGTCCGACGAACGTTTCGTCTCAACGCTCGCCCTCGTGCACTCGCGTTACTCCACGAACACGTTCCCGTCCTGGCCGCTCGCCCAGCCGTTCCGCATGATCGCCCACAACGGTGAGATCAACACGGTGCAGGGAAACCGCAACTGGATGCGCGCGCGTCAGTCCCAGCTCGAGTCCGAGCTGCTCGGCGACCTCGCCCCCCTGCTGCCGATTGTCACCCCTGGAGCCAGCGACTCTGCCTCGTTCGATGAGGTCGTCGAACTGCTCAGCCTGTCCGGGCGGTCGCTGCCCCACGCCATCATGATGATGGTGCCGGAGGCCTGGGAAAACCAGACCGACCTCGACGACGAACGTCGCGACTTCTACGAGTACCACTCTATGCTCATGGAACCGTGGGACGGCCCCGCCGCGATCGTCTTCACCGACGGATCCCTCGTCGGAGCAACGCTCGACCGCAACGGCCTGCGCCCCGGCCGCTATCTCATTACCGACGACGGTCTCGTCGTGCTCGCGAGCGAGATCGGCGTGCTCGGCATCGACCCGGCCCGCGTCGTGCGTAAGGGCCGCCTGCGCCCCGGCCAGATGTTCCTGGTGGACACCAAGGCCGGCCGCATCATCGACGACCGTGAGATCAAGGCGGAGCTGTCGGCGAGCGAGCCGTGGGGCCAGTGGCTGCAAAAGGGCCGCATCAACCTCAAGGACCTTCCGGAACGGGAGCACATCGTGCACCCGCCGGCATCCGTTGTGCGTCGCCAGCGCACCTTCGGCTACACCGAAGAAGAAGTGCGCATCCTGCTCGCCCCGATGGCCCGCACCGGCGCCGAACCGCTCGGCGCTATGGGCAGCGACACACCCATCGCCGTGCTCAGCGACCGCCCGCGGCTCATGTTCGACTACTTCACCCAGCAGTTCGCGCAGGTCACCAACCCGCCGCTCGACTCCATCCGTGAAGAAGTCGTCACGAGCCTCAAGCTCGGCCTCGGCCCGGAACGCAACCTGCTGACCGCAGGCCCAGAGCATGCCCGCCAGGTCATTTTGGACTTCCCGGTCATTGACAACGACGAACTGGCCAAGATCCAGCACATCGACCCCGTCGTCGGCAGCCGCACCACCACGACCATTCGCGGCCTGTACCGCTTCGAAGAGGGTCCCGAGGCGCTATCCAAGCGCCTCGCCGCCATCTGCGCCCTGGTCGACGAAGCCATCGAGGCCGGCGCCCTGTTCATCGTGCTGAGCGATCGGGATTCCAACAAGGACCTTGCACCGATCCCGTCGCTGCTCATGATCGCTGCCGTGCACCACCACCTGATCCGCACCGAGAACCGCATGAAGGTCGGCATCGTGGTCGAGGCTGGCGACGTGCGCGAGGTGCACCATGTGGCCCTGCTCATGGGCTATGGCGCCTCCGCCGTCAACCCCTACCTCGCCATGGAAACCTGCGAAGACCTCGTGCGCAGCGGCATCATCACCAACGTCACGCCCGAGAAGGCGGTCCGCAACGTGATCAAGGCGCTCGGCAAGGGCGTGCTCAAGATCATGTCCAAGATGGGCATCTCCACCGTGTCCTCCTACGCCGGCGCCCAGACCTTCGAAGCCGTCGGCCTGGCCCAGTCCTTCGTCGACCAGTACTTCACCGGTACCACGAGCAAGCTCGGCGGCGTCGGCATCGACGTGATCGGTGTCGAAAACCTGTCGCGTCACGCCTCCGCGTACCCAATGGATGCTGCGGTGACCGCACACGAGCGCCTCGCGACCGGCGGCGAATACCAATGGCGCCGCGATGGTGCCCCGCACCTGTTCAACCCGGAGACCATCTTCCGGCTGCAGCACGCCACTCGCACCAAGCGCTACGACATCTTCCGCGAGTACACGAAAATGGTCGACGACCAGGCCGAATCGCTCATGACCTTGCGCGGCATGTTCACGCTCAGCCCGGGCCAGCGCACTCCGGTGCCGCTCGACGAGGTCGAATCGGTGTCGCAGATCGTCAAACGGTTCTCGACCGGCGCGATGAGCTATGGTTCCATTTCGCAGGAGGCGCACGAGACTCTCGCGATCGCCATGAACCGTCTGGGCGGCAAGTCCAATACCGGTGAGGGCGGCGAAGACCTCGACCGGCTGCTCGACCCGGCCCGGCGCAGCGCCGTCAAGCAGGTCGCCTCGGGCCGGTTCGGTGTGACGAGCATGTACCTGACCCACGCCGACGACATCCAGATCAAACTTGCCCAGGGTGCCAAGCCCGGCGAGGGCGGTCAGCTGCCTCCCACCAAGGTGTACCCGTGGATCGCCCGCACCCGGCACGCCACGGCCGGCGTCGGCCTCATCTCGCCGCCGCCGCACCACGACATCTACTCGATCGAAGACTTGAAGCAGCTCATCTTCGACCTGAAACGCGCCAACCCCAAGGCACGCATCCACACCAAACTGGTCAGCCAGTCCGGTATCGGTGCCGTCGCGGCCGGTGTTGCCAAAGCCCTCTCCGACGTGATCTTGATCAGCGGCCACGACGGCGGAACGGGTGCCAGCCCGGTCAACTCGCTCAAGCACGCCGGAACCCCGTGGGAACTCGGCCTCGCCGAAACCCAGCAGACGCTCATGCTCAACGGCATGCGTGACCGCGTGGTGGTGCAGGTGGATGGCCAGCTGAAGACCGGCCGTGACGTACTCATCGGTGCCCTGCTCGGTGCTGAGGAATTCGGCTTCGCCTCCGCTCCGCTTGTTGTGTCGGGCTGCATCATGATGCGCGTCTGCCACCTCGACACCTGCCCGGTCGGCGTTGCCACTCAGAACCCGGAACTGCGCAAACGTTTCGCCGGCCAGGCCGACCACGTCGTGAACTTCTTCGAGTTCATCGCCCAGGAGGTGCGTGAGTACCTCGCCGAGCTCGGCTTCCGCAGCCTCGATGAGGCCATCGGCCACCGCGAGGTGCTGAACGTGAACCGTGCACTCACTCACTGGAAGGCGCAGGGGCTTGACCTCTCTCCCATCCTGAGCGGCCCGGACTTCTCGGAGGCAGAACCGCGCAAGTGGGCGCGCGCTCAGGAGCACGAACTTGACAAGCACTTCGACAACGAACTGATTCGGCGCAGCCAGAGCGTGCTCGAACACGGCGGGACGATCAGGATCGACCTGCCGATTCGCAACACCGAACGCGCCGTTGGTACCATGCTCGGCAATCAGGTTACCCTGCGCCACGGCGAGAATGGTCTGCCGGCCGGCTCGATCGAGGTCACTCTAACCGGCTCAGCCGGACAGTCCTTCGGGGCATTCCTGCCGAGCGGAATCACCCTGCGCCTCGAGGGCGAATCCAACGACTACGTCGGCAAGGGCCTGTCGGGCGGGCAGATCATCGTGCGCCCCGACCGGGCCAGCCAGTTCCCGGCCGAAGACAACGTCATCGCCGGAAACGTCATCGGCTACGGCGCCACGCAGGGCAGCATGTTCATTCGCGGCATTGTCGGCGAACGATTCCTCGTGCGCAACTCCGGAGCGATCGCCGTCGTCGAGGGCGTGGGTGACCACGCGCTCGAATACATGACCGGCGGCCTCGCCCTCATCCTCGGCGAGACCGGACGCAACCTCGGCGCCGGCATGAGTGGCGGCACGGCTTACGTCTACGGGTTGACCGCCGAACGGGTCAACCGTGACGCGCTGACCTCGGGGGAGCTCAGGTTGCTCGCCCTCGAGAGCGTCGACCGCGAGATCGTGCGCGACCTGCTCGAACAACACCGGGACCAGACCGATTCAGCACTCGCCAAGCGCATGCTGTCGAAGTTGGAAGAAACCATGAACGCATTTGTCAAGGTACTGCCGCGCGACTACGCGGCCGTACTGGAGACCAGGCAGACGGCCGTCGACGAGGGACTCGATCCCGACGGACTCGTTGTCTGGAATCGAATTCTGGAGGTAACCAATGGCTGATCCGAAGGGATTCCTGAAGACCACCGACCGCGAGCTGCCTGCCCGCCGTCCGGTGGCAATCCGTTTGATGGACTGGAAAGAGGTCTACGAGCAGGGTGACGCCGCTGTACTCAAACGTCAGGCCGGCCGCTGCATGGACTGCGGAGTGCCGTTCTGTCACCAGGGCTGCCCGCTCGGCAACCTCATTCCGGAGTGGAACGACCTGGTCTGGCGCGATGAGGGCCGTGCGGCCATCGAGCGCCTGCACGCCACGAACAACTTTCCCGAGTTCACTGGTCGGCTCTGCCCGGCCCCGTGTGAGTCGTCGTGCGTGCTCGGCATCAACCAGCCTGCCGTCACCATCAAGCAGGTCGAGGTGTCGATCATCGACCAGGCCTTCGCCAAGGGCTGGGTGCAACCGCAGCCGCCCGGACGCCTGACCGGCAAGACCGTCGCCGTCGTCGGATCCGGTCCTGCCGGACTGGCCGCAGCCCAGCAGCTGACCCGCGCCGGCCACACCGTTGCCGTGTTCGAACGCGACGACCGCATCGGCGGCCTGCTCCGCTACGGCATCCCCGACTTCAAGATGGAGAAGAAGCACCTCGAACTGCGTCTGGCGCAGATGACGGCGGAGGGAACCCGGTTCCGCGCCAACGTCAACATCGGCGTGGACATCACCTGGGATGACCTGCGCGCCCGCTACGACGCCGTCGTGGTGGCGACCGGTGCCATGGTTCCCCGCGACCTGCCCATTCCGGGGCGCGACCTGCCCGGCGTGCACTTCGCCATGGAATACCTGGTGCAGCAGAACAAGATCGGCGCCGGCGGAGCCATCGAAGCGCAGATCACCGCCGAGGGTAAGCACGTCGTCGTGCTCGGTGGTGGTGACACCGGGGCCGACTGCATCGGGACCGCACACCGTCAGCTGGCAGCATCCGTCACCAACTTGGCGATCGGCAAGCAGCCGGGCACCACTCGGCCGGAAAACCAGCCGTGGCCGATGTCCCCGACCCTGTTCGAGGTCTCCAGCGCCCACGAAGAGGGTGGCACCCGCCAGTACCTCGCGTCGACGGTTGAATTTCTGGCCAACGAATTCGGTGAGGTACGTGCCATTCGCATCGCCGAGACCGAATACCTCGACGGACGCCGCGTTCCCAAGGCCGGCACCGAGATGGAGATTCCGGCCGATCTCGTGCTGCTCGCGATGGGCTTCACTGGCCCGGAGCCGGACGACCTCAGCCACCAGCTAAAGCTTCCGTTCGACGGTCGCGGCAACGTCGAACGCGACGGCAACTACCAGACCAGCCACGAGGGCGTCTTCGTCGCCGGCGATGCCGGTCGCGGCCAGTCACTCATCGTCTGGGCTATCGCCGAAGGACGCGCTGCGGCCGCTGCGGTCGACCAGTTCCTGGAAGGCCTGACCCAACTGCCATCTCCCGTTAAGCCCACGGACCGCTCCTTCGCCCTCTAAACCCTTACTCTTCCTGCACCACGTCGTAATGCGCTCACAAAGCGCGGAAATCGGAGATTCACCAGAATGAGACGCGCAAAAATTGTCGCCACCCTCGGGCCGGCGGCTGCCAGCTACGAGCAGATCAGAGCGCTCATCGACGCGGGCGTTGACGTCTGCCGCATGAACCTGAGCCACGGCAACTACCAGGTGCACGAGAGCGTCTACGCCAACGTGCGTAAGGCTGCCAACGACTCCGGGCGTGCCGTCGCCGTCATGGTCGACCTGCAGGGCCCCAAGATTCGCCTCGGCAAGTTCGAGGGCGGCCCGTACGAGCTCGCCGTCGGTGACATTTTCAAGATCACCACCGAAGACGTGCTCGGCACCAAAGAGCTCTCCGGCACCACCTTCAAGGGTCTGCCGCACGACGTGCACCCCGGCGACTTTCTGCTCATCGACGATGGCAAGGTGAAGGTGCAGGTCGTCGAAACGGATGGCGTCGTCGTCACCACCCGCGTGATCGTCGCCGGCCCGGTCTCCAACAACAAGGGCATCAACCTGCCCGGCGTAGCAGTGAACGTGCCGGCCCTGTCGGAGAAGGACGAAGCCGACCTGCGCTGGGGCCTCCGTCTCGGAGCCGACCTCATCGCCCTTTCTTTTGTGCGCAGCGCCGATGACATCACCCGCGTGCACGAGATCATGGCCGAAGAGGGCCGCCGCGTTCCGGTGATCGCCAAGATCGAGAAGCCGCAGGCCGTCGACAACCTCGAAGAGATCGTCGACGCCTTCGACGCGATCATGGTCGCCCGCGGCGACCTCGGCGTCGAGCTTCCGCTCGAGGCCGTGCCGATCGTGCAGAAGCAGGCCGTGGAGATCGCTCGCCGCATGGCCAAGCCGGTCATCGTCGCCACGCAGATGCTCGAATCCATGATCCTGAGCCCGGTGCCCACCCGCGCCGAGACCAGCGACGTCGCCAACGCCGTGCTCGACGGTGCTGATGCCGTCATGCTCAGCGGTGAGACCAGCGTCGGAGAATACCCCGTTGTCACGGTGCAGACCATGGCCCGCATCGTGGAATCCACCGAGGTGCACGGCCTCGAGCGCATCGGCAAGCTGACCAACCGTCCGCGCACCCAGGGCGGTGCGATCACCCTCGCCGCCATCGAGGTGGCCGAGTTCGTCGATGCCAAGTTCCTCTGCATCTTCACCGAGTCCGGCGACTCGGCCCGCCGCATGTCCCGCCTGCGGTCGAAGATCCCGATGCTGGCCTTCACGCCGGAGCCGGGCATCCGTCGGCGTCTGGCCCTCACCTGGGGCGTTCAGACGTACCTGGTGGAGCCGGTGACCCACACCGACGCGATGTTCGGTCAGGTCGATGATATTCTCATCGGTCAGGGTCTCGCCGAAATCGGTGACAAGGTCGTCGTCATCTCCGGTTCCCCTCCCGGAATCGTCGGCTCGACGAACGACATTCGCGTGCACCGCGTGGGCGACGCCCACAACGAGGTCGCACCGGCGTACGTCAAGAAGTAGCGGTTAACACGAGAAGCCCCGCCCGTACGTTTCGGGCGGGGCTTCTTGTGTCTAGACAAACTGGCCGGTGTCATCTGCCCGCGCATCGACCTAATTCTGCACGAACGTGCAGGGCACGCTTCAACACAGCAAAAAACCCCCGCTGATCGGGCATTTTGCTGTGAGAATTTGGTACCGGTGGTGGGACTCGAACCCACACGTCCTTGCGAACAAAGCATTTTGAGTGCTCCGCGTCTGCCATTCCGCCACACCGGCTTACAACTACTCGTTCAGAATACCGTAGGCTTTTGGTCGTGACCGACCAAGACAGCACCCCCACCCCTCCGCGCCGCGTTGTCGTCGCTGAGGATGAATCCCTCATCCGCCTCGACATCGTCGAGATTCTGCGCGACAACGGCTTTGAAGTCGTCGGCGAAGCCGGTGACGGAGAAACAGCGGTCGCCTTGGCACGGGAGCTTCGCCCCGACCTGGTCATCATGGACGTCAAGATGCCCCAGCTCGACGGCATCAGCGCTGCTGAACGCTTGTCCAAAGAGCACATCGCACCGGTCGTGCTGCTGACCGCGTTCAGCCAGAAGGAACTGGTCGAGCGTGCCACCGAAGCCGGCGCACTGGCCTACGTCGTCAAGCCGTTCACCCCGAACGACCTGCTTCCCGCGATCGAGATCGCCCTCTCGCGCTACAGCCAGATCATCACCCTCGAAGCCGAGGTCGCCGACCTGGTCGAACGGTTCGAGACCCGCAAGCTCGTCGACCGGGCCAAGGGCCTGCTCAACGAGAAGATGGGCCTGACCGAGCCCGAAGCCTTCCGTTGGATCCAGAAGGCCTCGATGGATCGTCGACTCACCATGCACGACGTGTCGCAGGCGATTATCGAGCAGCTCAGCGTCAAGAAGTAGAAACGTCTCAGAGAACGGCGCGGCAGAACCTGCCGGGCCGTTTTTTGTACCCGGGCATCTGATCGGCTGGCGTGTCGGAGGTGTCCGATACGCTCGAACAGACGGAGGACGGGCGCATGTTCCTATTGGACGGCAGCGTGGTGACGAGCGCGAGTGACCTGAGCGCGGCATCCGTCTGCGAGTTTGCGTTTCTGCGCCGCATCGACGCGAAGCTCGGCCGCATCGACGCTGTGGTCGACCCGGTCGACGCGATGTTGGACCGCACCTCGCGGCTGGGCGACGAGCATGAGCACCGGGTGCTCGAGCGGTACCGGCTGGGCCAGTCTGTGGTCGAAATTTGCCGTCCAGAGCGGATGGCTCGCCCCGCTCTGGAGATTGCCGCCGACCAAACGCGGCTGGCTTTCGGCACGACCGCCGAGGTCATCTTTCAGGCCACGTTCTTCGATCCACACTTCGGCTCACCTACCGCAGACATCGCCTTTCTCGGATTCGCTGACTTCATCGTGCGCCAGGATGACGGCACCTGGCTGCTACAAGACACCAAACTGGCCCGGCACGCCCGAGTGACCGCGCTGCTGCAGCTCGCCGCCTACGCCGACCAGCTCGACCGCATTGGCGTACCGACGGCCGACTCTGTCGAACTGTTGCTCGGTGACGGGTCCGTGAGCGGGCATCCGCTCGCTGATATTCGCCCGGTGTACCGTAAACGCAGGCAGCGCCTGCTGCAGATCATCACGGAACGACTCGCCGACACCCAGCCGGTAGCGTGGGGAGACCCGCGATACACGGTCTGCGGACGCTGCACCACCTGTGAGGCCGAGGTGCAGGCGCACCGCGATCCCTTGCTGGTCGCCGGGCTGCGCCTGTCGCAGCGGGCGCGGCTTGCGGCCGGCGGCATTGGCACAATCGACGATCTCGCGGCGTTTACCCAAGACATCGACGGCGTGTCGGACTCGACGCTCACCGCCCTGCGTACACAGGCGCGGCTACAGCTTCAGGCGGTCCCCGGTACAGCTCCGCCGGTCGATCTGTACAACCCAGGGGCGCTGTCAGTGCTGCCCGAACCGAACCCGGGCGACATCTTCTTCGACTTCGAGGGCGACCCGCTCTATTCAGAGGGAAACGCGACCGAAGGCGACGCCCCTGACGGCTCGACCACGCAGTGGGGCCTGGACTACCTGTTCGGCCTGGTGCAGACCGACGAATCCTTTCACGCTTTCTGGGCGCACACCTGGGCCGAGGAGAAGGTCGCGCTCACCGACTTTCTGGCCTACCTCGGGAGGCGTCGAGCCCAGTTTCCTGGCCTCCACGTGTACCACTACGCCGCCTACGAGCGCACCCACCTGCTCAGCCTCGCCGCCCGGCACAGCGTCGGCGAAGACCAGATCGACCGGCTGCTGCGCGAGAATGTGCTCGTCGATCTGTACCCGCTCGTGCGCAAAACCATGCGCGTCGGGTCGCGCTCGTACTCGATCAAAAAGCTCGAACCGCTCTACATGGGCGCGGAACTGCGCGGCGGCGAGGTCACCAACGCGGCGGACTCCATCACTGAATACGCCGCAGCCCGCGACCTGCACGCTCACGGCGACCAGGTCGAGGCGCAACGCATGCTCGCCTCCATCGCCGACTACAACCGCTACGACTGCGTCTCAACGCTGCGCTTGCGCGACTGGTTGCTCACGCTGGCGCGCGGAGCGGGCATCCGCTCGGCCGGTGGCACGGCCGAAGCGGATGCCGTCCCGCTGGAGCCGTCACCGGTGCGCGACGCCCTGCTCGCCCGCGCTGCGCCAACGACACCGCACACCCCGCGCAGCATCGACCAGACCGCGGCCGCCTTTGCCGCCGCCGCAATGGACTACCACCGGCGAGAGCAGAAGAGCTTCTGGTGGGCGCACTATTTTCGGCTCGAGTACCCGATCGATGAATGGCAGGACACCCGCGACGTCCTCGTCGTCGAAGGCGTCGACGTAGAGCGCGACTGGTTCCGAGAAGGTATGCAGCGCGTCGACCGTCGCCACCTCTGGTTGCGCGGTCGCCTGGCACCGGGCAGCAGCATTAAACCGGGCGACCAGGCTGGCCCGTACCTGCTCTACGAATACCCCGGACCGTTCGTCAACCCCGACAGTTCGGACGGCGCACGCGCCCACCGCACCGTCAAAGTGCTGGACGTCAGCGATGACGGCATCCTGATTGAAGAGACACTGCTCAAGGACACGGCTCGCTATAGCGACCGGCCGAGTGCCCTGGCACCGGCCGCACCGCCACGGCCCCTGCAGCAGAAACCCGCTATCGACGAGTGGGCCAAAGCTATCGTCGATGCCCAGCCCGGCTGGCCGCGCGACTCGATGGTCGATATTCTGCGTCGCACCCCGCCGCGCACCGAAAGCGGGCACCTGGCACTCGCCCGGGCCGGCGGCAGCACCATCGATGCCGTCATCGCGACCCTGCTCGACCTGGATCACTCCTACCTAGCGATCCAGGGGCCACCCGGCACCGGCAAGACCTACCTCGGCGCACACGTCATCACCGCACTTGTGCAGCGGCACGGCTGGAAGATCGGCGTTGTCGCCCAGTCCCACGCGGTGGTGGAGAACCTGCTCGACGCCGTCGTCAGTGCCGGGCTCGAGCCGGCTCTCGTCGGCAAAGTCGCCAAGACCGGCGCCGATGCGGCGGAACCCGCCTACACCGTGCTGCCGAAAGACGGGCAACTTCTGTTCGCACTGGATCACACCGCGACGGGATTCGTCGTCGGCGGCACCGCGTGGGACTTCAGCAATCCGGCCCGCGTGCCACGACACAGCCTTGATCTACTCGTCGTCGACGAGGCCGGCCAATTCTCGCTCGCCTCCACCATCGCGGCCAGTGTCGGCGCCCGCAGTCTGTTGCTGCTCGGCGACCCGCAGCAATTGCCGCAGGTCAGCCAAGGCCTGCATCCCGAGCCGATCGACCAGTCTGCCCTGGGCTGGGTCGCCGCCGGCCACGACGTGCTTCCCGCCGACCGGGGCTACTTTCTCGCCGAGAGCCGCCGCATGCACCCGGCGGTCACCGAGCCCGTCTCCCGACTGTCCTACGGCGGCCTGCTGCACGCCGATCCGACTACGTCGACCCGCTTTCTTGTAGGCATTCGGCCCGGTGTGCACGCCGTGCCGGTCGTGCACACCGGCAATTCCATTTCATCAGCCGAAGAAGTGGAGGCCGTCGTGGCACTCGTGCGCGGCGTACTCGGCCGGCTGTGGACAGACCCGACCATGGATCGGGTCGATGACCCCCTGACCGAAACCGACGTGATCGTCGTGACGCCGTACAACGCCCAGTTGGCTCTCGTACGTGAGGCACTGGCGGCTGCCGGCTACTCCACGGTGAGGGTGGGAACGGTCGACAAGTTCCAGGGTCAGGAGGCCGTCATTGCGATTGTCACTCTCGCGGCCAGTTCGGCCGATGACGTACCGCGCGGCCTGGGATTTCTCATTTTGAAGAACCGGCTGAACGTTGCCATTTCGCGCGCGAAATGGGCCGCCTACCTGGTCTATTCGCCGGCGCTCACCGACTACCTGCCCGTAACACCAACCGGCGTCGCCGAGCTCAGCGCGTTCATCAGTCTGGTCGAGCCCGACGCGGGCTAACCCTGCGGCGGAAGGTCCTTGATGATGTTCGTGATGCGAATCGTCGAGCAGCGCCGGCCGGCATCGTCGGTGACGACGATTTCGTGGGTGGTGAGGGTGCGGCCCAGATGAATCGGGGTGCACACCCCGGTGACGTACCCTGACGTCGCTGAACGGTTGTGTGAGGCGTTGATCTCAATTCCCACGGCGAGCTTTCCCGGTCCGGCGTGCAGATTTGCTGCCATCGACCCGAGGGACTCGCCGAGCACGACGTAGGCGCCGCCGTGCATAAGCATGGCCGGCTGCGTGTTTCCGGCCACCGGCATCCGCGCCACGGCCCGGTCTATGGTGAACTCGGTGAACTCCAGCCCCATCTTGTCGGCCAGATCTCCGCCGCCGCGCTGCTGAACCCAGGCGAGTGCATCGTCAGTTGTATTGAACATGATCACCTTTGGTCGGGGGAGCCCGCGCGGGAAGACGCTTGTAGGCTAGGGGAGTGTTGGACTCCGAAAAGCCTACCCTGATGATCATCGACGGCCATTCCCTGGCATTCCGGGCGTTCTTCGCCCTGCCGGTGGATAGCTTCCAGACCCACGCCGGTCAGCATACGAACGCCATCCACGGCTTTCTGTCGATGCTGCTCAGCCTGCTGCGCAACGAGAAGCCGACCCACCTCGCGGTCGCGTTCGACATCTCCCGCGCCTCCTTTCGTACCAGGGAATACCCCGAGTACAAGGGCACGCGCAATGCGACCCCGCCGGAATTCCTTGGGCAGATCCCGCTGTTGCAGGAAGCCCTCGCCGCGATGAACATCACCACCATCACCAAGGAAGACTTCGAGGCCGACGATATTCTCGCCACCCTCTCGGTCGAAGGCACCGCCGCCGGCTACAACGTGCTCGTCGTCTCCGGCGACCGGGATGCCATTCAGCTGGTCAACGAGACCGTCACCCTCCTCTATCCAGCCAGCCAAGGCGTGTCAGCCCTCACGCGCTACGACCCGGCTCGGGTGCGCGAACGCTATGGCATCGAACCCGAGCAATACCCCGATGTGGCCGCTCTCGTCGGCGAAACCAGCGACAATCTGATCGGCATCAGTAAGGTCGGCGAGAAAACCGCGGTGAAGTGGCTTGGCCTGTACGGCAGCCTCGACGGCATCCTGGAACACGCCGAGGAGATCAAGGGCGTCGTCGGCAACAACCTGCGTGAGCAGAAAGAGAACGCGATTCGCAACCGCCGACTCAACCGCCTGGTCACCGACCTGGACCTTCCGATGGCCGTTGCCGCGCTGGAACGCGGCGCCATGGACACCGACGCGGTGCGGGACATCTTCACCCGCCTCGAATTCAAGTCCCTCCTCGACCGGGTACTCAAGCTCGCCGGGGAAGACCCGGCCGTTGAAGCAACCGTTGCTGTCGTCGACGAGGTGCCCGCCGTTCAGGCCCCCATCGCGC
Source organism: Cryobacterium sp. N19 (assembly GCF_002929595.1). Lineage (NCBI taxonomy): Bacteria > Bacillati > Actinomycetota > Actinomycetes > Micrococcales > Microbacteriaceae > Cryobacterium > Cryobacterium sp. N19. The sequence goes on along the minus strand of NZ_PJJR01000053.1, from coordinate 246,463 downwards.
AGGACCTCCTCGACGAAGAGCTGCAGTCGTGGCTCGACCGTGCCACCGTGGCCCACCCGGCGGGCCTCGGTCTCACCGTTGAGGTGCAGGACGGTAAGGCCATCGGCTTCGGCCTTGCCAGCCCGACCGAGACCGTCAACCTGCCGTGGCAGCCGGGCCGCAAGGATTATGCCCCTCTCGAAGCGTGGCTTGCCAGTGCGGCTCCGAAGGTCATGAACGACGCCAAACACCAGATGAAGGCGCTGCGCCGCAGCGGTCTGCCCTTCAACGGTCTGGCCTTCGACACCCTGGTCGGCGCCTGGCTCATTCGCCCAGGCGGCCCCGATAAGACCCTGGCCGACCTCGTGTCGCGCTACCTCGACGAAACGTTGCCCGTCGCCGACCCCAATCAGCTCGTTCCCGACGAGGCCCAACAGGCCGGTGCCCCTGCCCAGGCGTGGTTTACCCTCCGTGTCTTCGCCGCCGTCGAGAAGGCCCTCGACCCCGGTTCGCTGAAACTGCTGATCGATATCGAACTGCCCACCCTGCTCGCCCTCGCCGACATGGAGCTCGCCGGCGTCAGCGTCTCGCATGAGCAACTCGCCGAGCTGTCTGCAGAGTTGGGTGCCAGCACGGCGAGCCTCGCCGCCGCCGCCTACGCCGAGATCGGCCGGGAGGTCAACCTCGGGTCGCCCAAGCAGCTGCAGGACGTGCTGTTCGAGCAGCTGGAGATGCCCAAGACACGCGCGAACAAGACCGGGTATTCAACGGATGCCGGCGCCCTCGCGGATCTGCAGGCCAGCAACCCGCATCCGTTCCTCGATCTGCTGCTCAAGCACCGCGACGCCACCAAACTGCGCCAGATCGTGGAAACCCTCGACAAAGCCATCGACACGACCGGCCGCATCCACACGACCTACGTGCAGATCGGCACCACCACCGGCCGGATCTCGTCGAACGACCCGAACCTGCAGAACATTCCGGTGCGCACCGAAGAGGGTCGACGCATCCGTGCCGCCTTCCAGGCCGGCCAAGGCAGCGAGAGCCTGCTGACCGCCGACTACTCGCAAATCGAAATGCGCATCATGGCGCATCTCTCCGAAGATGCCGGGCTGATCGAAGCCTTCGACGCTGGCGAAGACCTGCACCGGTTCGTGGGTTCCCGAATCTTCGGCGTGGACCCCGCCGACGTGTCCGCCGAAATGCGCAGCAAGGTCAAGGCCATGAGCTACGGGCTTGCCTACGGGCTCAGCGCCTTCGGCCTGTCCAAGCAGCTTCGCATCGACACCAAAGAGGCCAAGCAGCTCATGACCGACTACTTCGAGCGGTTCGGCGCGGTGCGCGATTACCTTCGCAACGTGGTCGAGCAGGCCAAGGTCGACGGTTACACCGAGACCATCTTCGGGCGTCGCCGCCCGTTCCCCGACCTGGCCAGCCCCAAACGGGTGCTGCGCGACAACGCTGAACGAGCGGCGCTCAACGCTCCGATCCAGGGTTCCGCGGCCGACATCATGAAGATCGCCATGAACGGTATCGCCGCTGACCTGACGGATGCGTCAATGGACTCCCGGATGCTGTTGCAGGTTCACGACGAGTTGATCTTCGACGTCGCCCCGGGCGAATGGGATTCCCTGAGCCAGGTGGTCACCCACAACATGGAATCTGCCGCAGATCTGCTCGTTCCGCTGACGGTTCAGGTCGGCCGTGGACCCAACTGGGACGCCGCCGCCCACTAAATCACTGCGGTGTGACCGGCCAGTTTCCCCAATTGGGGGGTTCGCGCCGAGCAGTCGTGTTCTAGGCTCGACGCATGACACATGACACTCTGCGCACTCCCACGGCCATCGACCAGATCGCTGAAGAGTGGGTGGACACCCTCGTCGACCTTGAGCCAACGGTGGGTACCTACATCGGCCGTACCGAGGGTGATGGCCGCTACGGCGATTACTCCCCGGCGGGCCATGAACGCTTCGTCGCCGAGGCAAAGAAGACAATCGCCCAACTGGATGCCGCCCGCCCGGTTGACAGCATCGACGAGGTCACCAAGACCGACCTGCGGAGCGAGTTGTCGCTGGGCGTCGAGAGTTCAGACGCGCAGCTGCAACTGCGCGACCTTAACGTGATCGCCTCGCCGGCCCAGGAGATTCGCGACATCTTCGACCTCATGCCCACCAAGACCGTCGACGACTGGGCCAATATCTCAAGCAGGTTGGGCAACCTTCCGGCCGCCATCGACGGGTACATCGAGACGCTCCGGCTCGGCATCGAGCGTGGGGTGACCCCGGCACGCCGCCAGGTACGGGAGGTGCTCGCCCAAGCCCAGCGCCATGCCGCCAATGACGGTTTCTTCGCCGAATTCTCAGCGAACGCGTCGCTCGATAGCGGCACCCTGCCCGCTTCCCTCGCCAAAGACCTCGGCCTCGGCGCTCGCCGCTCGGCCACCGCCTACGACAAACTTGCAACCTTCTTCCGCGACGAACTCGACGGCAAGGCCACCGACGACGACGCGATCGGCCGCGAGCTGTACACCCTCGCCTCCCGCCGTTTTCTCGGCGCCACGATCGACCTCGACGAAACCTACGAGTGGGGCATCGAAGAACTCGCCCGCATGGTCGACGAGCAAGAGAAGGTCGCCGGTCAGATCAAACCCGGCGCGAGCGTACTCGAAGCCATCGCCTACCTCGACACCGACCCGAGCCGCAAACTGCACGGCACCCAGGCCCTGCAAGAGTGGATGCAGCGCACCAGCGACAAGGCCGTCGCGGACCTCGCCGAGACCCAGTTCGACATCCCCGACGAAATCAAGACCATCGAGTGCATGATCGCCCCCACCCAGGAAGGCGGCATCTACTACACCGGACCCACCGACGACTTCTCCCGGCCCGGACGAATGTGGTGGTCGGTGCCCGTCGGTGTGACGGAATTCGACACCTGGCGCGAGCTCACCACGGTGTACCACGAGGGTGTCCCCGGTCACCACCTGCAGATCGGCCAGGCCGTCTATAACCGGGCCAAGCTCAACACCTGGCGTCGGCAGCTCGCCGGCACCAGCGGCCACGCCGAGGGCTGGGCCCTCTACGCGGAACGCCTCATGGAACAGCTCGGTTACCTCGACGACCCGGCCGACCGTCTCGGCATGCTCGACGGCCAGCGGATGCGCGCCGCTCGCGTCGTGCTCGACATCGGTGTGCACCTGGGCAAGACCCGGCCCGACGGTTCCGGCCCGTGGACCGCGGACTACGCCTTCGAATTTCTCGGTCAGAACGTCAATATGAACGAGAGCTTCGTCAAATTCGAGGTCAACCGCTACCTCGGCTGGCCGGGCCAGGCGCCGTCCTACAAAGTCGGACAGCGCATCTGGGAGCAACTCCGCGATGCCGCGAAAGCGCGCCAAGGTGATGCCTTCTCGATCAAGGAATTCCACCGCACTGCCCTGGATTTGGGCGGCGTGGGTCTCGACACCCTGCGGTCGGCCTTGCTGAAGTAGGGCATCCGCTGGAGTAGTCAGGCGAGAAGTCTGGTCAAGTTGCCTGCGGGGGAGTCTGGTAGCTAGGATAGAGTGTCACATTTGTGGCGCCCTATCCGCTGCCATGCGCGGAGCGTTCCCCGGGTTTTTGTACCGCGGAACAACTAAAACACCTGAACGAATTTTTGCGTGTGGCCCGATTATGTCCATCCTGGAGCAACTACTACATGACAATCGCAACGACCGAACGGGCACCCAAGCAGGTCGCCATCAACGACATTGGATCTGCTGAGGACTTTCTTGCCGCGGTCGAAAAGACTCTGAAATTCTTCAACGACGGAGACCTCATCGAGGGCACCGTCGTGAAGATCGACCGCGACGAGGTTCTCCTCGACGTTGGGTACAAGACCGAGGGTGTCATTCCCTCCCGCGAACTTTCCATCAAGCACGACGTTGACCCCTCCGAGGTCGTCAAGGTCGGCGACCTGGTCGAGGCCCTCGTTCTTCAGAAGGAAGACAAAGAAGGCCGCCTCATCCTGTCCAAGAAGCGCGCTCAGTACGAGCGTGCATGGGGCGACGTTGAGAAGATCAAGGAGTCCGACGGTGTTGTCACCGGTTCGGTCATCGAGGTCGTCAAGGGTGGACTCATCGTCGACATCGGCCTGCGCGGCTTCCTTCCGGCATCGCTCATCGAACTTCGTCGCGTTCGCGACCTGACCCCGTACCTGGGCCAGGAAATCGAAGCGAAGATCCTCGAGCTCGACAAGAACCGCAACAACGTTGTGCTGTCGCGTCGCGCCCTGCTCGAGCAGACGCAAAGCGAAAGTCGCACCACGTTCCTCAACAACCTCCAGAAGGGACAGGTCCGCAAGGGCGTTGTCTCCTCAATCGTCAACTTCGGTGCGTTCGTCGACCTCGGCGGCGTTGATGGTCTGGTCCACGTTTCCGAGCTCAGCTGGAAGCACATTGAGCACGCCAGCGAGGTCGTCGAAGTTGGCCAGGAAGTCACCGTCGAGATCCTCGAAGTTGACCTCGACCGCGAGCGTGTCTCCCTGTCGCTCAAGGCAACGCAGGAAGACCCGTGGCAGGTATTCGCCCGCACCCACGCCATCGGCCAGGTTGCACCGGGTAAGGTCACCAAGCTCGTTCCGTTCGGCGCGTTCGTTCGCGTTGCCGAGGGCATCGAGGGACTCGTGCACATCAGCGAGCTGTCCGGCAAGCACGTTGAGCTCGCCGAGCAGGTTGTCTCGGTCGGCGACGAGGTCTTCGTCAAGGTCATCGACATCGACCTCGAGCGTCGCCGCATCTCGCTCAGCCTCAAGCAGGCCAACGATGGCGTCGACCCCGACGGCACCGAGTTCGACCCGGCGCTCTACGGAATGCTCACCGAGTACGACGATAAGGGCCAGTACAAGTACCCCGAAGGCTTCGACTCCGAGACCAACGAGTGGCGCGAAGGCTTTGACGAGCAGCGCGAAAAGTGGGAGCAGGACTACGCTGCAGCCCAGGCTCGCTGGGAAGCCCACAAGAAGCAGGTTTCGACCGCGAACGACGAAATCGCTGCCCCCAGCGACGTCGCACCGGCCGGCTCTGCCTTCTCGAGCGAGTCGGCTGGCGCCGGCACGCTCGCCGACGACGAAGCACTCGCGGCCCTCCGCGAGAAGCTCTCCGGCGGCAACTAGCAGCACAGCTTCACAGTTGCGCAGTAAACGGCGCAGGGCGGGCCGCATCCTTCGGGGTGCGGTCCGTTTTTTCGTACGACGTTCGCAAGCGGATGGCGGTCTCGCGACCGCGCGCAATATCCGATGGTAATTGGTCAGGATCACGACTCACGGAACTCTTCGTGCTATACCTGATAGTGAGGAAACGTCCTCTTTTTTGTCGGCATCACGACAGTAACAAAATTGTCGAACGGATGTGGATTTCCCTAGTTACAACCTGTTTCTGGTGGGAACGTGCACGACAGCTTCACAGTCCCATCGGAGAGCCCATGAACACCTTTCACCCTGCAGACAGCGCTGACAACAGGGGCGAAGACGATTTTCAAACCCCTGTGGCACCGTCGGGAAGTCAGAGCTTCACCGACGGTTCTGGTGCATCGTTGTCGGTTGAAGTGCTCAACGAAAGGTTACGTGACCAGCAGTTTTACACTCGATCGCTGATCGAATCAAACATTGATGCGCTCATGACCACCGATACCAAGGGCGTCATCACCGACGTCAATCACCAGATGGTGGCCCTGACCGGGCGCACCCGGGACGAACTCATCGGTGCTCCGTGCCGCAACTTCTTCACCAATCCGACGCGCGCCGACACCGCCATCGCCCGAGTGTTGAAGGAGGACCGGATCACTGATTACGAGCTGACGGTGCGATCCTTTGACGGCACGGAAACCGTCGTCTCGTACAACGCGGCCACTCTGCGGGATCGTGAGCGCAGAGTCCAGGGCGTTTTCGCGGCAGCCAGAGACGTGACCGAGAGCAAAAAGTTCGAGCGCGCCCTCCTCGAGAAGAATTTCGCCATGGAGCAGGCGAATGTTGCTCGGGCCGAGTATCTGACTCGCGCCAAGGTCGAGGTGCTGACACCGCTGCAGGCGATCGTTTCTTCGGCCAAGGCGCTGAGCAGTGGGGTTGACGGTACGTTGAACGAGGTGCAGCAACGCAGAGTCGACGGCATCTGCGCTGACACCGCCCACCTGCTGTCCTTGCTCAAAGAACTCATCAGCATGTCCACGGTTGAAACCGGCAACGTCGACTTCTACTATGAACTCGTCGCCGTGCACGGCCTGCTGGTCGCCAGCGCCGCGTTGGTCGATCAGAGCGGAGACCCCGCAGTTTCGGTCGCTGTCAACGGTACTGAGCAGGTGGGGGACTTTCCGCTCGACACCGACACCACCGGACAGATTCTGGCGGTCCTGCTGGGCAATGCCGTTATTGCCAGCAAGGGCGAGGACGTATCCGTGCAGGCGCGGATTGTGCCGCGCAGTTCCGTCGGCTTCCTCGACGGACATCGCCCACACTGGTCGTCACCTTTACCAGAGTCCGGTTTTGCGGAGTTTCTGGAAATTCGAGTGACGGACTCCGGGGTCGGAATCTCCGAGGCGGATCTGCCTGCCTTGTTCCTTCCCCTGCGACACGGGGAATTCGACGCCGCGTGGAAGTCAAGCGGCAACGGCGTAGGCCTGGCCATGGTGAAATTGCTGGCCGAGCTGCAAGAGGGCAGGGTCGGTGTGGAGGGATCTCTGAACGAAGGCGCAACCTTCGGCGTCTGGTTGCCGCGCCATGATCTGTCCGCAGCGACGGCCCAACCGTCACTGACCGCGGAAAGCAATACTGAGCGAGCAGAGATCCGCGCGGAGAACTCCGATGCATCATTCGAACCAGAACGGGCAGAGTCCGACGCCGGCCGCGAGCCCGAGAACGACAATGGCGACGCGCTGCTTCAACACGCCACGCAGGATCTGATCGCGGCGGCCAATGCTGACTCGAATGTCGACCGTCAGGGTTTCTCGCAGACAGTCGCGGGTTCGACTGTCCCGAGCGGAAGCCCGACGGCTTTGGTGGTTGAGGACGACGCCAAATCCGCCAAGCTCGTTCGGTTGCTCCTGGAAGCAGAAGGCTTCCAGGTGATTGCAGCGGCAAGCGGCGAGGAAGCGCTCGATCTCGCACAGGGAGTGCCGCTAAGCCTGATCACCCTCGACGTGCAGCTGCCGGGAATGGACGGCTGGAAGTTTCTACTGAAGCTCCACGATTCTCCGGAACTGGCCTCCATCCCCGTCGTGGTCATTGCCGGATTGGCCGACATGAGTATGGCATTAAGTCGCGGTGCCGCGGCTGTGCTCGAAAAGCCGCTGCAGCGGGTCGAATTGCAGAACTCGCTCACCCTGCTTGGGTTACGCCCTGACCGGGCACATACACGGTGCATCCTCATTGTCGATGAAGACCGCCAAACCGTCGACCAGGTCACTTCGTATTTGGAAGAGCCGGCCTACCGCGTCGAATCCTCGTCGTCGGGCGAGGCCGCCATCTCTGATGCGCTCAAGTTGACGCCCGACCTGATTCTGATCAATCTCATGATGGAGCACCTCGGCGGGTTCAAGATTGTGCGGGCGCTGCAGGACCATGCCAGTACTCAGTACATTCCGGTGCTGGTCCTGTCGGCGGGAAAGATCACCGACGATGAACAGGACACGATCGACAGCGACCCGGCCCAGCCCGTCGTGACAATGAACAAACCCGACTTCAATCGGGACGCGCTCCTGGCAGAGATCAAACGGGCTCTCGACTGAGTGGATGCTCCCTGTGCCGTCCGCGGGCGAAACAGATAGTCTGACGGGATGTATCTGATTGGGCTGACCGGCGGAATCGCCTCGGGCAAGAGCACCGTAGCACAGCGTCTCAGTGAGCTGGGCGCCGTCGGGATCGACGCCGACCGTCTCGCCCGCGAAGTTGTTGAACGCGGCACCCCGGCACTGGCGGCGATTGCTGAAGAGTTCGGCTCCGACCTGTTGCTGCCCGACGGCAGCCTGAACCGGCGGGCGCTTGGCGCCATCATCTTTACCGACCCGGTGCGGCGAGAACGGCTGAATGCCATCACGCATCCGGCGGTGCGACAGCTCACCCGCGACCGGGTGGCCGAAGCCGCTGCGGCTGACCCGCACGCCATCGTCGTCTACGACGTTCCGCTGCTGGCCGAAGCCAAGGCCGGCGGCCTGGTCACGTTTGACGTGATCGTCGTCGTGCACGCGGATGCTGCCACCAGAATCCAGCGCATGGTGGACCTGCGCGGCCTGACCCGCGAGGACGCGACCCATCGCATCTCGGCGCAGGCCAGTGACGCAGAACGTCTGGCCTTGGCCGACGTCGTGATCGACAACACGGGTGGCCTCGACGCGACACTGATTCAGGTTGACGCGCTCTGGGAGGGCGTGCTCACTGCCGAGGCCGACAAGAGTGCGGCGAGCGCCGGCATTCGCTCGCAGGGGTCGAGCGCGCAAAGCTGAGTGTCAGACCCCCTTTGTAGAATGGAAGCATGGAACCCACGCGCTCTGTGAATCCGTTTGAAGTGGTCAGTGAGTACACGCCGAGCGGCGACCAGCCGGCGGCGATCGCCGACCTGGCTGCCCGAATCAATGCCGGCGAAACCGACATCGTGCTGCTTGGTGCTACCGGTACCGGTAAGTCCGCCACGACGGCCTGGCTGATCGAGCAGGTGCAACGCCCGACGCTCGTTCTGGCCCACAACAAGACCCTCGCGGCGCAGCTGGTCAATGAGTTCCGCGACCTCATGCCCAACAACGCGGTCGAGTACTTCGTCTCGTATTACGACTACTATCAGCCCGAGGCCTACGTTCCGCAGACCGACACTTTTATCGAGAAGGACTCTTCGATCAACGAGGAAGTCGAACGATTGCGGCATTCCACCACCAACTCGTTGCTGAGCCGCCGGGACGTGATCGTGGTGTCGACGGTGTCGTGCATCTACGGTCTCGGTACGCCGCAGGGCTATCTCGATGCCATGATCGCCCTGCAGGTCGGTCAGAAGGTCAGCCGCGACTGGTTGGTGCGCAAATTTGTGGCCATGCAGTACAAGCGCAACGATGTCGATTTCTCGCGGGGCAATTTCCGGGTGCGCGGCGACACCATCGAGATCATCCCGATGTACGAAGAGCTCGCCATTCGCATCGAGATGTTCGGCGACGAGATCGAAGGCCTGTACAGCCTGCATCCGCTCACCGGCGATATCGTCAAGAAGCTCGACTCGGTCTCGGTGTTTCCTGGCTCGCACTACGTTGCGAGCGATGACGTTATGCGTCGGGCGATCGGTACCATCGAGATCGAACTGGCCGAACGCCTCGAAGTGCTCGAACGTGAAGGCAAGCTGCTCGAAGCCCAGCGACTGCGTATGCGCACCACCTTCGACCTCGAGATGATGGAGCAGATCGGATTCTGCTCCGGCATTGAGAACTACTCCCGCCACATCGATGCGCGCGAACCGGGGGAGGCCCCGCACTGCCTGCTGGACTATTTTCCCGACGACTTTCTCATGGTCATCGACGAGTCGCACGTGACCGTGCCGCAGATCGGTGCCATGTATGAGGGCGACTCCTCGCGCAAGCGCACCCTGGTCGACCACGGCTTTCGCCTGCCGAGCGCGCTCGATAACCGTCCGCTCAAGTTCGACGAGTTCAAGAATCGGGTCGGCCAGACGGTGTACCTGTCGGCGACGCCCGGCAAGTACGAGATGGGCATTGCGGATGGCATTGTCGAGCAGATCATCCGCCCGACCGGCCTGATCGACCCGCAGATCATCGTGAAGCCGAGCAAGGGCCAGATCGACGACCTGCTCGAAGAGATCAAGAAGCGCACCGAACGCAACGAGCGCGTGCTGGTCACAACGCTCACCAAGAAGATGGCCGAGAACCTTACCGACTTTCTCACTGAGGCCGGCGTGCGGGTACGTTACCTGCACTCCGATGTCGACACCCTGCGCCGGGTCGAGTTGCTCACCGAACTGCGCGCCGGCATTTACGACGTACTCGTCGGCATCAACCTGCTGCGTGAGGGCCTCGACCTGCCCGAGGTGTCGCTCGTCGCCATTCTCGATGCCGACAAGGAGGGTTTCCTGCGCTCGGCGACGTCCCTTATTCAGACGATCGGGCGTGCCGCCCGTAACGTGTCCGGCGAGGTGCACATGTACGCCGACCGGCTCACCGCCTCGATGGAGAAGGCGATCGACGAGACCGACCGTCGGCGAGAGAAGCAGGTTGCGTACAACACCCTGCACGGCATCGACCCGACCCCGCTGCGCAAACGCATTGGCGACATCACCGAAGCGCTCGCTCGCGAGGAGGCCGACACCGCCGAGCTCCTGGCCGGCCGCGATGCCCGGCGCAAGACGTCGACGCCCAACCGTCGGGTCGGCCTAGCCGCCAACGGTGCCAACGATCTGGAGTCGATCATCGCCGACCTTAACGGACAGATGCTCGAGGCCGCCGGAGAGCTCAAGTTCGAGCTCGCCGCCCGTCTGCGCGATGAGCTCTCTGAACTCAAGCGCGAACTCCGCCAGATGGAGAAGGCCGGCCACCTGCAGTAGCCGCCGGTCGCACACCCCTCGTGGCACGTGTTTGGGAAGCTGGCACTGGTTCAAACACGTGCCAACTTCTCAAGCGAGTGCCACGAGAGCGGATGCCGCCGGCCGGATCAGTCGAACATCGCCCGGTTGCTGAACCGGGCGCGGTTACTGCCGGCCGTGAGTGCACCGCCGACCGCCACGAGCGCCGGGAGCGCCACCACGATCAGGGCAAGTTGCAGCCACGGGGGAGTGAACGGCAGCAACGAGAGCCCCGCCGTGTCCCGGGTCAGCGACAGCGCGAGTGACGGCACCAAACCGAGCAGCACCCCAATGACGCTGCCGAGGCCCACGATCACCACGGCCTGCCAGAACCCGAAGGCCCGGCGCACCCGCGGTGATGTCCCAAGGGAGGTGAGCACGGCATTGTCTCGGTGCCCATCGGCGCGGGCGAGTCCGATGGTGATCGACGCCGTGACCAGGGCGATGATCGCCGTCAAGGCGAGCAGGGCCCAGGTCCAGGTCGCTCCATACGCCTCCGGGCCCGTCTCCGTTTGCAGGTTGAACCCCGGCGAAATGGCGGCGAGTGCACCTTGGGCATGGTCATATTCTGCCTGGGTCGGGCTCGCGCCGATGCTGCTGACGACCATTGACGGCCGGTAGTTCAGGTTTGACGCGTCGGCCGTGGACGTCAGCATGAAAACGGCGTAGGGCAGCGGATTCTCGGGCTCCTGCACGCTCCCGGCCAGTGACACGCTGCGAGCTGGCTCCAGAACGGAGTTGAGCTCCGTGACCCAGTCGATACGGATTTCTCCGTCAACGACGTACTGCTCATAGGTAGCGACACCTCCACCAGCGGTGAGCGTTGCTCGGGACTCCGCCGACACGGGTTCGCCGAGAATCGCGTCGAAGTCCGCCAGATCGCCCACCCAGATGTGGTCGTTGATACTCGAGTTCATCATCGTGTCGAGAAAGTATGGAGTAGGGCAGCGGATGTCGGTAGGCGTGTCCTCATGACTGGCGTCCATTCGAGTTGAATCACTCGGGCACACCGTGTCGGCGTCGATCCGTGGGTAGGCGAAGGTGGGCGCATCCGCGGTTGTCCCGTCGGTAGCCGCGTCGCCGAAGCCCATCGGCGGGTCCTCTGCACTTCTTAGCAGTCTGGCCTGAGCGCTCGGAAAACTGCTCTCAACGGCGGCAACGACGTCGGGCCCCGTGGTTTGCAACACTCGGTCGTAGGGCGGTTCATTCTGGGTAGTCATGAGACTCACCGATGCTGTGTCCAGCGGGGCGCTGTAGGTGTAGCCACTGGTCGAATTCACCTGCATCGTTGAAATGAGACTCATCGCAAAGGTCGCCACGAAGACGCAGCTCATGATGGCCGCGAGTGCCGGTACGCTCCGCCCGGGGTTTCGCGCCACATCGCGGGTCGCAAGCCGTGCGCCTGGTCCGAACCGGGATGCCACGCGGGCAGCCCACCGCAGAATCAGGGGAGCGATGAAGACCGCCCCGATCTGCATGATCACAGGGCCGGCGACAATGAGGGCGATCCCGAAGTTGGCCAGTGCTATCTGGTAAACGGGTGCGTAGGCGGCGAGCTCGACCACTCCGCCGGTGACGGCGATGACCGCACCGAGGGTCAGTAGAACGAGTCCAGCAACCGGGCGGCGGCGCGTGACCCGCGGCGGGCGCTGGGCACCACGCAGGGCGGCCAAAACGTCGATCCGGCCGGCAGCCCGGGCCGGAACCGCGGCAGCGCACCAGCCGGCGAGCACAGCGAAGACCGCGATGACGAGCAGCGACACCAGATCGAGGTGAAACCCCGGATACCGGGCCGCGCTGCCGTTCGCCGAAATCTGCATGAAGATCCAGGCGCCGGCGAGGCCGAGTACGGTTCCCAGTGCCGCTCCGAGGGCGCCGAGGATGACGCCGCCGAAGGACATGACGCGAAACAGCATCCGCTTGTCGCCGCCGACGCTCGCGAGGGTCGCGAGAGTGCGCTGCTGGGTGCGGGCGCCGACGGTAAAGGCGGCGCCCGCGAGCAGGGCCACCTCGAACAGGGCGAATCCGCCGAGCAGGGCGATGAACAAGTTCATGGAGGTGTTCGAGGTATCGCCATAGCTATAGATGTAGCTGCCCACCGGCGGGGGGTCGAGCAGAACGGTGCGCGACAGCACGGTGGCGCCGCGCGGGTTGAGCTCGCCGATCTGGCTCCAGGTGAGCGGGGTGTCGGGCAAGTACCACTCAGTTAGCAGGTCGTCATCGTCGGGCATTACGCCGTCGAAGACTGCGGGCATGCCGTAGAACGATACCGCAGCGTCGTCGAGACTCGCGGTGTGAATCGTGCCAACAATGGTGAATGATTCGGCGATAGGCGCCGTGATCACGGCCTTCGACCCGATCTTTGCTCCGAGCCGTTCGAGGGCGGCAGCGGTCACCATGATCTCGTCGTCAGCGGTCGGTCGTGTTCCCGCCGTCACATCCCATTTTCCGACGAAGGACGGGTCCCACGGCTGTCCCTGCACGGCCGGAAACGACCCGAGCCCGTCTTTCGTCTCCACCACGACGGCGGTCGATCGAATGGAGAGCAAACGGGTGTCGGCGGTAAACAGCGAAGCAACCGTGACGGGCTGCGGCTCGATGGACTGCGCGGCATCGGCACGCGCCGCCTCGTCGCGGTAGCCCCAGTGCCCGTCGTTCAGCGGGTCTTGGGTGAATTTCGCGTCCGGCGCTGCGACGATTCTGACCCGCGCCTCGGTCGACCCGAGCTCGAGCTTGACACGTTCGGCGGGGGTCGCGACATTGCTCGCGGTTACCGTGGTGATTCCGACCATCCCGAGCACCGGAATCGCGACGAGCAGAGCGATCAACGCGCTGCGACCGCGTGATTGCCCGGCCATGCGGCGAGCAATCCGAAACGCAATGAGCGTTCCGCCCGAGCGTTTGCCCGCAAGCGACCCCCCGTCACCACTCATGCCTGTAGTCCGGTCAACAGGCTCGATACAGCGGATGCCCGCGACTCGTCCACGATGCGCCCGTCGCGTAGAAAGACGATCCGGTCCGCCCACGCCGCGTGGCGGGCATCGTGGGTGACCAGAATGCCGCCGGCACCGGCGTCGACTCGGGAGCGCAGCATCCGCAAGACGAGTTCACCGGTCGTGCTGTCGAGGGCGCCGGTGGGCTCATCGGCGAGAATCAACGACCGACCGCCGACGACCGCGCGGGCAATGGCGACGCGCTGCTGCTGGCCACCGGACAGGTCAGAGGGAAAATGCCCGGCCCGGTCACCGAGCTCGACGATAGTGAGGGCGTCGAGGGCCGGGCGGTGCGCCTTCTTCGAAGTCCAGCCGTCGAGTTCGAGCGGCAGGCTCACGTTTTCGAGCGCGGTCAACGAGGGAATCAGGTTGAAGTCCTGAAAGACGAAGCCGAGGCTGCGGCGACGCAGCGTCGCGAGCTCGCGGGCCGAGAGCTGGCTGAGCCAGTGCCCTTCCACGACGACCTCGCCCGACGTCGGCGGGGTGAGTCCGCCGGCCACGGTGAGCAGCGTCGACTTTCCCGAACCGGATGCCCCCATCACCGCCACAAGCTCGCCGCGGCTCACCGACAGGTCGACGCCAGCCAGGGCCGTGATCGCGGTCTCGCCCCGGCCGTACTGCATCGAGACACCGTCGAGCTGCAGCAGAATGTCGCTGTCAGCGGCGTGGCCGGTCATGCGTTGGCCTGCACCGTCTTGGCCGGTCGTCCGCGCTTGGGAACGTCTGTGTTGAGCGGCAGGGGATCGGCGAGACCGGCGGCTCGCGCCCGGGTGAGCCGGCTTTCGGAGTGATCGAGCCAGCGCGCCTCGGCCTCGGCCGCGAAGATGAGAGAATCGATCACGAGCAGCCAGGCCAGCTGCTCCGACGATTCCGGGTCAGCGGTAGCGTTCTTGGTGCGCGTCAGTTCCTGCAGGGTGCGCATTGTCGCGGTGCGCTGCACCTGAATCACCTGGGCAATATCCACGCCGGGCAGCGTGACCGCAATCGCAAGCTTGATCGCGAGCTCGTCGCGGGTCGCCATGGTGCGCACCACGGGGGAGCCGAGCCACTCGGCGACCTCCGCGCGGCCGGCGTACGTTATCTCAACGTAGTTCTGACCATCGGCGTCAATGTCGGCCTTCTGCACCAGGCCGTCCCGCTCGAGCCGGTCGAGGGTGTTGTAGATCTGGCCGACGTTCAGCGGCCAGGTCGACCCGGTCCGACGGTCGAACTCGGCCCGCAACTGGTAGCCGTAGCACGGCCCCTGGTTCAGGATGGCGAGAAGACTCTGGCGAACGGACATACGACCTCCGATAATTCGACGCTGCTAATAATTACCGAGTATATACATACCCGGCAATCCGACGTAAGAAATCGTTGCGGGTGTCGCCGAAGTCACGACTCTGTGCAACGGCCTCGCGGCGGCACAACACATGCCATGAGCGCAATCCGCAGGTGAAAGGCGTCGCCGGTACAAGACTGTCAGCGGCGTTGCATAGACTCGATGGGTGTCGATTACCAAGGTAGAAACAGGTCCGAAACTCAGTGTGCGCGGAGCCCGCGTGCACAATCTCCACAACGTGGATCTGGAGATTCCACGCGACTCGCTCGTGGTCTTCACCGGACTGTCGGGGTCGGGAAAGTCGTCGCTCGCCTTCGACACCATCTTCGCCGAGGGCCAGCGCCGCTACGTCGAGTCACTCTCGGCCTACGCCCGGCAGTTCCTCGGCCAGGTCGACCGGCCCGACGTCGACTTCATCGAGGGCCTGAGCCCGGCCGTGTCGATCGACCAGAAATCCACCAACCGTAACCCGCGGTCCACGGTCGGTACCATCACCGAAATCTATGATTACATGCGCCTGCTCTGGGCCCGCATTGGCGTGCCCCACTGCGCCACCTGCGGCGAGATCATCCAGTCTCAGACCGTGCAGCAGATCGCCGACCAGCTCATGGAACTGAAGGCTGGCATTCGCTACCAGGTGGTCAGCCCGGTCGTCTCGCAGAAGAAGGGCGAGTTCGTCGACCTGTTCCAGGAACTGGCTGGCGGCGGCTACTCCCGCGCGATTGTCGATGGCACTCAGATTCAGCTGAGCGAACCGCCGATTCTCAAGAAGCAACAGAAGCACGATATCGCGGTCATCGTCGACCGGCTCGTCGCCGGCCCTGAGCTGCTTTCCCGCCTCACCGACTCGCTTGAAACAGCCCTCAAACTCACCGACGGGCTCGTGCAGATCAATTTTCTCGACGAAGAGGGCGACAAGGCCTGGCAGAACTACTCCGAGAAGCTGTCCTGCCCGAATAACCACCCGGTTCAGCTCACCGAAATTGAACCGCGCACCTTCTCCTTCAACGCGCCGTTCGGCGCCTGCCCGGAGTGTTCAGGGCTCGGAACCCGCATGTCCGTCGATGAAGACCTGTTGCTCGGTGACCCCGATCTGAGCATCGCCGAGGGTGTCGTGCTGCCCTGGACCACCCAGGGCAAGGGCCTGTTCCAGTACTACGAGAAGCTGCTCGACGGCCTCGCCCGCGACCTCGACTTCTCGCTGGACACGCCCTGGGGTGAGCTCACCACCGAGGTACAGAACGCCGTCATGCGCGGCGACAACTTTGAGGTGCGGGTCAAGTGGAAAAACCGCTACGGCCGGGAGATGAGCTACACCTCCGGGTTCGAGGGTGTTGTGCCCTACATTGAACGCCAGTACCTGCAGGCCGACAGCGACACC
The DNA here is from genome assembly GCF_002929595.1 of Cryobacterium sp. N19. Taxonomy (NCBI): domain Bacteria; kingdom Bacillati; phylum Actinomycetota; class Actinomycetes; order Micrococcales; family Microbacteriaceae; genus Cryobacterium; species Cryobacterium sp. N19. The sequence goes on along the minus strand of NZ_PJJR01000053.1, from coordinate 230,210 downwards.
CAGCGTCAGCGCTGGTCCGAATACCTGCGTGAGGTCGACTGCCACGTCTGCAACGGCACCAGGCTCAAGCCCGAGGTGCTCGCCGTGCTCGTTCACGAAGCGAGCATCGCGGATGTCTGTGCACTCAGTTTGACCGACGCTCGCGCGTTCATGGACAAGCTCACCCTCACCGACCGGGAGGCCGCCATCGCCGCCCAGGTGCTGCGCGAGATTCGGGCACGCCTCGACTTTCTGATTCGGGTGGGCCTGAACTACCTCAACCTGTCCCGGGCCGCGGCGACCCTCTCGGGCGGTGAGGCGCAGCGCATCCGCTTGGCGACGCAGATCGGCTCAGGGCTCACCGGCGTGCTCTACGTGCTCGATGAACCCAGCATCGGCCTGCACCAGCGCGACAACCGGCGCCTGATCGAGACCCTCGTGACCCTGCGCGACCTCGGCAACACGCTCATCGTGGTCGAGCACGACGAAGACACCATTAAGACCGCCGACTGGATCGTTGACATCGGCCCTGGCGCCGGCGTTAATGGCGGGCACGTCGTGCACTCCGGCTCCTACGAAGGCCTGCTCGCCAACACCAAGTCCCTTACCGGCGACTACCTGGCCGGGCGCAAGTCCATCGCCATCCCGAAAACCCGACGCCCGATCGACCCGGAGCGCCTGATCGGCGTCACCGGCGCCGAGGCCAACAATCTGCAGAAAGTGTCGGTGACCTTCCCGCTCGGCACCTTCACCGCGGTCACCGGGGTGAGTGGCTCCGGCAAATCTTCGCTCGTCAATGACATCCTCTACCGGGTGCTCGCCAACCGGCTCAACGGCGCCCGCAAGCTGCCGGGCAAGCACACCAGGGTCACAGGCCTCGAGCAGCTCGACAAGGTCATCCACGTCGACCAGGCGCCCATCGGCCGCACGCCACGCTCCAACCCAGCCACCTACACCGGTGTGTTCGACAAGATCCGCACCCTGTTCTCGGAAACCATCGAATCGAAGACCCGCGGTTACCTCCCCGGCCGGTTCAGCTTCAACGTCAAGGGCGGGCGCTGCGAAGCCTGCTCGGGGGACGGCACCATCAAGATCGAGATGAACTTTCTGCCCGACGTTTACGTCGCGTGCGAGGTGTGCGGGGGAGACCGTTACAACCGCGACACCCTCACCGTGCACTACAAGGGCAAGAACATCGCAGAGGTACTCGATATGCCGATCAGCGAGGCGGCCGACTTCTTCGAACCGATCTCGTCGATCCATCGCTTCCTCAAGACCCTGGTGGAGGTCGGACTCGGCTACGTACGCCTCGGTCAGAGCGCCACCACCCTGTCCGGCGGCGAAGCTCAGCGGGTGAAGCTCGCGACCGAGCTGCAGCGGCGTTCCAACGGCCGCAGCGTCTACGTGCTCGATGAGCCCACCACCGGGCTGCACTTCGAAGACGTGCGCAAACTGCTGCTCGTGCTCAACAGCCTCGTCGACAAGGGCAACACCGTCATTGTCATCGAACACAACCTCGACGTCATCAAGTCTGCCGACTGGGTCATCGACCTCGGCCCGGAGGGCGGTTCCGGCGGCGGTAAGGTACTCGCCACCGGTACGCCGGAGCACCTCGCCACGGTCAAGACGAGCTTCACCGGTTCCTTCCTGAAGGAGGTCCTGGCTGCCGGCTAGGCGGCCTCACGGCCATGTCTGATGCCCTGAGCTATCGCCCGAAAACGGGCGAGATTCCCACGACCCCCGGGGTCTACCGTTTTCGCGACGCGACCGGGCGTATCCTTTATGTCGGTAAGGCCAAGAACCTGCGGGCTCGGCTGAGCAACTATTTCGCCCCCCTCCACAGCCTGCACGAACGCACCCGCCGCATGGTCACCACGGCCACCGGCGTCGAGTGGACTGTCGTCGGCACCGAGGTCGAGGCCCTGCAGCTCGAATGGATGTGGATCAACGAGTTCGATCCGCCGTTTAACGTGCAGTTCAAGGACGACAAGTCCTACCCGTACCTCGCGGTCACCCTCGCCGACGAGGCGCCACGGGCCTTGGTCACCCGCACCGAGGGCATCAAAGGTGCCCGCTATTTCGGGCCGTACCCCAAGGTCTGGGCCGTTCACGAGACCATCGAGCTCATGCTCAAGGCCTTCCCCATCCGTACCTGCAACAACGCCAATTACAAGCGGGCCATGCAGAGCGGCAAGCCGTGCTTCGCCGGCCAGATCGGGCGGTGCTTTGGCCCCTGCTCCGGACTGGTATCGATCGAGGACCACCGCACGATCGTCAACGAGTTCGTCAGCTTCATGGGCAGCCACGACAAGAAGCTCATCAACGAACTCACTCAGCAGATGAAGGACGCCGCCTTGGCGCAGCAGTATGAGATCGCTGCGAAACGACGCGACCAGGTGCGAGCGCTCAACGCCGTGCTCGAGAAGAGCGCCGTCGTGCTGCGCGACAACGTCGACATCGACCTGTTCGCGGTCGAGCAGGACGAACTCGCAGCCGCCGTGCAGCTGTTCATCGTGCGCGGCGGGCGCATCCGTGGTGTGCGCGGCTGGATGGTCGACAAAGAACTCGACGTCACCAGGAGCGAACTCATCGATTCCATGATGCAGACCGCCTACAACCACGACGCCCTGCCGCCGCGCGAAATCGTACTCCCCGAACTGCCCGACGATGCCGAAGCCCTCGAAACCTGGCTGGCCGACCTCGCCGGTCGCAAGGTGCGCCTCGTGGCAGCGCAGCGCGGGGAGAAGGCTGCCCTGCTGGTCACAGCCGGCAACAACGCCAAGCAGGCGCTCATGCTCTACAAAACCCGTCGCAGCTCGGACTTCGTGGCACGCTCCAAAGCGCTCGAAGACATCCAGGACGCTCTCGAAATGCCAGCCGCCCCGCTGCGAATGGAATGCTACGACGTATCGCACCTCAGCGGCACCAACATCGTCGCGTCCATGGTCGTCTTCGAGGACGGGCTTCCCCGCAAAGACGAATACCGCCGCTTCAACATTCCCGAATCAACCGACGACACCGACTCGATCTACCAGATCCTCACCAGAAGACTGGCCTACCTGAAGCCCGAAACATTGGCAGCGGATGCCGTGGTCGTTGACGCCACTACGACCGACATCATTCAGGTCGAACAGAAGCGTGCCAAATTCAAATACCAGCCAAACCTGCTCATTGTCGACGGAGGCCAGCCGCAGGTTGCCGCCGCCAAACGGGCCCTCGCCGAATCGGGCGTCACCGGAATTCAACTGTGCGGAATCGCCAAACGGCTTGAAGAAATCTGGCTCCCCGATTCCGACTACCCGGTAATCCTGCCGCGCAACAGCGACGCGCTGTTTCTGATCCAGCGCATTCGTGATGAAGCCCACCGGTTCGCAATCACCCACCAGCGCATTCGGCGCAAGAAAGACATCAACTCGATTCTCGGCGAAATCGCGGGGCTCGGGCCGGCCCGGGTGAAAGTTCTGTTGCAACATTTCGGCTCGGTGGCGCGCCTCAAGGTCGCTTCGGCGGCCGAAATAGCGGATGTCCGCGGCATCGGCCCCGTGCTGGCCGAGTCCATCCACGCGCACCTGCGCTCCTAAACACCTGAACGCCTGAACGCAACCGAAAACGTCCGGCGCTGGGTAGGCTTGACTATCCACCAACTTCTCATTAAGGCGATTTCCACGAATGACTACGGACCCCGACAAGCAGGAAGTGCTGATCGTCACGGGAATGTCCGGGGCGGGACGCTCCACCGTAGCCAACGCGTTGGAAGACCTGGACTGGTACGTCGTCGACAATCTTCCGCCGCAAATGCTGCGGCCCCTGGTTGATCTGGTCGAACGGGCTGGTACGAATCTGCCCAAAATCGCCGCAGTCGTCGACATCCGCGGCCGCGATTTGTTCGGCGATTTCCTCGAAACCGTGCAACAACTCCGCAGCAACACCCAGGTCCAGGTCATCTTTCTGGAAGCCAGGGACGACGCGCTGGTGCGCCGGTTTGAATCCGTGCGCCGCCCGCATCCGCTGCAGGGCGATGGCACCCTGCTCGACGGCATTGCTGCCGAGCGCTCCCGGCTGCTCGCCGTTCGGGAGTCGAGTGACCTCGTCATTGACACCTCCGATCTCAACGTGCACCAGCTCGCGACGACGATCACCGAACGGTTTGCGGCCGAGGGGCGAGCGGGTGTGCAGCTGACCATTTTGAGCTTCGGTTTCAAGTACGGGCTGCCGACCGACGTCGATCTGGTGGCGGATGCCCGATTCCTGCCGAACCCCTTCTGGATCCCCGAGTTGCGCGCGCACACCGGCATTGACCCGGAGGTGAGAGACTTTGTACTTGCCCAAATTGGTGCCCTCGATTTCATCGACCACTACGCCGCCGCCATGGCGCCGGTGCTGGCGGGATACCAGCGGGAAAATAAACGTCACGCCACTATCGGCATCGGCTGCACAGGGGGCAAGCACCGCTCCGTTGCCATGGCTAGAGAACTGGCTTCTCGACTCGAACAACTTCCCGGAGTCGCGGTCAATATCAAGCACCGCGACCTCGGACGCGAATAAGCGAGCCCGGGCGCAGCATCCGGCTCCCCGGGCTTTTATCACTCAGACGTAACGCAACTGATCAACAGAATGGAAAAGCGATTGGCACTCACCGCCGACGTTAAAGAAGAACTTTCGCGCGTGGAGGTCTCCAAGACCACCGTGCGCGCGGCCGAATTGGCCACGATTCTCCGATTCTCCGGCGGATTGCACATGATCAGCAGCCGCATCGCGATCGAGTCCGAACTCGATACCGCCATTCTGGCTCGCCGGGTTCGCAAAGATCTTGCCGAGTTGTACGGGGTGCGCAGCGCCCTGCAGGTCATTGCCGCCACCGGCATCCGTCAGTCCAGCCACTACCTCGTGCAGGTGATCGAGGGCGGGGAGACGCTCGCACGCCAGACCGGCCTGCTGGATGCCCGTCGCCGACCGATTCGCGGTCTGCCGAACCGGCTGACCACGGGCTCGCGAGAAGAGATCGCAGCCGTCTGGCGCGGAGCCTTTCTCGCCCACGGCACCTTGACCGACCCGGGGCGCTCTGCGGCCCTCGAGGTGATCTGCCCTGGCAACGAGGCGGCCATGGCACTGGTTGGAGCGGCCGGCCGGCTGGGTGTCGCGGCCAAGGCACGCGAAGTGCGCGGAGTGCACCGCGTCGTGATCCGCGACGGTGACGCCATTGGCGCCATGCTCGTGCACATGGGCGCCACCAACACGGTACTCAACTGGGAAACCCTGCGTCAGCGTCGCGAAGTGCGCGCCACCGCCAACCGCCTGGTCAACTTCGACGACGCCAACCTGCGTCGTTCCGCCGAGGCGGCCGTCGCCGCCTGCGCTCGGGTGCAGCGTGCCATGGACATTCTCGGCGAAGATATTCCCAAGCACCTGCGCTACGCCGGAGACCTGCGCCTCAACTTTCGCGACTCCAGCCTCGACGAGCTCGGCCATCACGCCGACCCGCCCATGACCAAAGATGCCGTCGCCGGTCGAATTCGTCGCCTGCTGGCCATGGCCGACAAGAAAGCGGTCGAGCTCGGCGTCGAAGGAACCGACGTTGACTACCCGGTTCACCCCGATGACGTTTCGCCCCGGTAAATCGTGCGATCCCGACGCGCGAGGTGACGAATTCTGTGCCGCGCAGGCCTCGCGGGTAGACTGAATCGTCGCTTACAACGCTGCCGCACCCGGTGCGGTGGCACAACTCACAAGGAGATAAGTAATGGCCGAATACACCCTGCCCACCCTTGACTATGACTATGCGGCTCTCGAGCCCAGCATCAGCGGCACCATCATGGAACTTCACCACGGCAAGCACCACCAGGCGTATGTCACCGGCGCAAACACCGCGCTGACCCAGCTCGCCGAGGCCCGCGACAGCGGCAGCCTCGCCAACGTGAACAAGCTGGAGAAGGACCTCGCCTTCAACCTCGGCGGCCACGTCAACCACTCCATCTTCTGGACCAACCTCTCCCCGAACGGCGGAGACAAGCCGGTTGGCGAGCTCGCCGCAGCTATCGATGACAACTTCGGTTCCTTCGACAAGTTCCAGGCGCACTTCACCGCTGCCGCCCTGGGCGTGCAGGGTTCCGGCTGGGCAGTTCTGGCCTGGGACTCCATCGGCCAGCGCCTCATCATCCAGCAGTTCTTCGACCAGCAGTCCAACTTCGCTGCTGGTACCGTTCCGGTACTCATGCTCGATGTCTGGGAGCACGCCTACTACCTCGACTACCGCAATGTGCGGGCGGACTACGTCAAGGCATTCTGGAACATCGCCAACTGGGCGAACGTTCAGGAGCGTTTCACCGTGGCACGCGAGAAGACCAACGGCCTGCTGCTACTCTCATAGCCTGCCGGTGCCCCACCCCCGCATTTCGGTGCGCGGGCGGGGCACTGCTGTTTTCCTCCAGTACTATTTTTCATCGCGCCACTCGGCGCCCTTTTCTAACAGGAGTTATTTGTGTCCGTAAAGATCGGCATCAACGGATTCGGCCGTATTGGCCGTAATTACTTCCGCGCAGCCCTCGCCAAGGGCAGCGACATCGAAATCGTCGCCGTCAACGACCTCAGCGACCCCGCGTCGCTCGCTCACCTGCTTAAGTACGACTCCGTCGCCGGCCGCTTGAACGCGACTGTCGAGGTCGACGGTGACAACATCGTCGTCAACGGCAAGCCCATCAAGGTTCTCGCCGAGCGCGACCCGGCCAACCTGCCTTGGGCCGCCCTGGGCGTAGAGATCGTCATCGAGTCCACCGGACGCTTCACCAAGGCCGTCGATGCCCAGAAGCACATCGAGGCCGGCGCCAAGAAGGTCATCGTGTCCGCCCCGGCGACCGGTGCCGACGTTGCAACGCTCGTGCTCGGTGTGAACGAAAACACCTACGATGCCGCGATCCACAACATCATCTCGAACGCGTCCTGCACGACGAACTGCCTCGCGCCGCTCGTCAAGGTCTTCCTCGACAACTTTGGCATCGAGCGTGGCCTCATGACCACGATCCACGCCTATACCGCGGACCAGAACCTGCAGGATGGCCCGCACAGCGACCTCCGCCGTGCCCGTGCAGCTGCGCTGAACATCATCCCGACCTCGACCGGTGCCGCCAAGGCCCTCGGCCTGGTCATCCCGGAGAGTATCGGCAAGCTTGACGGTTACGCGCTGCGCGTTCCAGTTCCGACCGGCTCGATCACCGACCTCACGCTCACCGCATCACGCCCGGTCACGGTCGAAGAAGTGAACGCTGCCTACAAGGCTGCAGCAGAGGGCCCCCTCAAGGGCATCCTCAGCTACACCGAGGACCCGATCGTGTCGAGCGACATCGTCGGCGACCCACACTCCTCGATCTTCGACGCCGGCCTCACCAAGGTGATCGGCGACCAGGTCAAGGTCGCTTCCTGGTACGACAACGAGTGGGGTTACTCCAACCGCCTCGTCGACCTCACCGAGTTCGTCGCCGAGCGACTCTAACGGCCGCGCGGTGACGTTACGCACGATTGACTCGCTAGGTTCGCTTACCGGCAAGCGGGTTATTGTCCGCTTCGACCTGAATGTCCCGCTAAAAAGCGGGCAGATCACCGACGACGGACGAGTGCGGGCGTCACTGCCCACCCTCAACGCCCTCGTCGCTCAGGGCGCCCGCGTGGTGATTGTCTCTCACCTCGGGCGCCCCGACGGGGCCGTTGATCCTCAGTACAGCCTCGGGCCGGTGGCCTCCCGGCTGAGCGAACTGGTCAACCTCCCGGTTGCCTTCGCCACCGACACCGTTGGCGCCTCAGCCACCGCGGCTGTCGCAGCACTGGAAAACGGCGAAATCGTCGTGCTGGAAAACCTGCGCTTCAACGCCGGTGAAACCAGCAAAGTGGATGCCGACCGCGTCGCGTTCGCCCAGCAGCTCGCGCTGCTCGGTGACGCCCTTGTTTCGGATGGCTTCGGCGTAGTCCACCGCAAGCAGGCCAGCGTCTTCGATCTGGCCTCGCTGCTGCCGAGCGCGGCTGGCCTCCTCATTGCGGCCGAGCTCGACGTGCTTGATCGTCTCACCGAGAAGCCGGAAGCGCCGTACACCGTCATCCTCGGCGGTTCCAAGGTCAGCGACAAGCTCGGCGTCATCGGACACCTGCTTCCGCGCGTGAATTCTCTGCTGGTCGGCGGCGGCATGCTTTTCACCTTCCTCGCCGCCCAGGGCCACAAGGTTGGCGCAAGCCTGCTGGAAAGCGATCAGATCGAGACGGTGCGCGGATATCTGGCCGAGGCCGATCGCCTCGGCGTCAAGATCGTGCTCCCCACGGACGTCGTCGTGGCCTCGAAGTTCGGTGCAGATGCCGAACACGTGATCACCCCGGCCGACGGCATCGAGAACACCCCGTTCGGTGCTTCCGGTCTCGGCCTGGATATCGGGCCAGACACGGCGGCGGCTTTTGCTGAAATCATTCGTGCGTCCCACACCGTGTTCTGGAACGGCCCAATGGGCGTATTTGAACTCGCACCGTTCGCGGAGGGCACCCGCACGGTAGCCGCCGCTCTCACCGAGGTCACCGGCCTCAGCGTGGTTGGTGGCGGCGACTCGGCTGCTGCCGTGCGTATCCTCGGTTTCAACGACGACCAATTCGGTCATATTTCTACCGGCGGTGGCGCGAGCCTCGAGTTCCTCGAGGGCAAGCGTCTACCAGGACTGGAGGTCCTCGGATGGCAGTGAACATTAACCCTCGGCGTACTCCGCTGATTGCGGGCAACTGGAAGATGAATCTGGACCACCTTCAGGCCATCGCTTTCGTGCAGAAACTCGCCTGGAACCTAAAAGACGCCAACCACGACTTTGCCGCGGTCGAGGTGGCAGTTTTTCCCCCGTTCACCGATCTGCGCAGCGTGCAGACTCTGGTATCGGCCGACAAACTTCCGCTGGCCTTTGGCGCGCAGGACGTGTCCGCCCAGGATTCCGGTGCGTATACCGGCGAGATCTCGGGTGCTTTCCTGGCCCAGCTGGAATGCCAGTACGTCATCATCGGGCATTCCGAACGCCGTACCCTGCACAATGAGACCGATGAGCAGGTCGCCGCAAAGGTGACCGCCGCACTCAAGCACAACCTTGTGCCGCTGATCTGCGTTGGCGAGAGTGCCGAAGACCTCGCGACGCACGGTCCGAGCGCCGTTCCGGTCGCCCAGCTGCGGGCCGCCCTCGCGGGTGTCACCAACGCGGCGGACATCGTCGTCGCGTATGAGCCGGTGTGGGCCATCGGGTCTGGGCAGGCCGCCACGCCGGAGCAGGCCGAACAGGTCGCCGCGGCGCTGCGTGGCGTTCTCACCGAGACTCGCGGCCAGGACGTAGCCGACAAGACCCGCATCCTCTATGGCGGTTCGGTCAAGAGCGGTAACATTGCCGCGTTCATGCGGGAACCCAACGTGGACGGTGCCCTGGTTGGCGGTGCCAGTTTGGATATTCCGGAGTTCTCCAGCATCATTCGGTATCACAAGCACGTCGGCGTCTAAACCGACGCGTTCCTGACATCGCCGGAGCGAGGTGGTTGCCGCTGGCAACCGCCTCGCTCCGGCGTGAAGGTATAATTACGTTGTCTAGGCGCCAGAGTTGCGCCCACCGTGTTTTGAAAGGTTTCGTGTGGAGATTCTCCAGGTCGTCATGCAGGTGCTCGTCGGTATAACGAGCCTCCTGCTCACCATGCTCATTTTGCTGCACAAGGGGCGGGGCGGTGGGTTGTCGGACATGTTCGGTGGCGGCGTAACCTCCAACCTCGGCGCATCGGGAGTTGCCGAGCGCAACCTCAACCGCATCACTGTCATTCTGGGACTGCTGTGGATCTCCTGCATTGTCGTTCTTGGATTGATCACCAAGTTTGATACAGGGGCTTAACTTTTCGCCCTGTGCGGAGTTACCCTGAAACGAAGCCAACCAGAATTCTGGGCACAGTTATTCACCAGCACATCTCAGCACCAGCAGCAGCAATAAGAGCTCGACTGCAGCACACAACTGCACGGATATACGGAGGAACAAGATGGCATCAGGCGGAAGCGCAATTCGTGGCTCGCGTGTCGGCGCAGGCCCCATGGGCGAGCAGGACCGCGGTTTTCACGCGGATCGCATCAAGGTTTCCTACTGGGACGCACTCGGCAATGAGACCGTACGGTACTTTGCCGCGAGCCTTCCCGACGAGGAAATCCCGGTCACCATCGATTGCCCATCGTCCGGGCTTCCCGCCGGCCGCGATAAGGAGAATCCTCCGTCCGTGGTGAAGCTTGAGCCCTACAAGACGCACTTGGCCTATGTCAAGGAACGTCGAACCGAGGAGGAAGCAGAGTCGCTCCTCGAAGAGGCCCTCAACCAGCTGCGCGTTCGTCGTGGCAAGTTGTCACCCACGAACTGACGTGTAACACAGCAAGGACCGGCCCTCGAGAGATCGAGGGCCGGTCCTTTTTCGTCGGGTCGCCTAGTACGTGGGCGCGATGAGGTTTTCAGGAACCTGGGCGGCAGCGTCACTGTCGACGAAGAACATCGTTCGGTACCGACCCTTGATGCCGGCAGCGGGGACCTCGTCACGGCTCGCGCCCGCCAGCGCCAGCCCGAGCGCTGAGGCTTTGTCTGAGCCGGCCAGAACAAGCCAAACCCGGTCAGAGGAGTTGAGTACCGGTCTCGTGAGCGACAAGCGGTCAGCGGGCGGCTTGGGGGAGTCGTGCACGGTGATGACACTCGCCTCACGCTCCCGAATACCTGAGCGGTGGGGGAACAGCGACGCAATGTGGCCATCCGGGCCAACCCCGAGAAACGTCACGTCGAAACGCGGATACTGGGCACCCTCCGGTGCGTGGGAGAGTAATTCTGCCGTGTACCGGGCCGCCGCTGCTTCCAGGGCGTCGTTACCGGCACCGACATCGATCGGGTCGTCCGAAGCACCGAACGCGTGGATGTTTTCCTTCGGAACGTCGATATGGTCAAGGAGAGCATCCCGGGCCTGCAATTCGTTACGCTCGGGATCGGCGCGGGGCACCCAGCGTTCATCTCCCCACCAAAAATTAACCCGGGACCAGTCAATGGTGTCGCGTGCGGCCGACTCATTGATGGCGGCCAACACGGCAATACCAACGGAACCACCGGTCAGAACAACATTGGCCTCGTCCTGCTCCTGCAGAACATCGACCATGTTCGTCAGGAAACGTGCAGCGACCGACCCGGCCAGCGCCTGCTTGTTCTGGTGCACCAGCACGCGTCGATCATTTGTCACGGTCACACTCCGGTTCCTTGGGACACCACGTCATCGAGTTGCGGCAGTCCGCGCGTGATGACCTCACCATACAGGTCGTCGGGATCCAGCCGGCGCAGTTCGTCGGCCAGACAGTCGCGCAGGCTGCGACGCTTGAGCGTAAGATCCTGCACCGGTTGCCCCGGCTGGCTGAGCGTGGCGATGTCGGGCACTTCACGCTCGAGCGAGATCGTTCCCGATGCGCGGGTGAGATGAACCCCGTGCACACCATGGGCGAGAGGTCCGGTGGTCAGTTCGCAGTCCACGGGCACCTGGAGCTGCATCTGCAGCCAGGCAGCCAACAGCGTGGTCGACGGCGAAGCGGCAGCACCGGCGACCCGAATCCCGACGATCGGTTCAAAGGGGGGCTGGTCCAGCACGGCCGCCAGCTGGGCGCGCCAAAGGGTCAGACGGGTCCAGGCGAAGTCGGTGTCGCCGGGGCGGTAGCTTCCGCACAGGTGATGCAGGGCTGCCTGCGGATCCGGCTGCGCCGACGCATCCGTTATTCTGCGGTAGGCGATGCGTCCGAGCGGTGAGTCGCCGGGAACGGCCGGAGCGGTACCCGGCCACCAGGCGACGACGGGAGCATCGGAGAGCAGCAGGCCGGTGACCAGGCTCTCCGGGTCGTTGGCAGCATCGCCGTACACACGCAGAACGATGACCTCGCTCGCACCGGCATCACCGCCCACGCGAATTTCTGCGTCCACGCGTGCGTCGGGTGTGGCCGCGGTGGAGCCGGGCTCCTGGGTCGACACGACGATGACGCGCATCGGATGCTCGCGGGAGGCATCGTTGGCGGCCTCGATGGCCTCCTCCTCGTGCCCGAGAGTCGAGGCAATGATCAGGGTGAGCACACGGCCGAGGGCGACAGCGCCACCCTCTTCCCGAATACGCACGAGCGCCTTCGAGATCTTCGCGGTCGTGGTGTTGGGCAGATCGACGATCATGGACGCCTCCAGGTGCGACCATCGCGGGCCAGTAGATCATCAGCGGATGTGGGGCCCCACGTTCCAGGGCGGTATTGCTCCGGCTGCCCCTGCGTGGCCCAGTACTCCTCGATCGGGTCGAGAATCTTCCAGGACAGTTCGACTTCTTCGTGACGGGGGAACAGCGGCGGGTCACCGAGCAGCACGTCGAGGATGAGCCGCTCATATGCCTCAGGGCTGGCCTCGGTGAATGCGTGGCCGTAACCGAAGTCCATGGTCACATCCCGTACTTGCATAACCACGCCGGGCACTTTCGATCCGAACCGGATCGTAACACCCTCGTCGGGCTGCACCCGAATCACCAGGGCATTGTGGCCCAGTTCGGCCGTCTGGCCGGGGGCAAAGAGGTACTGCGGGGCGCGTTTGAACACCACGGCGATTTCGGTGACGCGACGGCCGAGACGCTTGCCGGCGCGCAGGTAGAACGGCACGCCCGCCCAGCGGCGCGTGTCGATGGTCAGGCGGATCGCGGCGTAGGTCTCGGTGACCGATTCCGGGTTCATGCCGTCTTCTTCGAGAAAACCGGCAACCTTTTCACCGCCCTGCCAACCGCCGGCGTACTGGCCGCGCGCGGTTCCCAGACCGAGGTCGGCGGGCAGCCGAACCGAAGCGAGCACCTTTTCCTTCTCGGCGCGCAGGTCGGCGGCGTCGAACGAGATCGGTTCTTCCATTGCCGTCAGGGCTAGAAGCTGCAGAAGGTGGTTCTGAATAACGTCGCGCGCGGCACCGATGCCGTCGTAGTAGCCGGCGCGGCCGCCAACACCGATGTCCTCGGCCATGGTGATCTGCACGTGCTCGACGTGGTTGGCGTTCCACAGCGGTTCGAACATTTCGTTGGCGAAGCGCAGCGCCAGAATATTCTGCACCGTCTCTTTGCCGAGGTAGTGGTCGATCCGAAAGACGGAGTCGGGCGGAAAGACCGACTCGACGACGTCGTTAAGCTGCCGCGCTGTCTTCAGGTCGCTGCCGAACGGCTTCTCGATGACCACGCGACGCCATTGACCGTTTTTTTGCTCGGCCAAGCCGGATCGGCGCAGCTGCTCGGTGACCTGGGGGAAGGCCTTCGGCGGAATCGCCAGGTAGAACGCATGGTTGCCCATCGTTCCGCGTTCCCGGTCAAGCTCGTCGATCGTCTGGGTGAGGCGGGTGAACGCCTCATCGTCGTCAAAGGTGCCCGACACGAAGCGGATGCCCTCAGCCAGCTGCGCCCAAACGTCCTCGTTGAACTCGGTGCGGGCGTGTTCCTTGACGGCGTCATGCACAACCTGCATGAAGTCCTCGTTGTCCCAGTCTCGGCGAGCGAAGCCGACGAGGGCGAAACCGGGGGGCAGCAGCCCTCGGTTAGCGAGGTCGTAAACCGCGGGCATGAGTTTCTTGCGCGCCAGGTCACCGGTGACGCCGAAGATCACGAGGCTGGACGGCCCGGCGATTCGATTCAGACGATAATCGGACGGCGACCTGAGCGGATTAAACTCCGGGGTAATTTCCACCGGGGACATGCAGCTCCTTTGACGGGACAGTGCAGAAAATTGAGGACACGAAAAACGCAGGTGGTGCAGAAGCGGGTGGGGTTCCTCGCGGCCGGTGGCCGAGAGGAACCCCGGTTGGTTAGCCTAGGGCGTCGAACAGCGTGCTGATGTTCTGCTTGGGCTGGGTCAGGGTCAACGCCAGCACCGGACGCCCGTGCTCGGCGAGCACGCTCGCGTCGCCACTGGCCTGCGCCTGGATGAGTTCGCCGAAGGTGAACGGGCGCTCGGGAATGTCGAGATCCTCGGCCGGCGTGGCCAGAATTTGCAGGTAGACGGCCGTTGCCGGTCCGCCCTTGTGGAACTGCCCGGTGGAGTGCAGAAAGCGCGGTCCCCAACCGAAGGTGACCGGACGCTTCGACAGGGTGGCGAGCTTGGTGCGAATCTCGGCCAGTTCCGGCAGCGCGAGACGGTCGACGTAAGCCTGGACGGCGACGTAGCCGTCGGGGCCGAGCTCTTCGAGCAGGGCGTCTATCGCCGAGGCGAGGTCGCTTGCCGCTCCGATGACGTGCGGCGTGCCGCGCACTTCGATGCCGTCCGCGATGAACGCGGCCGGCTCCGGTGCGGGGCGAGCGTCGAGCAGACCACGCGTGGCGATCTTCGCCGACTCCACGTCGGGCTGGTCGAACGGGTTGATCCCCAGCAGACGGCCGGCAACGACCGTGGCGTATTCCCAGACCAGAAATTGCGCGCCGAGGGTTCCGCTGACGCGAATCTCGTCGCCCGTTTCGCTAAACAGCTCGGTGCCGGCGTCAGCCACAACCCGCACGAGCTGCAGGTCGGGCAGCGCTTCGGTCAGTTCCGGAGCACCCAGCTCCAGCACCACCGGCAGGATGCCGGTGCCGAGCTTGCCGGTGGATTCCGCGATCAGCTGTTCGACCCAGTCAGCGAAGCCCACAATGTGCGTGCCGTCCGAGACGATCGCGAGCTTGTCGCGGCGCGGAATGGTGGCGGCGATCGCCGCCCCGAGCACGAGTCCCGGGTTCTCCGGCGAGTCAACGGCCAGAGCCAGCGCGACGGACTCGGCCTCGTCGAGAAGCGCACCGACGTCAACACCGGCCAGGCCCGATGGCACCAGGCCGAAGGCGGTCAGCGCGGAGTAACGTCCGCCGACGGTGGGGTCGGCGTTGAAGACGCGGTAGCCGGCTTCACGAGCGGATGCCTCGAGCGGCGACCCCGGATCGGTCACCACGATGATGCGTTCAGCCGGGTCGATGCCGATGGCGCGGAACGCACGCTCGAACACGCGGCGCTGGCTGTCGGTCTCGACGGTCGAACCACTCTTGGACGAGACGACCAGGGCCGTTTCGGCCAGGTTGTCGTTCAGCGCGGACAACACCTGACCGGGGTCAGTCGCGTCGAGCACGGTGAGGTTCACGCCGGCCGTGCGGGTGATGACCTCGGGCGCGAGCGACGAGCCCCCCATGCCGGCGAGGGCAATCTGGGTGACGCCGCGAGCCTGCAGAGTTGCCCGCAGCTCCACGATCTCGGCCACGAGGGGGCGGGACACCGCGACGGACTCCGTCCAGCCGAGACGCAACGCGGCCTCAGCTTCGGCTTCCGGTCCCCAGAGGGCGGGGTCGAGTGCGGTGATGCCGGAGGCAACCAGGTCTGTGACCAGGGTGGGCACGGTGACGCGAACGGCGTCAGCTGCAGCGCCACTCACCGAGATGCGAAAGCTCATTAGACTGCCGAGCTGGTCGGGACCGCGGCGGTGAGGGCGGTCTGCACGGTGTCCAGCAGTTCGTTCCAGGACACCTCGAACTTGGACAGGCCTTCTTCTTCGAGCAGACGGGTGACGTCGTCGTAGGAGACGCCCTGGGCCGCCAGCGCGTCGAGGACGGCGTTCGCGGCGGCGTAGGAGCCGGTGACCGAGTCGGCCGGGATGACGCCGTGGTCGGCGGCGGCCTGCATGGTCTTCTCCGGCATGGTGTTGACAACCTCTGGGGCGACCAGCTCGGTCACGTAGAGGGTGTCGGGCAGGCTGGCATCCTTGACGCCGGTCGACGCCCAGAGCGGGCGCTGCTTGGTGGCGCCGGCCTTGATCAGGCCCAGCGCACGCTCGCTGCTGAATGCCTGCTCGTAGACCTGGTAGGCGAGCTGGGCGTTGGCGACGCCGGCCTTGCTCTTCAGGGCGAGGGCTTCGGGGGTGCCGATCGCCTCCAGGCGGGCGTTGATCTCGGAGTCGACGCGCGACACGAAGAACGACGCAACCGAGTGAATCGTGGAGAGGTCGATGCCGGCCGCCTTGGCCTGCTCGAGTCCGGCCAGATAGGCGTTGATGACCTGGCGGTGACGCTCCAGGCTGAAGATCAGGGTGACGTTGACGCTGATGCCGAGAGCGATGGTCGCCGTGATGGCTTCCAGTCCTTCAACCGTCGCGGGGATCTTGATCATCGCGTTGGGGCGGTTGACCTTCTTCCAAAGCTGCTGGGCTTCAGCAACCGTGCCGGTAGCGTCCCGGGCGAGGCTCGGCTCGACCTCGATCGAGACGCGGCCATCCTGGCCGTTGGTCGAGTCGTAGACCGGGCGGAAGATGTCGCACGCGGCGGCAACGTCGTCCGTGGTGATGGCGAAGACCGCGTCGGTCACGTTCGTCCCGGCAGCGGCCAGGGTCGCAACCTGCTCGGTGTACGCCTCACCCTTGGCGAGGGCGCCGGCAAAGATAGTCGGGTTCGTGGTGACACCGACGACGTTGCTGTTCTTGATCAGGTCCTGCAGCCCGCCGGAGTTGATGCGCTCACGGGAGAGGTCGTCGAGCCAGATGCTGACGCCGGCGGCGGACAACTGGGCGAGGGGGGAGGGGTTAGTCATTGTCAAATTCTCCTAATACTGCTGCTTTTAGGCAGCGATGCTGTAGCGGTTTAGTGGAGACGTAAGGGGCAACATCAGGCCGCGCTGATTGATTCCTTGGCGGCGGCGACGACGGCTTCGGTAGTGATGCCGAATTCGCGGAACAGCGTCTGGTAGTCAGCGGATGCCCCAAAGTGCTCGATCGAGATGCTGCGACCGGCGTCGCCGACATAGCCACGCCAGGTCAGCGCGAGGCCGGCTTCGACCGACACGCGGGCGGTGATCGCGGCGGGCAGTACCGATTCGCGGTATTCGCTGCTCTGCTCTTCGAACCATTCCAGGCACGGGGCGCTGACGACGCGGGCGTTGATGCCCTCGGCGGCGAGCTGGGCCCGGGCGTCCACCGCGAGCTGCACCTCGGACCCGGTACCGATCAGGATCACGTCGGGGCTGCCGCCGGCCGCTTCGGCCAGCACGTACGCGCCCCGGGCGACGTTCTTCGCGGAGGCGAAGATTTCAGCGGATGCATCGCCCTCACCACGCTCGTAGACGGGAATGTTCTGGCGGGTCAGGGCGATGCCGGCCGGGCCGCCCCGGCGTTCCAGGATGGTCTTCCAAGCCCAGGCGGTCTCGTTGGCGTCGCCGGGGCGCACCACGTCGAGTCCCGGAATAGCACGCAGGGTCGCGAGCTGTTCGATCGGCTGGTGGGTGGGGCCGTCCTCGCCGAGCGCGACGGAGTCGTGGGTCCAGACGAAGATCGACGGCGCCTTCATGAGAGCGGCCAGACGAACGGCCGGGCGCATGTAGTCGCTGAAGATGAGGAACGTGCCGCCGAACGGGCGGGTGTTTCCGTGCAGCACGATGCCGTTGAGAATCGCGGCCATGGCGTGCTCGCGAATGCCGAAGTGCAGCACCCGACCGTAGGAGTTTCCGGTCCATTCACCGGTGGAGTGCTCGCTCGGAATGAACGAGGCTGCGCCGCCGATGGTGGTGTTGTTCGATTCGGCGAGGTCGGCCGAGCCGCCCCACAGCTCGGGGATGACGCCGCCGAGGGCGGTGAGCACCTTGCCCGACGCCGCGCGGGTGGAGACCGCGGTGCCACCGGGGAAGACCGGGAGGGCGTCGTCGACGCCATCGGGCAGGTCGCCGGAGAGTACTCGGTCGAGCAGAACCTTGCGCTCCGGGTTGGCGGCGGCCCAGGCGTCGAACTTCACGGTCCACTCCGCGTGTGCAGCAATACCGCGCTCCAGGGCCAGGCGAGTGTGGGCGATGACCTCGGGGGCCACGTCGAAGGTCTTTTCCGGGTCGAAGCCGAGAACGGCCTTGACGCCGGCGAGTTCTTCGGCGCCGAGGGCTGAACCGTGGATCTTGCCGGTGTTCTGCTTCTTCGGGCTCGGCCAGCCGATGATGGTCTTGAGGATAATCAGGCTGGGCTTGCCCGTTTCGTTCTGGGCGGCTTCAATGGCCGCATTCAACTCGGCAACGTCTTCGACGTAGGAGCCGGTCTTCTTCCAGTCCACCGTCTGCACGTGCCAGTCGTAGGCGGCGTAACGAGCGGCGACATCCTCGGTGAAAGCGATGTTCGTGTCGTCCTCGATCGAGATCTGGTTGCTGTCGTAGATGGCAATCAGGTTGCCGAGCTGCTGGTGGCCGGCGAGAGAGGATGCCTCGCTCGTGATTCCTTCCTGCATGTCGCCATCACCGGCGATGACGTAGACGAAGTGGTCGAACGGGCTGGCGCCGGTGGCGGCATCCGGGTCGAACAGACCGCGTTCGAATCGCGACGCGTAGGCGAAACCGACAGCGGATGCCAGCCCCTGGCCGAGCGGGCCGGTCGTGATCTCGACACCGTCGGTGTGGCCGTATTCCGGGTGGCCGGGGGTTTTTGAACCCCAGGTGCGCAGGGCTTTGAGGTCCTCCAACTCGAGGCCGTAGCCGCCGAGGTATAACTGCACGTACTGCGTCAGCGAGCTGTGGCCGACCGAGAGAATGAACCGGTCACGACCGATCCACTCGTTGTCGGCCGGGTCGCGGCGCATGATCTTCTGAAACAAAAGGTAGGCAGCGGGAGCGAGACTCATCGCGGTGCCCGGATGCCCATTCCCAACCTTCTCCACGGCGTCGGCCGCCAGAATGCGTGCGGTGTTAACCGCCTGATCGTCAACGGAATCCCATTGGAAAGCTGCCACGTCACGTAACCCTTCATTGAAGCGAAGGCGGGTTGAGCTCAACCCATCCTTTGATAGTTGTGCAAGTGTCGGCAGTCGTGTCACCGGCCGGTCGCGCCATCTGAAGCGGACTGCAGGCGAAACATCACCCCCAGCGAGTTGGCCTACTGGTGCAGCCATCTCCCACCCGGGGGCTCGCCGAACTACTGATTCACTGTGGGGAGCACTACAAGTATACGGACGAATGTCAGGGGACGCTCGAAATGACGTGACATGACGACACATTCCGGATTGGTCCTCGGTGGAGCGTTGCTCAGGGCGTGTCCTAGAATAAGAGGACTTGCCTAGCGTTAGAGGATTAATGGACGTCGCCCTGAAGACCCCGGTCCGGAGCGGACCGCGCACACTGAATCGCACCCTCAAGGCCTACATCTCTCTCACCAAACCGCGAGTGGTCGAGTTGCTTCTGGTGGTGACGGCGCCCACGATGCTGCTCGCCGAGCGCGGTATCCCCAGTCTCTGGCTGATTCTCGCGACGCTCGTCGGTGGGTCGCTCAGCGCTGGGTCCGCTGGTGCCTTCAACTGTTACCTCGATCGCGATATCGACCGTCTCATGAAGCGCACCAAGAATCGCCCCCTGGTTACTGGAGAACTCAGCGACCGCGAGGCGTTGATCTTTGCGTGGGCGTTGGGCGCGGCATCCATTTTGTGGCTGGGTCTGCTGACCAACTGGCTGGCCGCTGCGCTGTCGTTCGGCGCGATTCTGCTCTATGTCGTGTTCTACACGATCATTCTCAAGCGTCGTACCCCGCAGAACATCGTCTGGGGCGGTGTGGCCGGTTGTATGCCCGTGCTCATCGGCTGGGCGGCGGTGACCGGCGAACTGTCCTGGCCCCCGGTCATTCTGTTCATGATCATCTTCCTGTGGACACCGCCGCACTACTGGCCACTATCTATGAAATACCGAGCCGACTACCAGGCCGCTGGCGTTCCGATGCTCTCCGTCGTGCGTGGTCGGGCTCAGGTGGGCCTGCAGGTCATCCTGTACGCGTGGGCCACGGTCGCCTGCTCGCTTCTGCTGATTCCGATCGGCGACATGGGCCTGCTCTACAGCTTTACGGCCCTGGTCACGGGTGGCTGGTTCATCTACGAGACGCATCGCCTGTACAGCCTCGCGATTCGGCACGAGCATGTGTCACCGATGCGTGTCTTCCACGGATCCATAGCCTACCTGACGCTGCTGTTCGTGGCCGTCGGAGTGGATCCGCTGCTTCCGTTCTAGGTGGCGCTAGACCCTGCGGGTGAGTCGGGTATCGATCTTGCCGACGTCGGCCGAATGGATCACAACCGTGACCACCCGTCCGGTCAGGGCCATCGCCGTTGCCGTGAAGTCGAAGGTCGTCACGGTGATAGCTGCCAGCGCCGTGTCGTCGATGACCAGGTTCGACCGGTGTGCCAGCGCGAGTTCAATCTCCGACTGCTGATGCGTGTGCCGTTCGGCCCACAACTGCGACCCGAAGTCGTACGGGTTCTTGGCGTAGTTCATCACAATGTACTGCAGGTGCTGGTTGAGTGCGTCTCGGATGGGGTCGCCGCCGCGATTGGTGGAGCCCGGCACATCGGTGAAGACGAAGCCGCGCAGTTCGGCGATGCCAACCGGACCGGCCGGGGAATCCTCGAACCAGAAATTGCCGGAGGGGTCAGCGAGCCAGTAGTGTGCCTGCGCTTCGAGGGTGCGGCCGTGGTTGCCGTACCAGCTCCAGCCGCGTTCCTGCAGGCGCGGCTGACGCACAAAACCGAATACCGGAGGGCCGTACAGGGCAAGGTGCGCCGCGTCGTCTGGCGGCTTCGATTTGGCTCCCGGTGCGACATGCATGTCTGGAGAGTACACCGGCGGCCCTCGTCCGGGGAGTGCCGCGCGGCAATTGCTAATTGGAGGTCTAGGCCCTACGAGTTGCCACCTTCGGCCCCATCAGCCGCGCGAGACGACACGCTCGGCCCCATCAAAGCAGTTGAAGGGGCCGAAGCTGTCTTCTCACCCCTGCAGAGTCATATTCATGGGGCTGAAGTTGTCGTTTCGGGGTCATGATCTGTTAGCTACGAACCTGCTCGTGTGCCGTTTCCGGAACCTCGGCCGTGACTGCTCTGGGAGCCTTGAGGTTCAGCACAACCAGGGTCATGGCGGCCGCGAGCACGCAGGCCAGAACCATGTGCAGGCCGACCAACAGCGGCGGTAGTCCCAGGTTGGCCTGCAGGAGCCCGACCACAATCTGCACGAGCTCGATCATCAGGAGCGTGACGACGAATGAGCGCACCGGCAGCTTGCCGCGAACGGACGCCAGGAGCAGCACGACCGTCAAAACCAGCGTCGCGTAGCCCGGCCAGGCGTGCAGGTGTTCAAGCAACTCGGCGTTGAAGCCGGTACGTCCGGCGTCCGCATCGCCGGAATGCGGTCCGGAGGCTGTGGTCAGTACCCCCATCAGCACGGTGAGTGCGACGACGAAACTCGTAGCGTGGGCGAGCCTGGCAAAACCAGCGGGAACAACACGGGCACGCGGCCCCGGAGCAAGGTAGACCCGGTGCACGAGAACGGTGGCAATACACACCATGATCAGCGACACCGTGAAGTGGAAACCGACGATGAACGGGTTCAGCCCGGTCAGCACGGTGACCCCGCCGACGAGTGCCTGGGCGAGAACGCCGGCGGCGAGAATCACTGCGAGAGCGAACAGATCCTTGCGCTGGGTGCGCAAGCGCCAGAGCAGAATAACGGCCGCGATGGCGATAATGCCGATCAGACCGGTCATCAAGCGGTTAGCGAACTCGATGACCCCGTGTATCCCCATTTCCTCTGTCGGCACGATCGAGCCGGCTACGCAGGTCGGCCAGGTGGGGCAGCCGAGCCCGGAGCCGGTGAGACGAACGGCCCCGCCGGTTCCCACAATCAAAATCTCCGTCACGAGCGACAGCCAGGCGACCACCCGAATCCGTCCGTCGATAACACTGGGTAGCCGTAGGTACTTCGGATTCACCGGTTCTGCTCTCTCTGTCAAACTTATGAACGCGCACCCTCTGATCGTGCCCTGTACAAATGTGAATCGACCGCAAGAACTCGTATGTTGCTGATCAACCTGTAGAATTGGGAACTCCATGGAGATCCATCTTTAGTTCCATGAATATTCTAGGTACGCAACGTAGCTGTCCACACAACCCGTTCCTCGTGGTCTCCACTGAATTCAGCTCCATCGAGTTGATCAGTACGGCGGCCGTGCGGGAATGACCGGACTAATATCCGGGTTGTGATGGGTAGAGAAGAGGTAATAATGTCGGATGTCCTGCTAGACCGTCCCGACCTTGAGGGGATTGGCACCTACGAATTCGGGTGGGCCGATTCAGACAAGGCCGGAGCATCCGCTCGCCGTGGTATTTCCCCCGAGGTTGTCACTGACATCTCGAACCTGAAATCCGAGCCGGACTGGATGCTGCAGCGACGGCTCAAGGCTCTGCAGCTGTTCGAACGCAAGCCCATGCCCACTTGGGGCGCCGATCTTTCCGAGATCGATTTCGACAACATCAAGTACTTCGTGCGCTCAACGGAGAAGCAGGCCCAGACCTGGGAAGACCTGCCCGACGACATCAAGAACACCTACGAGAAGCTCGGAATTCCAGAAGCTGAGCGTCAGCGCCTCGTCTCCGGCGTTGCAGCCCAGTACGAGTCTGAAGTGGTCTACCACCAGATCAACGAGGAGCTCGAAGCCCAGGGCGTCATCTTCATGGACACCGACACGGCGCTCAAGGAGCACCCGGAGTTCTTCGAAGAGTACTTCGGCACCATCATCCCCTCCGGCGACAACAAGTTCGCCGCGCTCAACACGGCCGTCTGGTCGGGGGGATCGTTCGTCTACGTGCCGCCCGGCGTGCACGTCGAGATTCCGCTGCAGGCCTACTTCCGCATCAACACGGAGAACATGGGCCAGTTCGAGCGCACGCTCATCATTGCCGACGAGGGCAGTTACGTGCACTACATCGAGGGCTGCACCGCCCCGATCTACAAGTCTGACTCGCTGCACTCCGCCGTGGTCGAGATCGTCGTGAAGAAGAACGCTCGCGTTCGCTACACGACCATCCAGAACTGGTCGAACAACGTCTACAACCTCGTCACCAAGCGGGCCACGGCCGGCGAAGGCGCCACGATGGAATGGATCGACGGCAACATCGGTTCCAAGGTCACCATGAAGTACCCGTCCATCTACCTGATGGGCGAGCACGCCAAGGGCGAGACGCTCTCGGTGGCCTTCGCCGGCCCCGGCCAGCACCAGGATGCCGGCGCGAAGATGATCCACATGGCTCCGTACACGCAGTCGTCGATCGTCTCCAAGTCCATCGCCCGTGGCGGCGGGCGCAGCGGGTACCGCGGTGAGGTTCGAGTGGATGCCTCCGCGCACCACTCCGCCAACACCGTGCGCTGCGACGCTCTCTTGGTCGACACCCAGTCGCGTTCCGACACCTACCCGTCCATCGACATCCGTGTAGATGACGTGCAGCTCGGCCACGAGGCCACCGTCTCCCGCGTCAGCGAAGAGCAGCTGTTCTACCTGATGAGCCGTGGTATGCCCGAAGACGAGGCCATGGCCATGATCGTTCGCGGATTTATCGAACCGATCGCCCGGGAGCTCCCGATGGAGTACGCCCTCGAACTCAACAAGCTCATTGAAATGGGCATGGAAGGATCCGTCGGCTAAATGTCCGCCGCTTCAGCGCTTTCGAAGAGCGCTTCAAAAACTGTGCCCGAACCATCCACACCCGCTACAAGCGCGTCGACTCTGACGCCCGGCCAGCACGGAATCAAAGAACACTCCGACGGACGTTTCGGCTACGTGCCGGTGCAAACCCGTTCTGACCGTTTCAAAAGCGTCAACGTCGCCGACTTCCAGGCCGTCACCGGCCGCGAAGCCGTCTGGAAGCACTCGCCCGTCGCCAAATTCACCGACCTCACCGCCGGCGATCTCGACGGCTCGCGTTACCTCATCGAGTCAACTCCGTCGGCCGATATCTCGGTTGCGTGGGTGCCCAGAACGGATGCCCGCATCGGGACTGCCGGTCTGCCGGAAGAACGCGCCGCAGCCAACGCCTGGGGCGTCTTCGACGACGCCCTCGCCATCACGGTCAGCGGCGAGGAAGCCAAGGAGATCACGGTCACCCGATCGGCCCTCGGTAACACTGCCCGCGGCGCCCACACGATCATCGAGGCCAAGCCGTTCAGCCAGGCCACGGTCATCCTGGCGAACACGGGTGACGCCCGGCTCAGCGAAAACGTTGAGATCATCCTCGGCGAGTCCGCGAACCTCACGGTCGTTTCCCTGCAGGAATGGGACGACTCGGCGGTGCACCTGGCTAACCATTTCGCATCCATCGGTCGTGACGCGCGGCTCAAGCACGTCGTCGTCTCGCTCGGCGGCAGTATCGTGCGGGTCAACCCGTCGGTACGTCTCGCCGGACCCGGCTCGGACACGTTGCTCCTCGGCCTGTACTTCGCGGATGCCGGCCAGCACCTGGAACAGCAGGTGTACGTCTTCCACGACGCACCGAAGAGCCGCAGCCGGGTCAACTACAAGGGCGCGTTGCAGGGCCAGGACGCCCGCACAGTCTGGATCGGCGATGTGCTGATCGGCAACAAAGCTGCCGGCACCGACAGCTACGAGCAGAACCGCAACCTCGTACTCAGCGAGGGCACCCGCGCCGATTCCATCCCCAACCTGGAGATTGAAACCGGCGACATCGTCGGAGCCGGTCACGCCAGTGCCACCGGACGTTTCGACGACGAGCAGTTGTTCTACCTTCAGTCTCGCGGTATCACCGAGAAAGAAGCGCGGCGCCTGGTCGTGCGCGGATTCCTCACCGAGGTCGTGCAGCAGATTGGTTCCCCCGAACTTGAAGCTCGGTTGCAGCTCGCAATCGAAGCCGAACTTATTGGAACGGACGACAAGTAAGCATGGCCGCAACGAAGATCTGCGCTCTCGATGAGCTCGAAGTAAACCAGGCTGTCAAGGTCGAAATCGACGGGGTGGCTATCGCCCTCGTGCGTGACGCCGCCGGCGACGTGTTCGCCATCGGTGATACCTGCACGCACGGTGACATCTCCCTGTCCGAGGGATTCGTGGAAGGCCAGACGCTCGAATGCTGGGCCCACGGCTCGATGTTCTCCCTGACCACGGGCAAGCCGCTGTCCCTGCCGGCGTATGATCCGGTCCCGGTTTACAACGTTGAACTCATCGACGGGTTCGTCTTCGTCGATCCGTCCGTCACCGTCGCGGTATAGGCCTGCTCAGGCAGTACCGCCCCCACCAACTTAAAGAATTTAGAAAGGGATTAGACATTCATGTCTGTTCTTGAAATCAAAGACCTGCACGTCACCGTCGAGACCGACCAGGGCACCAAGCAGATTCTGCGCGGCGTCAACCTCACCATCAACGAGGGCGAAATCCACGCCATCATGGGCCCGAACGGCTCCGGCAAGTCCACCCTCGCCTACACGATCGCCGGCCACCCCAAGTATCACGTCGAGAGCGGCTCCATCCTGCTCGACGGCGCCGAAGTACTCAAAATGACAGTGGATGCCCGCGCCCGTGCCGGTCTCTTCCTCGCCATGCAGTACCCGGTCGAGATTCCCGGAGTGACCGTCACGAACTTCCTGCGTACGGCCAAGACGGCCATTGAGGGTGAAGCCCCACCGATCCGCACCTGGATCAAGGATGTTCGCCAGTCGATGACCAACCTGCGCATGGACAAGACCTTCGCCGAGCGCAACGTCAACGAGGGCTTCTCCGGTGGCGAGAAGAAGCGCAACGAGATTCTGCAGCTCGAACTCCTCAAGCCCAAGTTCGCCGTGCTCGACGAGACCGACTCCGGACTCGACGTCGACGCACTCAAGATCGTCTCCGAGGGCGTCAACCGCGCCAAGGCCAACACCGGCCTCGGACTTCTGCTCATCACGCACTACACGCGCATCCTGCGCTACATCCACCCCGACTTCGTGCACGTGTTCGTCAACGGACGCATCGCCGAACAGGGCGGCTCCGAGCTCGCCGACCGCCTCGAGGACGAGGGCTACGATCGCTTTCTTGTCCCGTCGAACGTAGGCTAGTCCTATGGCCTCAACACTCAGTCCGGCTCGCTTCGACGAAATCGAAGAGGCCCTCAAAGACGTCATGGACCCGGAACTCGGCATCAACGTCGTCGACCTCGGGCTCATTTACGACCTCGGCTGGGACGACGAGAACAACGCGCTCATCATCCACATGACCCTCACCTCGGCCGGCTGCCCGCTGACCGATGTGCTCGAGGAGCAGACGGCTGAGGCCCTCGATGGTGTCGTCGACCAGTTCCGCATCAACTGGGTCTGGATGCCGCCGTGGGGTCCGGAGAAGATCACCGACGACGGTCGCGACATGATGCGAGCCCTCGGCTTCGCCATGTAGCACGTGTTCGTCCTGAAGGCCCCGCCAGCACACGCTGGCGGGGCCTTTGGTTTTGGTTTAGAGCCGGGGGTCGACCGGTTCTGATTCCATAGCAAGCACGCCAAAGACGGCCTGGTGCACCCGCCAGAGCGGCTCATCGGCGACAAAACGTTCGACCGCTTCGACGCCGAGTGCGTACTCGCGGAGCGCCATTGAGCGTTTGTGCCCGACATCCCGGTCGCGCAGGCGCGCCAGGTTGGTTGGATCGAGGTAATCAGGTCCGTAGATGATCCGCAGGTATTCGTCCCCGCGCACCTTGATGCCCGGCTGCGCGAGCGATCGCGTTCCGCGAACGAGGCCGGCGACCGGCTTCACCACCATGCCTTCACCACCGGCATTGGTCAGATCTTCCCACCAGGTCGTGGCCGCGGCCTCCGATTCAGCCGAGGTCAGGTCGACGTCGATGTGCCGGGTGCGACGGATGAACTCCTCGTCTGCGGCGGCGAGACGGTCGGCGATGGCGAGGTGCCAGGAGTGATCCTGCCCCAGTTGGCTTGCTCCTTCTGAGGCGAGCAGCTGGAACGGGGCAAGCTGCACGCCGTCCACCCCAGACACCGGCTGGCTGTAACGCCGGTAGGAGTCTCGGTAGGCCTCGGCGTTAGACGCGCGGTGCTGCGTGCGGGCGAGCAGGTCGGTCACGTCGACACCCCGGTCGACGGCGGCCTGGAGAACCCGCGACGCGGCCGGCAGGGCGCTCGTTGCCGCGGCTGCGACGCTCGCGTACTGCTCTCGGATCATTGGCCCCGCTTTGAGCGACCAAGGAAGCAGCTCGGCATCGAAGAGCAACCAGGATGTCTTGAATTCCGACCACAGCCCGGCCGTCTCGGCGGCTCGGTCGAGACGCGAGAGAAAGTCGTCGGTCGTCGACTCGTCGAAGAACGGCCGGCCCGTGCGGGTGTGGACTGCTCCGCGCCACCCCTCGGGCGCGCCAAAACGGGTGGCGACTCGGGTCAGCAGCACGACCGCGCGGGAGCCCATGTGCTTCTCCTCGCAGATCAGACGATCGAGGCCCTCACGGCGGTAGGCCGCGAACGCCTCGGCCGGGTGCTCCAGGATGCCGTCGCGATCCGACACGTGCGGCGGGCTCATGGTCGGGGGCAGGTAGACGAGGCGCCGGGGGTCGGTGGCGAACCGGCTCATGACCTCGAGCGCCCCGGCAGCATTATCCTCACGGATTCCGACCTTGCCGAAAACCCGAGTCTCGACGATCTGCTTGCCGAGCACGTCATCTATTCTGAGGAGCCCAGGATCACGTGTCACGGCTCCTGCGGCCACTCCGCCGCTGGATTCGCGAGCGCCCATGGGCGCGACCGGCTCATACCAGACGCTTTCGGCCGGTACGTCCACTATTTCCTTCTCGGGATAGCGGAGGGCGCTGAGCTTTCCACCGAACACGCAGCCAGTGTCGAGGCACATAGTGCCGTTGACCCACTCCGCTTCGAGGGTGGGGACGTGGCCGTAAAGCACGGTGGCTTTTCCGCGGTAATCCTCGGCCCAGGGCAGCCGTACCGGCAAGCCATAGTCGTCGGTCTCGCCCGTCGTGTCGCCAAACAACGAGAATGCTCGCACGCGGCTCGAGGCTCGTCCGTGGTATTTCTCGATCAGACCGGCGTGCGCGACGACTAGACGGCCCTCGTCCAAGACGAGGTGCGACACCAGATCGCGGCAGAAGTGCAAAACCTCATGGCGAAACTCCTCGGTCTCGCTCGACAGCTGTGCCAGTGTCTCGGCGAGGCCGTGGCTCGTCTGCACCTTCTTTCCGTCTAGCGCGCGCACGAGCTTCGCCTCGTGGTTGCCCGGCACGGCCAGGGCGTGGCCGGCCGCGACCATGCCCATGGCGAGTCGCAGTACTCCGGGGGTATCGGGGCCGCGGTCGATGAGGTCGCCCAGGAAGATCGCGCGGCGCCCTTGAGGGTGCACGGCGTCAATGGGGCGATCCTCGTCATCGCGCATGAGCTCGTAGCCGAGCTTGCCCAATAGCGCCTCGAGCTCACTGCGGCAGCCGTGCACGTCGCCAATGGCGTCGAACGGGCCGCTTTCGTCGGAACGGTCGTTGAGAAGGGGTTCCCGAACGAACTCCGCGGCCGCGATTTCGTCCAGCCCGGATAGCATGTGGACCCGCCGGAAGCCCTCCTTGCCGAGCTGTTTAAGGGAACGTCGAAGCTGATCGTGCTGACGCTTGATGACGGATGCCCCGAACGTGCGGTCGGCGCGCGCGGCGTTGCGCTCGACGCAGACGCTCTGCGGCACGTCGAGCACGACGGCGACCGGTAGGACGTCGTGTGCTCGCGCGAGCGCTACGAGTGAGCGGCGAGCATCCGCTTGCACGTTGGTGGCGTCGATAACGGTCAGGAGCCCAGCGTCGAGGCGTTTTCCCGCGACGAACCGGAGCGCCTCGAACGCTGCGGACGTCGCAACCTGGTCGTTTTCGTCGTTGGAGACGAGCCCGCGGAAGAAGTCGCTCGACAGTGTCTCGAACTGTCCGAAGTGGGTGGCGGCGAAGGTCGACTTTCCGGAGCCGGAGGCACCGACGAGCACCACGAGCGACAGGTTGGGAAGAGGTAGGCGTGTCATAGGTTGGTGGCCTTGCGGAACAGGGCGAGCTGGGTCGGGGAGCCGAGTTCGACGTCGACGTCGCCGACCGTGCGGTACTCGACCGAGTAGCCGCGGCGAGCCGCGACTTCAGCCGCCCAGGCAGCGAATTCGGCCCTGGACCACTCGAATCGGTGATCGCGGTGCCGGAACGAGCCGGCGGGCAAGGACTCATACCGGGCATTGAAGTCGGCGTTCGGCGTTGTCACGATAACCGCGCCGGGAGCGGCTGCTCCGAACACGGCCGACTCGAGCGCCGGGAGCCGCTCCAGGTCGAGGTGCTCGATCACCTCCATCAGCACGATCGCGTCGAGGCCGGCGATGCGGTCGTCCTGGTACGTCACCGACGACTGCGCGAGGTGCACCCTCTCGTGCTGTCTATCACTGGCCTCACGCAAGTTGAGCGTTCGCGCAGCCTTGACCAGAACGCTCGCCGAGACATCGCAGCCGATGATCGTCGTGAACGCAGCTTCCGCGCTCAGGCGCTTCAGCAGCGTGCCTTCGCCGCATCCGACATCGGCTACCGTGTGCGCTCCGACGTCGTGCAGGGCCGTGAGCACGGCCTCGGCGCGCTGCTGGGCCAGCGGTGCCGAGCCGGACTGCTCGCTCGGCTCTGCCAGCTCGGGCGCAGGCAAGTCGTCTAGGTCGTTCAACCGGGTGTCCGCGGAAAGCCGTGCTGTGGCCTCGTTGACCATCGACGGCTGATGCGCCAGGTAGCGGCGCGTGATGAGTTCGCGCTCGGGGTGGTGAGGCAGCCAGCCAACGCCTGCGCGCAGGAGCTTGCCGATTTCGTCGTCCGACACCCAATAGTGCTTGGCGTCGTCGAGCACGGGCAGCAGCACATAAAGGTGCCGGAGCGCGTCGCTGAGCCGGACCTCACCGCGCAGCACGAGGTCAACGTAGACGGAATCGCCCCACTCCGGGAACGCCGGGTCCAGCGGGATCGGCGTCTCAGTGACGGACCAGCCGAGCGGTTCGAACAGTCGCGTGACGAGGCCGGCGGTGTCGCGGCCCCTGGCCGGCACGGCCGCCACGGTGATCTCGAGGGGTAGCGCGGATGCTGCGAGCTCGGGAAACGACTCGCTCGTCCCGTTCATGGCCGTGCGGAAGACCTGGCCCAGCGCGACGGCGACCATGGAGGAGGACGCATATGGACGGTCGTTCACGTAACGGGCGAGTGTGGCCGCGTCGCTTCCCCGGAAGCGCTTGTCGCGCACCAGACCGATGGGGTCGACTTCGAGGATCAGCGCTACCGTGCAACGT
This sequence comes from Cryobacterium sp. N19, assembly GCF_002929595.1. Taxonomy (NCBI): domain Bacteria; kingdom Bacillati; phylum Actinomycetota; class Actinomycetes; order Micrococcales; family Microbacteriaceae; genus Cryobacterium; species Cryobacterium sp. N19. Next base: position 200,121 of record NZ_PJJR01000053.1, on the reverse strand, counting down.
TCATCGGACACCTCAGGGTAGAAAACGTGCGCTGTTCCGACACTCAGCGGAAATGCCTGCGCTCGATCCGGGTGCTTGCGAAGCAGGTGGCTCAGATTGGATGCGGCGGGCGCGGTCGAGGTGACGGTGACGAGCACGGGGTCCTTCCTTCAGGCAACGGTAGCCGCCAGTCTATTGATGCCTGTTGCGGCTGCGTCTCATGCACCCGTGGCTTGGCGCTGATCACAGCGAGGTCGTCGAGGACCGCGGGCTGGCCCTCGGTCTCAGCATTTCGGCACACGTGCTCGCCGCCATCGGTGCTGGACTGGGCGCGTTCGCGGCCTTCGGTCACAAGATCACGCGCCCCTGAGCATGGCCACCCGGGCCGCTGAATTGTTTGTCGATGGTGTGGTCGAGGTCGCTGTGCCCGGCGGAGCGGTTGCAGCCGGGGAACCGGCAGGTTCCATCGCGCAGTCGCAGGTACTTCTTCAAGCTGGCCGGCACGCGGAAGGGGTCTTGGCTGACGTCGAGCACGATTCCGGTGTGCGGGTGGGTGAGGATGCGCAGGAAACTCGTCGCCGTGCCGGCCAGGCGGCGGGCGGTCTCCGGGTCGATCGGCCCGTACCCTTCAAGCTCGGCGGGTTCTTCGCTTTTGCCCATGAGGGTGAGCACCGGCACGGTGATGTTGACGTTGGCGGTGAGTCCGGCGCCGAGGCCGCTGCCGGTGACGCCCTGCTGGAGCAGGTCGACGGCGACGTCGGCGCGCAGCTGGCTGAGGGCGGCGTCGGTGACGCGGGTGTAGATGCCCTGCAGGTCGTCACCCGCACCGCGCAGCCAGAGGGTGGCCATGCCGTCCTTGTCGGGGAAGAACAGCACCTTGCGGTCGGAGAGGCACTTGGCACGGCGCACGGTGATGCTGTCGGGGTGGAACCGTTCCCGCACTTTGCGGGCCTTGCCCTCGAACTGCGTGGGAGTGAGGCGTTTGGCGTGCGGCAGCAGCACCGCCTCCAGCGCGTCGCGGGCGGGCCGCGGCACGGAACCGAGCTGGTCGAGCAGCCGGCGGGCGTGGCGGAGGGAGATGTCCCCAGTGCGGAGCGCGGTAAGAGTATCGGGCCGCTCCACCATACGACGAATTCCCAACACAGTATCCCTACTGGCAGCTGGATCTAGTGACTAGAACGGTATGCTAGTTGTATGAATACAGGGGAAAACGGAGCGATACGGCGGCGCGCGGCCCATGCGGCCAGTACGCGGGCGGAGATCGTCATGGCGGCCGGGCGCCTCATGCTCGAGCGCGGCTATGTCGGTACGTCTGTGGCGGCGATTGCGGGGGAGGCTGGCGTGGTCGTGCAGACGATCTACAACTCGGTGGGGTCCAAGGCCGAACTGCTGGCCGCGGTTCTCGACCGGGTCGCCGCTGAGCCGGGGGCGCCGGCGCTGCTGTCGGGAGCGACCCGGGAACGCATGGCCGAAGCGCGTACCGCGACCGAGGTCATCCGTATTCTGGCGCGGTCGAGCGCACTCGTGAATGAGCGCACCTCGGGCATTCTGCGCATCGTCAGCGAAGCTGCCGTGGTCGATCCGGATGTGGGGGAATTCGAGCAGAAGCGCGATGCTGCACGGCTGCACGGCTTCGGCGAGGTGGCGGCAGCACTGCGCGAGAAGCGCGGCCTGCGAGGAGGGCTGAGCGATCACGAAGCCGCGGCGACGATGTGGGCGCTGGCCCATCCGCACACTTATCGCTCGCTCGTTCTGTCGCTCGGCTGGTCGACCGAGGCCTACCTGAACTGGCTGGAAAAATCGCTCCTGGCTGCCCTGCTGTAGGCGCCCGTGTGCCGAGCACAGCCTGAAGGCAAATATACTAGTGAGTTGGACCGCTTCGGCCAACTCACACTTCACACCCGTACAAACACTTCGAATGGACTATTGCTGTGCTCAACGTGCAAGATCTCGAAATCCGCGTTGGAGCCCGCGTGCTCATGGAGGGCGTCAACTTCCGCGTCGCGAGCGGCGACAAGATCGGCCTCGTCGGCCGTAACGGCGCCGGAAAGACGACCCTGACGAAGACGCTCGCGGGGGAGACGAACCCGACCAAGGGTTCGATCAGTCACTCGGGGGAGATCGGCTACCTGCCCCAGGACCCGCGCGCCGGCGACCCGTCCATGCTCGCCCGCACCCGAATTCTGGATGCCCGTGGCCTCGGTACCATCGCCCTCGGCATGCACGAGTCCAGCATGGCCATGGCCGACCCCGATCCCAAGATCGCCGCAGCCGCCATGAAGAAGTATGGTCGGCTGACCGACGAGTTCAACGGACTGGGCGGCTACTCCGCTGAGGCCGAAGCCGCCTCGATCGCCAGCAACTTGAAACTGCCGGACCACATTCTCGACCAGGCCCTCAGCACTCTCTCTGGTGGTCAGCGTCGTCGTATTGAGCTCGCCCGCATTCTGTTCTCGGCCGCCGAGATGATGATCCTCGACGAACCGACCAACCACCTCGACGCCGACTCGGTGGCCTGGCTGCGCGAATTCGTCAAGAACTACAAGGGCGGCTGCATCATCATCAGCCACGACATCGAGCTCGTCGGCGAAACGGTCAACCGAGTGTTCTACCTCGATGCCAACCGCATGATGATTGACATCTACAACATGAACTGGAAGAACTACCTGCTCCAGCGCTCAGCGGATGCCGACCGTCGCAAGAAGGAACGCTCCAACGCGGAGAAGAAGGCCTCGACCCTGCAACTTCAGGCCGCTAAGTTCGGCGCAAAGGCCAGCAAGGCCGCCGCCGCCCACCAGATGGTGGCGCGCGCCGAGAAGCTCCTTTCCGGGCTGGACGCCGTGCGTGCCGTCGAACGCGTCGCCAAGCTGCGCTTTCCAGAGCCGGCACCCTGTGGTCGTACACCGCTCATGGCCAAGGACCTGTCGAAAAGCTATGGTTCGCTCGAGATCTTCACGGCCGTCGACCTCGCGATCGACCGTGGCTCCAAGGTGGTCATCCTCGGCCTCAACGGTGCAGGCAAGACCACGCTGCTGCGCATGCTCGCCGGTGTCGACGAGTCCGATACTGGCTCGATCGAACCCGGCCACGGCCTGCGCATCGGCTACTACGCGCAGGAACACGAGACCATCGACGTCAAGCGCAGCGTGCTGGAGAACATGGTCTCGTCCTCGCCCAGCATCACCGAGATGGAAGCCCGCCGGGTACTCGGTTCGTTCCTGTTCACCGGTGACGACTCCAACAAGCCCGCCGGTGTGCTGTCCGGTGGCGAGAAGACCCGACTGGCCCTGGCCATGATCGTGGTCTCCGGCGCCAACGTGCTGCTGCTCGACGAGCCCACTAACAACCTCGACCCGGCCAGCCGCGAAGAGATCCTCGACGCCCTCGCGCACTATGCCGGCGCCGTCGTTCTGGTCAGCCACGATGAGGGTGCCGTACAGGCTCTCAACCCCGAGCGCGTGCTGATCATGCCCGAGGGCACGGAGGACCACTGGAACAAGGACTACCTCGACCTGATCGAGCTGTCCTAACCACCCACACTGATTCGGCATGGGTGGTGCCGGTTCGCCTGAAGAAAAGGACCCGTGCGTGTTCCCGCTCGAAAAACCATTGTGCATCGCGCTGGTCTGCCTGCACACCTCGCCGGGTACCGATCCGGGCGCGGGCGACGCCGGCGGAATGAACGTGGTGGTGCGTCACCAGGCCGAGGCTCTCGGAGCGCTCGGTCACACGGTGACTATCCTCACCCGACGGTCGTCCGCCGCGCAGCCCCACCGGCAGCGGCTTGCGCCGCGCGTGACCCTGCAGTTTCTCGATGCTGGCCCGGCCGTTTCGGTGAGCAAGGGCGAGCACGAAGCGTTCATCGGTGATTTCTCGGCCGAACTGGCCGCCCTCGAACCGTACGACATCATCCACTCGCATCACTGGTTCTCCGGCATGGCCGCGCTGCCGGTCGCGCGAACCTGGGGCATTCCGCACGTGCAAAGCTTTCACAGCATCGCCGCCGAGGACGGTAGCCCGCTGTCGGCCGGCGAACGAGCCGAATCGCCGGGACGGATGCTCGGCGAGGCCTGGCTCGCTCGCGAATCGGATTCCCTGGTCGCGATCAGTGCGGCCGAGGCCGCTACGATTTCCGTGCGGCTCGGGGGCCGGGCTAACCGAACCAGCACTGTGCTCCCGGGAGTGGACAGCCGGCTGTTTTCACCAGCGCGTCTTCGCCAGCCACCGGCCAGTGCGACCACCGATGGCTACGTCGTCGTCGCGGCACGGCTACAGCCGCTGAAAGGCCTTGATCTGGCCATTCACGCCATCGCAGCGCTTCCACAGGACCGCCGACCCGAGCTGGTAATTGCCGGCGATGCCTCGGTCGACTATGCCGGTTACGTTGAGGAGCTCCACCAGCTCGCTGAAGGGGCCGGCCTGTCCGACATTCGATTTGTCGGTGCACAGTCCCACGCGAACCTGGCAGAACTGTTTCGCGGTGCCCGCCTGGTGCTCGTACCGTCGCACTCGGAGACCTACGGTCTGGTGGCACTGGAAGCGGCCGCGAGCGGCGTACCGGTCGTTGCTTCGGCGGCCGGGGGATTGCGCGAGGCGGTCGTCGACGGAATCACCGGACTCGTTCTGGACTCCCGCGATCCGCAGGTTTGGGCCGATGCGATGGCGCAGATCCTAACCGACCCGACGCGGGCGGGCGAACTGGCCCAGGCCGCTCGCGAGCATGCGCTTCGGCTGGACTGGACTCGCTCGGCAGCGTCTCTGGTCCGGGTCTACCGTGCACTCCTCGATGAGCCGATCGAGGCCCGGCAGCACGACCGTGCAGTCGCCTGAAGTGCTCTAGGTCAGCTGCCGGTCGAGCAGCTCATCCTCGATCTCGGCGTCATTGCGCGGTTTCGCCGCCCGTTTGCGGGCACGCTCATCGGCGCGTTCGCGTTCGTCGGGATCTTCGGCGTTCACACTGCGATATTCCTCGCGCAGCGCCCAACCGAGGCCGATGAAGGCGAGGAGGCCGAAAACGAACCACTGGAACGCATACGAGAGGTGCGGGCCTTCGTCGCGGATCGGCTTCACGACGGCGGCCGGGCGCTTCTCGGTAGCGGCCGGGCTCTCGGTGTCCATCAGGCCATAAGCGCCGGTATAGGTGGGCTGGTCGAGCCGCGCGGCAATGGTGGTGAGATTGATCGTCGCGACCTGGTCGCCGTTGGCGGTACGGCCTGGGAGGTCGGGTTCGCTGGCCTTGAGCCGGGCGACAACGGTCACCGTTCCGCTCGGCGGAGCCGGCACCGTGTCGGGTGCGTCCTGTTCCTGCCCGGTGGGCAGCCAGCCGCGGTCGACGATGAAGATGGTGCCGTCGGTGAGCAGCAGTGGGGTCAGCACCTCAAAGCCCGGATTGACGTTGAGCGGGCGGTTGCGCGCGAGCATCTCGTCGGCGGTGAGGTAAATGCCTTTCAGTTCCACCGGCATCCACTTTTGGGATTCGTCAAAGGCGGTCAGTTCGGGCAGCGCCTCGGTGACTGGGACCGGGTTTGAGTCGAAGTTGGAGTCGATCTTGAACAGTTCGGTGAGGGCCTCGTCGCGCCGGGCAAGCTGCCACGCGCCGAGGCCGGAACACACCGCCGCAAAGAGTATGGTGAGCGCGAGATACCCGGCCCAGCGGCGGCTGAAGGCGAACTTCCAGCCCGTCATCGCGCATCTCCGGCGGGCTCTGGTGAGGTGTCAAACGGGCTCACAGTGAGGGGAAAATCGCGCGCGGCCAGAAATTCCCGCAGGTAGTCGACGTGCTCATCGCAGGCCAGCCAGGTTTTGACCCGATCGCTCGAGTGGATGCGCGGGTTGCGCCAGTCCAGCCGCCACGTTCCCGTATTGCGACAGTCGGCCCGCGAGCAGGTTGAGGATTGCAGGGGCGCGCCCAGCCCGATCATGGGGCCGGGTGAAGCAGCCGCGCGAGCACTCACTTGACCTCGTCGTCGGAGGAACGGGTGTCGGTGCCGGTATAGATCTCGACGCCACCAGGCCGCAATACTTCGGCTCCGCGGGGCGCAATCTTCACGTTCGCGACCACGACGGCGAAGTACGGAAGAAGAATGGCACCGAGTGCGCAGATCACCAGCCACCAGCCCTGCACAAAAAGCATCAGCACAATGCAAATGACACGCACGCCCATTGCAATGGAATATTTGATCATCCGGTTGCGTCGTTCGACCTCCGGGGAGGCGGGGAGCGAGGTGATCGACTGCTGCTTCATAGGTCCATCGGGTTCGTCGTCGGTTTCTTCACTGGGGGAAAATCCACCTCAATAAGCCTACGTCTGTACGGCCGGATTGTCGCACGCCTTAAACTTGAATCTGCCGGGTATTTCGTAGTGTTGCACCCTGCAACCCCCACATCACAGCAATCAACAGACTTGGAACTTCATGACAACGGCTCGAACAGTGCTCGTCACCGGCGGCAACCGCGGCATCGGATTTGCCATCGCGGAAGAATTCCTCGCCCAGGGACACCGCGTGGCCGTCACTTCGCGGTCCGGGCACGGACCGGCCGGCAGCCTCACCGTACGTGCCGACGTAACGGATGCCGCGTCGATCGATGCCGCGTTCACCCAGATCGAAGCGACCTACGGCCCGGTCGAGGTCGTCGTGGCCAACGCCGGGATCACCCGCGACACCCTGCTCATGCGCATGTCGGAGGATGACTTCACCTCGGTCATCGACACCAACCTCAGCGGCGCATTCCGCGTCGTCAAGCGTGCCAGCAAGGGGATGCTGAAGGCTCGCTTCGGACGCATCGTTCTCATCTCGAGCGTTGTCGGTCTCTATGGCTCTGCCGGGCAGGTGAACTACTCGGCGTCGAAGAGCGGCCTGGTTGGCCTGGCCCGCTCGGTCACCCGAGAGCTCGGTGCCCGTGGGATCACGGCCAACGTCGTCGCTCCCGGTTTCATCGAGACCGACATGACCGCCGCCCTGCCCGAAGCACAGCAGGCCGACTACAAGCGCAATATTCCGGCCGGCCGTTTTGCCACTCCGTTAGAAGTCGCTCGCGTCGTCACCTGGCTGGCCGGCGATGACGCCGCGTACATTTCGGGTGCCGTCATTCCTGTGGATGGCGGCCTGGGCATGGGCCACTAGGCCCAGCCCGTGCACGGCGGGGGTCGCGTCAGCCGCGCAGACCGAGCAGCGGCAGTACCTGGCTGAGATTGCAGTTCTCGATTACGAGGTCGGCCTCACGCTTCACCCGCGGCTTGGCATTGAACGCGACGGCGAGTCCGGCCGCGTCCATCATTCGCAGGTCGTTCGCGCCGTCGCCGACGGCGATCGTCTGCGACAGAATGATGCGGCGCTGGGCGGCCCATTCACGCAGGGCGACGGCTTTCGCCTCGGCGTCGATGATCGGGCCGAGCACCCGTCCGGTCAGGTAGCCGCCTTCCACTTCGAGTCGGTTGGCCCGCCAGTGGTCCAGGCCCAGGTCGGCCGCGAGCGGGTCGAGCAGCTCATGAAAACCGCCGGAGACCACCCCCACGACGCCCCCGGCGGCGTGAATGCCGGCGATCAGTTCGTGCACTCCCTCGGTCGGGCGGATGCGCCGCCCCACCTCGGCGAAAACGGTGTCCGGAAGCCCCGCCAGGGTCAAAACCCGTTCGCGTAGGCTGTCGGCGAAGTCGAGTTCGCCGCGCATCGCGCGCTCGGTGACGTCGGCGACGAGTTCACGTGAGCCGGCGGCATCCGCCAGCAGTTCGATCACTTCGTCCTGGATCAGGGTGGAGTCGGCGTCGAGCACGACCAGAAAAGTTGATGCGGAGCTAAGGATCACGGAGTAACGAGCACGCCCTTACCGACGACGGTGATGCCGGATTCGGTCACGCTGAAGCCGCGTGCCAGGTCACGATCGCGATCGACACCGACCGTGGCACCGGGCTCGACGATGACTTCCTTGTCGAGGATTGCCCGGCGCACGATCGCTCCCGGGCGGATCTGCACGCGGTCGAACACGATGGAGTCGACGACTTCGCAGGCCGAACCGATCGAGGTCCACGGGCCGAGAACGCTGCGCTCGATGTGTGCGCCCGAGATGACGCAGCCGAGGGAGACGATCGAGTCGATCATGGTGCCGAGGGCGCCCCGTCCGTCGCGGACGAATTTCGCCGGCGGAGAGTTCAGCTGCATGCTGAAGATCGGCCACTGCTGGTTATACAGGTTGAATACCGGAAGGGCCGAGATGAGGTCCTGGTGGGCTTCGAAGAACGAATCAATGGTTCCGACATCGCGCCAATAGTACCGGTCGCGATCGGTGGAACCGGGGACCTCATTGCGCTGCAGATCGTACACGCCGGCATCCCCGCGAGAAACGAAATCGGGAATGATATCGCCGCCCATGTCGTGACTCGAGTCGGTACGCTCACCATCGCGCAGCACCGCCTCGATCAAGGCATCGGTGTTGAAGACATAGTTGCCCATCGAAGCGAACACTTCGTGCGGGGCGTCGGCGAGCCCGACGGCGTCCTTGGGCTTCTCGCGAAAGTCCAGGATGCGATCGGGAGTGGCGGCATCCACTTCGATGACGCCGAACTGGTCGGCCAGGCCGATCGGCTGGCGAATGGCGGCGACCGTGGCTGCCAATCCCGACGCGATGTGGGCGTCGATCATCTGACTGAAGTCCATGCGGTAGACGTGATCGGCACCGACGACGACGACGATGTCGGGTTTTTCATCATGAATGAGGTTCAGGCTCTGCAAAATGGCATCGGCCGATCCGCTGAACCAGCGTTTGCCAAGGCGCTGCTGCGCCGGCACGGAGGCTATGTACGAGTTGAACAACCCGCCGGAGACGTGCCAGGTCTGGGAGACGTGGCGGTCGAGGCTGTGTGACTTGTACTGGGTCAACACTACGATCTGGGTGACGCCGGAATTGATCAGATTGGACAGGGCAAAGTCCACCAGGCGGTAATGCCCGCCAAAGGGGACGGCGGGCTTGGCCCGGTCCTCGGTCAGCGGCATTAGCCGTTTTCCCTCGCCACCGGCGAGAACGATTCCAAAGATCTTCTTGGCCTTCATGTGTACAGAGTAGGGCCAACCGGGCAGGTCGACTAGCACCGCGGGGTGTGGGTCGGGCCCGGCTGCGCTACCTTTGCTCCATGCGAGTGGATCTGATGACCAAGGAATACCCCCCGGAGATCTACGGGGGAGCGGGCGTGCACGTCACAGAGCTCGTGCGAGCGCTCCGTGAAGACATTGCCGTGTCGGTGCGGTGCTTTGGCGCGCCGCGCTCGGATATCGACACCTTTGCCTATGCGGTACCCGCGCAGCTGGTAGACGCCAACGCCACCCTGAGTACCCTCGGCGTCGACCTGCAAATGGCCCAGGACGCCGCTGGAGCCGATCTGGTGCACTCTCACACCTGGTACGCCAATGCGGCCGGACACCTCGCGAAGATGCTGCACGGTATTCCGCACGTCGTCACCGCCCACAGTCTTGAACCGCTGCGCCCGTGGAAAGCGGAGCAACTCGGCGGCGGCTACCGAGTGTCGAGCTGGATCGAAAAAACAGCCTTTGAAGCAGCGGATGCCGTCATCGCCGTCAGCGACGGCATGCGTCGCGACATCCTACGTAGCTATCCGGCACTCGATGCGAGACGGGTGCACACCGTCTACAACGGCATCGACCTCGAGCGTTGGAAACCGACCCCGAACGAAGATTTTGTGCGGAGCCTGGGGATTGACCCTAACCGGCCATCCGTTGTCTTCGTCGGTCGCATCACCCGGCAGAAAGGGCTGCCCTACCTCTTGCGCGCCGCCGCCCTGCTGCCGCCCGAGGTGCAGCTCGTGCTGTGCGCCGGTGCGCCCGACACCCCGGGGATCCTGGCTGAAGTGTCGGCTGGTGTCGAGGCCCTGCAACGCGAGCGGTCCGGTGTGGTCTGGATCAACCGGCTCCTCGCCCAGCCCGAGCTTGCTGCGGTACTCACCCACGGCACGGTCTTCGTTTGCCCGTCCATCTACGAACCCCTCGGAATCGTCAACCTCGAAGCCATGGCCTGCTCACTCGCAGTCGTCGGTACCGCAACCGGCGGTATCCCCGAGGTCGTCGCCGACGGCCAGACCGGGCGGCTGGTACCGATCGAGCAGCTCACCGACGGCACCGGCACCCCGCTGCACCCCGATCAGTTCGTCGCCGACCTCGCCCGAACACTCACCGAAGTTGTGAGCGACCCGGCCCGCGCCGCCGAAATGGGACGCGCCGGTCGTCTGCGCGCCGAGCGGGAATTTGGCTGGAGCCAGATCGCCACCCGCACTCGGGAGATCTACGCCTCGCTGCTCTGACGGGCCGTAGGGGGGTCGGGCTCGCCATTGGGGCGGGCCCGACGTCTTTCTGCACTGGCCCCGCCCGATAACATGGCTGTATGGTCAACGTTCTGCATTTCACCGACGTCTCGGTCGTCCGGGGTGGCACCATCATCCTCGACTCAGTGAATTGGAGCGTCGATGACGACCAACGGTGGGTCATTCTCGGCCCGAACGGAGCCGGCAAGACCACGTTGCTGCAGATCGCCGCGGCTTTCATGCACCCGTCGACCGGTCAGGCCGAAGTGCTCGATGAGACGCTCGGTGGAACGGATGTCTTCGAGCTGCGGCCCCGCATCGGGTTCGCCTCGACCGCCATGGCGCGCAAGGTCCCGGTCCAAGAAAAGGTCCTCGACGTTGTCATGACGGCGGCCTATTCGGTCACCGGCCGGTGGAACGAGGAATACGAAACCATCGACGAGCGACGTGCCCAGCGCGTGCTGCAGGAGTGGAATCTCGACCACCTCGCTGACCGCAAGTTCGGCACGCTGAGTGACGGCGAGCAGAAGCGGGTGCAGATTGCCCGCTCGGTCATGACCGACCCCGAAATTCTTTTGCTGGACGAGCCCGCTGCGAGCCTCGATCTCGGCGCCCGGGAATCGCTTCTTCAGCTGCTCAGCGGTTTTGCCCAGGAACCCAACTCCCCGGCCATCATCATGGTCACCCACCACGTCGAAGAGATTCCGCTCGGATTTACCCACGTGCTGTTGCTGTCGGGCGGCAAGGTCGTCTCAGCCGGGCCTATTGCCGAAGCGCTGACCGCCGAAGCCCTGACCGAGACTTTCGGCCTCGCGGTCGAACTGTCCGAGACCGACGGCCGCTACTCTGCGCGTGCGGTCTGAGCTCAGACTCCCGGCAAAGGCGGTCGATCACGCGCTCTTTCTGCTAAAGTAAGTGGCTGGCCATCTGGCCAACCAGCTTGTCGTCGTCCCAGACGGCGGGGCCCAACAATCGAACAGCACTGTGACCAGTTACAAGTCTGTTCACCAGAAGTGCAAAAGGAAATCTTCATGAAGTCTGACATCCACCCCGAGTACGCTTCGGTCGTGTTCCGCGACCTCGCCTCCGGCGCGACCTTCCTGACCCGTTCGACGGTCTCCAGCAAGAAGACCATCGAGTGGGAAGACGGAACCACGTACCCGGTCATCGACGTGGAAATCTCCTCCGAGTCTCACCCGTTCTACACGGGCAAGCAGCGCATCATGGACTCCGCCGGCCGCGTGGAGAAGTTCAACTCGCGCTACAAGGGCTTCGGCAAATAGCACCAGGTACTGCAAGCACCAGGTACTGCAAGAAAAGCGACCAGCCCAGGCTGGTCGCTTTTTTGTGTCTGTTCCGATCTGCGTCAGCGCTGGGGCCAGGCGGTGTCCGCTAGAAATTCGGGGTCGCGACCGCGCCGCATGTACTCCTGAAAACTTTCGGCCTGCTGGCGGTACCAAGTGACCTGCAGCGCGTGCATCTCGTCGAGAGTGGCGGGCAGAGCACCCTCGTGGGCCCGGTGAATGGCCTGGGCGACACGACCGGCGGCGATCGCATCGGCTCCGGCATCATGGGCATCGTCCAGTGAGACACCATAGAACGCGCTGGTGACCTCGAGGGTGCGCTTGCCCTTGCGATACTTATCGACGGCCTTGTCGATGACCAGGGGATCGACGACGGGACTGGGGGAGTCCAGCGGGACGATGCCGTAGCGCAGGGCTTCACGATCGAGCAGGGTGAGGTCGTAGGGGGCGTTGTAGGCCACGATGGGCAGGCCGTCGCTCAGATGCCCGCGCAGGGCTGTGACGATCTCGGCTACAGCCTCCGCGGCGACCCGACCGTGCTCTACGGCCTGCTCTGTCGTGATGCCGTGAACGCTGGTCGCTCCGGCCGGAATGTCAATGCCCGGATCGACCAGCCAATCGATGCGTTCCACGGCGGTACCGCTCGCGTCGAGAACGGCGACGGTGGCCGACACGATGCGGCAGGTTTCCACGTCGATTCCGGTGGTTTCAAGGTCGAATACGGCGAGGTGATCGCTCCAGGTGCTCATACTTCCACCCTAGGGGCGACCACCGACACTCTTCCGCGCCACCCAACGGTGCGGGCCGTGCTGTGAGGAACGGCGGGGTCCCGCGCGCGAAATCAGAGTTGAATACGCCGATTGATGACGTTCTCAGCGCTCTCACGCATTGTCTGGTTGCGGGCCCGAGCATCCGCTCGGAGACGCTTGAAGGCTTCGTCCATGTCAACCGTGCTGATCTGCGCGATGACGCCCTTGGCCTGCTCAATCAAAATGCGACTGTTTAGCGCCCCCATCAATTGCTCGTTGACGACGGCGTCCTCGCGCACCGTGCGTTCCTGCAGGATGCTGATGGTCGCGACATCGGCCATGGCCTGCCCGATCGCGGCGTCCTCGGGGGTGACGTCGCCGGTGACCTCGCGGAACAGGTTGAGGGCGCCGATGGTCCGGTTTCGTACCCGCATCGGAATGGCATGCACCGAATGAAACCCCTGCGACAGCGCGGCAGCCACGAAATCCGGGTACGTCTTGCTGAAGGCGGCGATGTCACCGAGGGTGACGACCTTGCCGGTGAGATAGCAGTCCACACAGGGACCGGCGCCAGCTTGCTGTTGGAGAACCTCGACGAGATAGCTTTCCTCGCTCGTGGAGGCAACGACTTGGAGTTCCCCGCTCGGATCGGCGAGCAGGAGCCCGGCCGCGGTCGCGTCGAGCAGTTCTACGCACTCCTCGACCAGTGTGTGCAGTACTTCGAGAACGTCATATTCGCCCACGAGGGTGTCCGTCAACTTCACGAAGGCGGCGCTCACCAGTGAGGCGCGATTCATAGTGACCATGAAGAAATCCTATGACCTTTTGTGGTATGTCGTCAGTTTTTACCTAGTCAGATTCCTGGCTGAATTGCAACCGCCTTGCGACCACGTCTCCCGCGACGGAGCGCACCGTTGTTCCGTGGGCGAAGGCGTGCGCGCGAAGCAGCAACAGGGCATCCGTCGGTGTGACGTTCATCTGCACCAGCACCATGCCGGTGGCCTGATGAATTTCCCGTCGCGACAGGGGCGACCCCGTGGAGGCCTGGGATGCCGTTGACGTCACGGAAGTTTCGCCTGCTTCGGCCGACTGCACCCGCAGCAAGTGGTCGAGCAGGTTCCAGGCGGTCTCGGTGGCCAGGACCAGCGCCTTGGCGCGGTCCGCGCGATCCAGTACTCCTGCTGTCGTGCTGTACAGCTCGACGATACCGACGTTGAGCGCTCCGAGAGTGAGCGGGAAAACGTACAGGGCCTCGACCGTCGTCTCCATCAGCGCGGTGTGAAAAACCGGCCACAGCGGATGCTCCGCCTCACGTACTCGAGGCTCCAAAACGGGCAGCCGGGTGCGAGCCGCCTCCCAACGGGGACCTTCCCCGAGATCGAACTGCAGCTCGTCGAGGCGAGCAGCGAGGCGATCGGTGGCACACACGATCGATTCGGGCACCGCACCGCCGAAAACAGAGACAGCAGCACCATTCACGGGTAAAAGGTCAAGAAAATTCGCGCACAGGGCTGTGTCCTCGACTCCGCCTTCTGAACTAGACCATTCAGCCACGACCGGCCTCCAGAGCGTTTGCGACAGATTGCTTATCCCAAGCCTACGTCGCGCGCGCGAGCGCGACAATGACAGTTCACGCGAAGTTCGTCACGGTGCCGAATGACCCACGCCCTCAGCCGCAGTGCAACCAATAGAAGCTCTGGGCGCCGAGGGTGAGTGTGAGCGAACCTTCCTCGTTGAAGCTGGGAAACACCGCACCGCCGAACAGGTCGTACAGCCGGGTCCCGGCCATGTCGACATCCTCGATGGTAAAGGCGACCGGGTTGTGCGAGAAGCTGAACACGCACATCACCGTTTCCGGCTGGTCGCCGAACATGGAGCCCGAGCCGGCGTAGCTGCGGGTGAACACGAGGACCGATTCGTGGGTGGTCTTGAGAACACGAATCTTGCCGAGTCCAAAGGTGGGATGGGCCTTGCGCACGTGGATGACATTGCGAATCCAGTGCAGCAGCGAACCGGACTGGGCCAGCTGGGATTCCACGTTGGTCTGCGTGAAGTTGTAGACGAGAGACTGCACGATTGGCAGGAACAGTTTGCCCGGGTCGGCATCGGAAAAGCCGGCGTTGCGGTCGGGGGTCCACTGCATCGGTGTACGGGAACTGTCCCGGTCGGGAAGCCAGATGTTGTCGCCCATGCCGATCTCGTCGCCGTAGTACAGAAACGGGCTGCCGGGTAGGGCGAACAACAGGGCATGGGCGAGCTCCAGTTCGGCGCGCGAGTTGTCGAGCAACGGTGCCAGCCGCCTGCGAATGCCGATATTGGCGCGCATCCGTGGGTCGTAGGCGTACCAGCCGTACATGGCCTGCCGGTATTCCTCGCTGACCATTTCAAGGGTGAGCTCGTCGTGGTTGCGGAGAAACACGCCCCAGCCGGCGCCGTCGGGAATGTCGGTGGTCTCGGAGAGCACCCGCACGAGTTCGTTGGCCTGCTGCGAGCGCAGGGAATAGAAGATGCGCGGCATCACCGGAAAGTCGAACGCCATATGGCATTCCGGTTCGTCCTCGGTGCCGAAGAAAGCGGCGACTTCGCGCGGCCACTGATTGGCCTCGGCGATCATGACCCGGCCGGGATATTCACGATCGACCATGGCGCGGAGCCGCTTGACGAATTCGTGCGTCGGCGGTTCGCCCTCGCCGTTGCCCTCCTCGGATTCAAACAGGTACGGGATCGCGTCCAGCCGAAAGCCGTCGACACCGAGATCGAGCCAGAAGCGAATGACATCGAAGATGGCATCCTGCACGGCCGGGAGTTCGAAGTTGAGGTCGGGCTGGTGCGAGAAGAACCGGTGGAAGAAGAACTGGCGCCGCACCGGATCGAAGGCCCAGTTCGATTCTTCAGTGTCGGTGAAGATGATGCGAATATTCGGGTACCGCTCGTCGGTGTCGCTCCAGACGTAGAAGTCCCCGTACGGCCCGTCGGGATCCTCGCGGGACTGCTGAAACCACTCGTGCTGGTCGGAGGTGTGATTGAGCGGAAAATCGATCACGATGCGCATATTGCGTTCGTGCGCTTTGGTGACGAGGTCCTTGAACTCCTCGAGGGTGCCGAATTCCGGAAGAATGGTTCGGTAATCGGAAACGTCGTAGCCGCCGTCTTTCAGCGGGGAATTGAAGAACGGCGGAATCCACAGGGCGTCGATTCCCAGCCATTGCAGGTAATCAAGCTTCGACACCAGGCCGGACAGATCGCCGGAGCCGTCGGCATTGCTGTCGACAAACGAACGCACCATCACCTCGTAGAAGACGGCGCGGCGATACCACCGCGGATCGAGGGCCAAACCGGGCAACTGAATGGGTGCGGTAAAGCTCACGGCTTTCCTTCCGTCCCGGCAAAGGGCTCTCTCGATGCAAGTGGTGGCTAGAGTCTAGATCGACCATCCCGGTGCACGTCCAGCCTTGCGTAAGTCACGCGCCTAAACTAGGGCCGATGATCGTTTCTTCTCCCTACGACAAGCTTCTGCAGAGCCTCCCGGTACTCGCGCGCACCGCATCCGTTCCCGGCACCGACGGGCAGAGCAGTGACACGCGGTACTGGGACTACGGCGACCCCACCGCGCCCACAACGCTCGTGCTGGTGCATGGCTTTCGTGGCGACCACCACGGTCTGCAGCTGGTCGTGGCCGAGTTGCTCAGCGGCGACCCACACTCGCCGGCGCTGCGCATCCTGGCACCCGACCTGCCGGGTTTCGGCGACTCGGCCCCGCTCCACGACGGGGTTCATTCCCTCGCGGCGTACGCCCGCTGGCTCGAGGAATTCCTCGGCGTGCTCGCCCCGACCGGGCGGCTAGTGGTACTGGGCCATTCTTTCGGTTCGATTGTGGTCGCGGCGGCAGCCGCAGCGGGGCTGACCGCCGACGAGATCATCCTGGTCAATCCGATCGCCGCGCCGGCCCTGTCGGGGCCGCGCGGAGTGCTGACCCGGCTTGCTGTGTTCTACTACTGGGCAGCGGCGAAATTGCCGGAGCGCTGGGGCTACGCGCTCTTGCAGAACCGTGCCATCGTGCGCATCATGAGTGTCAGCATGGCCAAGACGCACGATCCGGCTCTGCGTCGCTGGATCCACAATCAGCACGACCGCTATTTCAGTGCCTTTGCCAACCGCCGGGTCGTCATGAATGCGTTCACGGCCTCGGTCAGTCACGACGTGAGCGAGTTCGCTGCCCGCATCCTTCAGCCGACGCTGCTGATCGCGGCCGACAAGGACGACATCACGCCACTCGCGGCGCAATATCGACTGCAGACGCTCTTTCCCAATGCCAGGTTGCGGGTTATCAACAACGTCGGGCACCTCATCCACTACGAACAGCCACAACCGGCCGCACTGTTCATCCGGAAATTCATGGCTGAGGAGCTGGCGCTATGAGAATTGTCGTCGACTGCCGTTACGTTCGCTTCGACCACCACGACGGCATCAGCCGCTACACGGCGGGGCTTGTGACCGAACTGGGCCGCCTGCATCCGCTCATGATGCTCATCAGCGACCATCGTCAACTCGACATGTTGCCTGCGCTGCCGTGGCAGCTGGTGCGCGCCCCGACCAGCCTGCTCGAACCACTCGTCGCGCTGTCGGTCAACCGGCTGAAGCCCGACGTCGTGTTCAGCCCGATGCAGACTATGGGTTCCTGGGGCCGCAAGTACCGGTTATTCCTGACCGTGCACGACCTTATCTACTATCGCAATCGCACGCCCCCGCGTGACCTGTCGCCGTTTATCAGGCTGCTCTGGCGGGTCTACCACCTCTCCTGGTGGCCACAACGGATGCTGCTGAACGGCGCCGACGGCATCGTGACGGTGTCCGAGACCACCCGTTCACTGATCAATGAGCACCATCTCACCCGGCGTCCGGTCACCGTGGTGCCGAACGCCGCCGACACCGTTCCGGGCATCCCGAGTCATCGGAGCATCGCGGAAACCACCCGCCTGATCTATATGGGCTCCTTCATGCCGTACAAGAACCTCGACACTCTCGTGCTGGCCCTGGCCGACCTGCCCGAGTACGAACTGCACCTGCTCAGCCGGGTGTCGGCGACCGAGCGAAACCGGCTGACCCGCCTGGCTCCGCAAGCCCGGCTGCTCTTTCACGACGGGGTGACCGATGAGGATTACCACGCCCTGGTGCGCTCGGCTACCGCCCTCGTCACCGCGTCGCTCGATGAGGGCTTCGGTATTCCCCTGGTCGAGGCGATGAGTTTGGGTATCCCCGTCGTGGTCAGTGACATTCCGATCTTTCGCGAGATCGGCGGCGACGCGGCGCTGTACTTCGACCCGCGCAGTGCCGATGCCATTACTGCGGCCGTTCGGAATCTCGCGGAGCCGGGGGAGTGGGCAACGCGCTCCGCGCTGTCGATCGAACAGGCGGCCCGCTTTACCTGGGCGGCGTCGGCCCGTACCCTGCTCGACGTGCTCGAGGGAACCGTTCCGACTACTCCGTAGCTGCATTTCACGCCGCGCGGGAGCTGCGCAGTTGCGCGGGAGGCGCAACCCGCGCGCAGCGGCGCAGGTCGAGCGTCTCGCGTA
This sequence comes from Cryobacterium sp. N19, assembly GCF_002929595.1. NCBI lineage: Bacteria > Bacillati > Actinomycetota > Actinomycetes > Micrococcales > Microbacteriaceae > Cryobacterium > Cryobacterium sp. N19. Next base: position 182,207 of record NZ_PJJR01000053.1, on the reverse strand, counting down.
GCGCTGGAGTTGTGGCCAGACCTGTTCTCCCGCGCACTGGCGCAAGTCCAGCGTGACACGTGGCATCCGTGCGGTTAGGAACAGGTCAGAGCACCGGGGAGGCTGCGGACTCACCGCGGTCGCCGGGAGACCGGGTGGTCGCGTCGAAGTGGGTCAGCAGCAGCTGGTCGTTCTGCCACCGAAAATCGTGCACGGACCCGTTCGCGATGAATTCGCCGTGCCGGGGTCGCTCACCCTCGGTGACATGGCGCAACAGCGTGCCGATGATGCCGCCGTGGCTGAGCACGAGCACACGCTGCCCGGCTCGCCCGGCCGCCAGGGTTGCGAGGGCGGCGAGCACCCGATCAACGACATCGCGCCGAGTCTCTAATCCCGGAACAACGACACCATCGGGAAAGCGATGCTGACGCTCGGCGAAGGTGAGCCCTTCGATGGCCCCGTGGTGGCGTTCGGTGAGGGCGGGAACGATGAGTGGTTCGCTCAGTCCGAGCTCGGCCGCGATGATGTGGGCGGACTCAGAAGCGCGAAGGAGCGGGCTGCTCACGATGGCGTCCCAGCGCCGCGACTGCAACCGCTCGGCAGCAGCAGCGGCCTCGGCTCGCCCGGTCGCGTTGAGGGGGATATCCGTGCTGCCCTGGATGCGGTGATGCAGGTTCCAGTCCGTCTGGCCATGCCGCACGATCGAGAACGTGGTCGTCGCGGATTCACCCGACGGATCGGGACTTCGCTGGGCAGACACGCGCGGTCAGCCCAGCAGACGTTCGGCGAGTGCGGCGAGGGTTTCCGAGGTACCGGCCTCGAGCTTGTGCAGGGCACGCCCGTCACCCTTGGTCACGCCACGGTTGATGACGATGATCGGCAGCTTGCGCCGGCGTGCCTGTTCGACCAAGCGGATGCCGGAATTCACCGCCAGCGAGGACCCGGCCACGATGAGGGCGTCAGCGCTCTGGATCAAAGCGGATGCCTCCAGAAACGTTTCCGTCGGAACGAGTTCGCCGAAGAACACGACGTTCGGCTTGAGCATTCCCCCGCAAACCGTGCACGCCGGAACCACGAAGTCGTCGATATTCCCCACATCGGCATCGCCGTCGGGAGCGATCCGAATGCTCTCCGGGTCGCGGAGTACGGGGTTGTCCTTTTCCAGCCGCGCCGCGATGCTGTCACGGCCGAAGGCCTGACCGCAGGCCAGACAGATCACCCGGTCGAGGGAACCGTGCAACTCGACCACATGGCGTGAACCGGCGCGGGTGTGCAGGCCGTCGACATTCTGGGTGATCACTCCGGCAATGGCGCCGGCGCTCTCAAGCTGAACGAGCGAGCGGTGTCCCAGGTTCGGTTCGGCCTGGTGAAACACCCTCCAGCCCAGGTGGCTGCCGGCCCAGTAGCGTTTGCGGGACCGTTCATCGGCGACGAAGGTCTGAAAGTTCATCGGGGTTCGCGTCGGTGCGCCCGCGCCGCGATAGTCCGGAATTCCGGAATCGGTACTGAGGCCGGCGCCGGTGAGAACGGCGGCGCGTTTGCCGCGCAGCAGAGCGGCGACAGCATCCACTGCCCGTTCCGAATCGAGCGCGAGAGCGGAGGCCAGCGCTGCGGCGGTGTCGGGGGCGTCGGCGGGCTCAAGCGCGTCGACCAACACCGTGCCGTCCGCTGCTGTGCCGTGCGCAGCCGTGTCGCTGGGCTGGGCCGAATCGGCGGTCATCGGCGCTCCTTTCGTACCAGGGCGAGCAGAAACAGCTGCCCGTCCCTTGAGTCTAAACTCGTCTGTTTTCCGGTTTGACTACCCACCTGTCAGGCTTGAGCTCAACCACTCATCTCGGAAGGCACTTCTTCGTGCAGATCACCCGCATCACCGACCTGTCCAGCCCGGGTCTCGCCGACTATTCGCGTTTGACCGATGTCGCCCTCCGGCGTGTTCTCGAACCGGCCGGCGGCCTGTATATCGCTGAGTCACCCAAGGTGATCGCCCGGGCGTTGAACGCCGGACACCGACCACGGTCGTTGCTGATTCAGGAACAGTGGATGCCCGACGCCGAGCGGCTTCTGGCCGACTGGCCTGACGTGCCCGTCTACGTGGGTGAGGCCAGCGTGCTCGAGCAGCTCACCGGCTACAACCTGCACCGCGGAGCCCTCGCCGCCATGCACCGGCCGGCACTGCAACCGGTCGAAGCACTGATCAAGACGGCACGCCGAATCGTGATTCTCGAGGACATCGTCGACCACACCAACGTCGGTGCCATCTTTCGTTCGGTGGCCGGGCTCGGCGCCGACGCCGTGCTGATCACGCCGCGCTGTGCCGATCCACTGTATCGACGCAGCGTGCGCGTGAGCATGGGCACTGTGCTGCAGGTCCCGTGGACCCGACTGCCGGAGTGGAGCGTGGCCACCCCGCTGCTGCACGCCGCCGGCTTCCGCCTGGCAGCACTGGCGCTAGCGGACAACGCGGTCTCGCTCGACGTGTTCGCCGAGACGACACCCGAACGGCTCGCCATCATCCTCGGCGCCGAGGGCGACGGGCTCAGCCAGCACGCGCTGGCCGCCGCCGACACGGTCGTGACAATTCCCATGCTGCACGGCGTCGACTCGCTCAACGTCGCCTCGGCAAGCGCGGTCGCACTCTACGCCCTGCGCGTTCGTGCGTGAACACCGGGGGCGACCGGACCGGTTTCACCCAGCGAAGAAGTTAGGCTGAACGGATGTCTCCCTCCCGGCGTGTCCTCCTCCGGCGCCGCAGGCTCGCCGTCTTCAGCATTCTCCTCGTAGTCGTGGGCGGTATCGGCTACGTCGGTGCCACCAACCTGGCCCCCGTACCGGCGAGCGCAGCCGATCTCGTTCAACCGGCAGCGCTCACCCAGCCGGTAGCTGCCCCGACCTGGCCGGCTTTTGGCGAGAGCGCCATCGGTGCGGTCGGCTTCCCGGGCGTTCTGGCCTCGAGCGGCGCTCAGGACACGGTACCGATCGCGAGCATCACCAAAATGGTCACCGCCCTCGTCATCCTGGACGCGAAACCGCTCGAAGCCGGCGAGGCCGGGCCGGACATCACGTTCACCGATGCCGACGTGGACATCTACTACGACGTGATCGCCGAGAACGGCTCGGTCGCTCCGGTCGTCTCCGGAATGGTGCTCACCCAGCGCGAGTCCTTCGAAGCGATGCTGCTGCCATCGGCCAACAATTACGCGGCCTCCCTCGCGGTATGGGCCTTCGGATCGATCGACGGCTACCTGGCGGCAGCGAAGACCTGGCTCGCCGCCAACGCCCTGACCCAGACCAGTGTGACCGACACCAGCGGCCTGTCCACGTCGAGCGTGAGCAGCCCGGCCGACCTCGTCGAGATCGGCAAACTCGTCGTCGGCCACCCCGCCCTCGCCGAAATCGTGGCCCTCCCCTCGGCGGTCTTGCCGGTCATCGGAACCATCACCAACACCAACAAGCTGCTGGGGCGCGATGGCGTCGACGGTATCAAGACCGGGACAACGGATGTCGCCGGCGCCTGCCTGTTATTCTCAACCGACTTCACCGTCGGCACCAGCACGGTCACCCTGGTCGGGGTGGTGCTCGGCGGTGACACGCACTCCGAACTCAACTCGGCGATCGCCGCGCTGATCGAGAGCGTGCAACCCGGTTTTCACGACGTCATCCTCGCCGAGGAAGGCGCCGTGTTCGGCAGTTATACGACCCAGTGGGGTGACGAGAGCGACATCGTGGCCGAGCGGGCAGCATCCGTGCTGGTCTGGTCGGACTCGCCGATCACCGGAGGGGTGACGGCAGAGGATGTGCAGCTCGGCCGGGCCGGGGACGAGGTCGGTACGGTGTCGTTCACGATCGGTGGGGCAACGCCGACGACCGTATCGGTGCCGCTCGAACTCCACCAGACTCTGGCCGATCCCGGTCCGGCCTGGCGCATGGGGCACCCCGGCAAACTCGCCGCCGGCTGACCCGGGCGCTCAGACCGGGGGGAGCGTGAACGGGCCGGCGTCGGGCCGCTTGGGCAGCACGTGGTCGCCGGAGGACTGGTGGCGCACCCGGCGCAGCACCCACGGAACGAGGTATTCCCTGGCCCAGGCGAGGTCTTCCGTGCGAGCCTGACGCCAGGTGGTGCCCGGCATCGGCTCGGGTTCGCTCGGTGCAAGAGAATTCTTCACGTTGAGGGTCTGCAATACCATACGAGCGACCGTGTGGTGCCCGAGCGCGTTCAGGTGCAACCGGTCGGGTGCCCACATGCGTGGGTCCTGAATCTCGGTGAGCTGCCACATGTCGGCCACGATGCAGTCGTACTTCGTGGCGACCGCGCGAATGTTTTCGTTATAGATGGCGACCTTGCCGCGGATACTGCGAAACACGGGGGAGAAGCCCACATCGGCGCCGGTGAACAGCACGACAGTCGCGCCGTCGCTGGTCAACCGGGAAATAGCGTCGTCACAGCGCGCCGCGATGGCGTCCGGGTCGGTTCCCGGGCGAATCACGTCGTTGCCGCCGGCCGAGATGGTGATCAGATCGGGGCGCAGCGCCAGAGCCGGCTCGATCTGCTCATCCGCAATCTGCCGAATCAGTTTGCCGCGCACGGCGAGGTTGGCGTAAGCGAAGTCCTCCGTGCCGTCGCTGAGAATCTCGGCGACCCGGTCGGCCCAGCCTCGGTGCCCGCCGGGGCTCTGCTGTTCCGGATCGCCGATGCCCTCGGTAAATGAATCGCCGAGCGCGACGTAGCGCGACCATGGATGCTGTTGCTTCGTCATCAGACCATTGTGTCTGAACATTGTCGCGCTCGTCGAACCTGAGTGCGGACGCGAACGTCGGTGGGCTTTGGTAGATTTGTCGGAAGTGAATACTCCATCGGTTTTCGGTCCCGCACAGGGAACGAGTGCAGCCGAACACCTGTCGCCGTCCTTCCCCGAACGCGCGGCCTGGGGCACCGCAGGCAAGCTGCGCGCCTGGCAGGCCGAAGCACTGGAAGCCTATTTCGTGCACGAACCGCGCGATTTTCTGGCCGCAGCCACGCCGGGTGCCGGCAAGACCACGTTTGCCCTGCGACTCGCTGCCGAACTTCGATCCCGGCGCACCATCGATCGCATCACCGTCGTGGCGCCGACTGAGCATCTCAAGAACCAGTGGGCGGATGCCGCGGCGCGCGCGGGCATCCGTCTGGATCCCATGTTCAAGAACGCTGACCGCAGCTACGGCAGCCACTACCACGGCGTCGTCGTGACCTACGCGCAGGTTGCCGCCCGGGCCGCCCTGCACAAGCAGCTCACCGAATCCAGCCGCACCCTCGTCATTCTCGACGAAATCCACCACGGGGGAGACGCCCTCAGCTGGGGCGACGCCATCCGCGAGGCGTTCGGGCCGGCCACCCGGCGACTCTCCCTCACCGGTACCCCGTTCCGCTCTGACACGTCACCGATCCCGTTCGTCAGCTACCTGCCCGATAAACACGGCATCCGCATGTCGCAGAGCGACTACGCCTACGGCTACGGCCGCGCCCTGGCCGACGGCGTCGTTCGTCCGGTGATGTTCATGGTCTACGCCGGGCACATGAAGTGGCGTACCAGGGCCGGCGACGAGATGGAAGCGAAGCTCGGCGAGGGCAACACCAAGGACATCACCAGCCAGGCCTGGCGCACCGCGCTCGAGCCGAGCGGCCAGTGGATTCCGTCCGTGCTGCGCGCGGCCAACTCTCGCTTGACCGAAGTGCGGCACGGCATACCGGATGCCGGTGGTCTCGTTATCGCCACCGACCAGACCACCGCACGTGCCTACGCCGTCATCCTCGAGGACATCTGTGGCGAGCCGGTCACCATCGTGCTCTCCGACGAGAAGGAGGCCAGCGACCGCATCGACGAGTTCTCCAAGAACACCCGCCGCTGGATGGTCGCTGTGCGCATGGTGTCGGAGGGCGTCGACGTTCCGCGCCTCGCCGTCGGCGTCTATGCGACGAGCGCGGCCACGCCGCTGTACTTCGCCCAGGCGATCGGCCGGTTCGTGCGGGCGCGGCGACGCGGTGAGACGGCATCCATTTTTCTGCCGAACGTTCCCGGGCTGCTCAGCCTTGCGAACGCGCTCGAACTGGAACGCGACCATGCCCTCGACCGCAGCAATCGGGAGGACGGCGACGATGGAATGTACAACCCCGAAGACGCCATGGTCGCCGCGGCCAACAAGGAGGAGAAAGCGTCTGATGACCTCGGCTTGGACGATTTCACCTGGCAGGCCCTCGATTCCCAGGCCACCTTCGACATGGTCATGTTCGACGGTGACGAATTCGGTGAGCTGGCCGAGCCGGGCACCGACGAGGAGTTCGACTTCATCGGCATTCCGGGTCTGCTCGAGCCCGAGCAGGTCTCCGAGCTGCTGCGGCAGCGCCAATCCCGACAGTCCAAACGGTCAACCGACAAACGCAAAGACCCGGTGACCGGTGAAATCGCCCCGCTCGAGCCGCCGCCCCTGTACCGCACACTCAAGGAACAGCGCACGCTGTTGTCAAGCCTGGTCGGCATGTGGTCGAAGCTCGCCAATGAACCGCACGGCATGATCCACGCCGAGATGCGGCGCATCTGTGGCGGGCCCGCCGTCGCCCAGGCCAGCGTCACCCAGCTGCAGATGCGCATCGACCTGCTGCGCCGCCGCCTCGGCCGCAGCTAGTCACGCGGCTGCTGCGCCGATCTAGCCGGCCGCACCGTAGGTGTTGCTCGCGCCCACCGGCACCCGGGCCACCAGCAGGGCGGTCAGAATGTCGTCCATGAGGTCATCGACGTGCTCCAGCCCAATGGAGATGCGCACGATCCCGCCGGGGGGCCGGGCGTCGGGCGCGACCGGTCGGTGGGTGAGCGACGCCGGATGCTGCACCAGGGAATCGACGCCGCCGAGCGACACGGCGTGGGTGATCAGGCCGAGCGCCTCGGTGAAACGCAGGGCCGCCGCGTAGCCGCCGAGATCCAGGGCGAGGAGCGATCCGGCGCCCGAGCACTGCCGCCCGATCAGTCCCTGCGGGTCCTGGCCGGGGAGCCCGGGGTAGAGCACCCGCACCAGGGCCGGGTGTCCGGCCAGCCGAGTCGCCACTTCCGCCGCCGTCGCCTGCTGGGCGTGTACCCGCACCGGGAGGGTGCGCAAACCGCGATGCAGGAGGTAGGCATTGAACGGGGTCAGCAGGCCGCCGGTGAGCGCCCGCACCTGCCGCAGGCGCACCATCCACTCCTCGGACCCGGAGACCGTCCCGCCCATCGCGTCGCCGTGTCCGCCGAGAAATTTGGTCGCGCTGTGCAGCACCAGGGTTGCTCCCGACTCGATCGGACGCTGCAGTACGGGCGTCGCGAAGGTGTTGTCGACCAGTACCGGCACGTCTCCGGCCGCGTCGACGACCGCCCGAATATCGGTCAGTTCGAGGGTCGGGTTGGCCGGTGTCTCCAGAATGACCAGGCCGGTATCCGAGCGGATGGCGGCGGTCACTCCGGCCAGATCTGTCCAGGTGACGGTCGTTCTGAGCAGCCCGCTGGCCAGGACATGATCGGTCCCGCCATACAGTGGTCGCAGGGCCACGATGTGCGGTTTTCCGGCAGTGACCGTGGCGATCAGGGTCGCGGTGAGAGCGGCCATTCCGGTGGCGAAGGCCACCGTGCCCTCCGCCCGCTCCAACGCTGCGAGGGCGCTTTCGAAACGGGCGACGCCGGGCTGCCAGAGCCGCTGGTACACGGCTGAGTCCCCGGGTTCCGGGGTTCCGCCGGTCGCGAGATTCTCGTACGACTCACCGCCGGATTCCACACCGCGCAGCGGATTAGTGGTGGACAGGTCGATACCGGGAACGTGAACGCCCGCCTCGGTGAGGCCGTCCATTCCGGCATGCACGGCGAGGGTTTCAATATGTGACATCGGTGGCAGCATGCCCTCACAGAAACAGATTCTGTGCGGTCGCGCAAGTCAGCCTGCAGACCCTTGCAATTCCAAGACAGGAATCGCATAAACTCCTTAGTAATAAGGGAGTCTGTTGATGGAATCGAAGAAGCCAGAACTCGATCGGGTTGACCGCGCGCTGTTGCGCGCCCTGTCGGTCAATGCCAGGGCTTCCGGGGCAGCCCTGGCCAGTGAAATCGGCGTTGCCGAGTCCACCGTGTCGCTGCGCCTGCGTCGTCTGCAGCAGCTCGGCCACATTCGTGGCTACCGGGCCAATATTGACCTGGCTGCCCTCGGTGCCAGCTTGCAGGCTCTCATCTCGGTGCGGCTGGCCAAGCACGCTCGCGTGCAGATCGACGACTTTCGGAACGCGGCCCCGCACTGGCCCGGCGTGATCGGGTTGTTCCACACCGCGGGTGCCGACGACTACCTGCTGCACGTGGCCGCAGCGGATGCGTCCCACCTGCGGGACTTCGTGCTCGAGCACCTCGCGGAACATCCGGCGGTCGCCCACACCGAGACCAACCTCATCTTTGAGTATGTCGACGGCGACGGCTGGCAGGACCTGGTGAAGTAACGGGCGGCAGGTCGCAGCAGCTGCCCGGCCCCGTATCCGGTTAAAACAAGAACGCCCCCCGCCGAAGCGGAAGGCGTTCTTCGCAAGCTCTATTTAGAGGGCGCGGATGTTCTCGGCCTGAGGACCCTTGGGGCCCTGGGTTACCTCGAACTCGACCTTCTGGTTCTCATCGAGGGACTTGTAGCCATTCGACGCGATCGCGGAGTAGTGCGCGAAAACATCGGCGCTTCCGTCGTCGGGTGCGATAAAGCCGAAGCCCTTTTCAGCGTTGAACCATTTCACGGTACCTGTTGCCATTTGTAAAACTCCTCCAGGAGTGTTAGACCGGCCCCGACTGTCGGGACCGTTCGTCGCGGTATTCGTCGTCCGCTTCCGAAAGGAATGTGGCGCACTAACTGCGATCCAGATGAATCACGATCAATGCGTTTAAGACGTGCAAGCACTACAACTTCGAGTCCAACACTAGCCCACATGTCTGGATGGTTTCGGAATTCCCTGCCTTTTTAACACGAAAGCGTTACGTTTACCGGAAAAAACGGGTGAACTCCGGGTCTACCACTGGTAGTCAGCGCTCCGGGAGCATTCCGAAAAACTAATCCCGGCGTGTCATTCGGCTGTCACAAAGTCGATCAGGTGTTCCACTCGGCCGAGAAGTTGCGGTTCCAGGTCGGCAAACGTGCGCACCTGGCCGAGAATGCGCTGCCAGGCCCTGGCTATGTCAGCCTGCTCCTCGTGCGGCCAACCGAGCGCGTCGCAGATACCGTGCTTCCACTCAATGCTGCGCGGAATATCGGGCCACACCGTGAGGCCCACCCGGGCCGGTTTCACCGATTGCCAGACGTCGACGAACGGATGCCCCACCACCAGCACGCTCGCCGCATACGGGCCGCGCGCCACGGCTTCCGCGATGCGGCTCTCCTTCGAGCCCGGCACGAGGTGGTCCACCAGCACGCCCACCCGACGCCCGGACCCCGGACGAAATTCTCGAAGGATCTCGTCGAGGTTATCGACACCCTCAATGTACTCAACGACCACTCCCTCGATCCGCAGGTCGGCACCCCAGACCTTTTCGACCAGTTCGGCATCGTGCCGGCCCTCGACGAAAATGCGGCTGGCGCGAGCGACCCGGGCCGGGGCATCCGGCACAGCGGTCGAGCCCGAGGCGGTGCGCACTCGGCCTAGGGCCGCGGCCATCGTCGGAGCAATTAGGGTGACGGGGCGACCGTCAATCAGAAAGCCGAAACCGAGCGGAAACAGTCTCAGCTTGCCGTGCCGATCCTCCAGGGTGACGATCTTCTTCTCCACGCGGATGACGGCACCGCAGAACCCGGTGGCGACCTCCTCCACCACCAGGTCACGGATGGCTTCCTGGGTCGGAATGATAATGCGGCCGGCGTCGCGCCAGCCGGGGGAGAGCACGTCTGCACTGTATCGATCGTCCATGGCATCGACGCTAGTCGACGACGCTCTCCGCTCCGGCATGACGCGGTATTCTGAAGGCATGTGTGGTCGATTCATCATTACCGATACGGCGCCGGATCTGGCTGCCATGTTCGATGTCGAGCATGAGGGGGAAAATCTTCCTGAGCCGTCGTGGAATATCCGGCCGACCGAGCAGATCCCGATCGTGCTCGAGTCCAAACGCACCGACCCGGCCGTGCGCCGGCTGGAATCGGCACGCTGGTCGCTGATCCCATCTTTTGCGACCGAACCCACGTCGAAATTTCCCACCTTCAACGCTCGGGCAGAAACCGCCGCCGAGAAACCGACGTTCAAGACCAGCGTCAAGTCGCGGCGTGCCCTGGTTCCGGCGACCGGCTACTTCGAGTGGCACACCGAGGGCACCGTGAAAACGCCCTATTTCATTCACTCCGACGATGGCCTGCCGCTCGCATTCGCCGGCCTGTATTCCTGGTGGAAGAATCCGGCTGCCGCTGACACCGATCCGGCGCGGTGGGTGCTGTCCGCGACTATTTTGACAACGGATGCGCGGGGCCCGCTCGCGCAGATCCATGACCGCGCCCCCGTCGCCCTACCGGAGGAGTGGTGGGACCAGTGGCTGGATCCCGCCACCGAGGGCGATCAGACCCTGGTCGATGCCGCCGTGGCGGCCTCCCGCGAGGTGGTGGAATCACTCAACTTCTACCAGGTTGCGCCGATATCGGGTAACGGCCCCGAATTGATCGAGCCGGTCGACAACGATTCGGTGTAATTGCGCTCTGCCCGAACCGGTACGCTCGAATCAGTACGAATACTCAGTACGTTCACATCAGTGGCTGCACAATTGCGCGGGCGCTGCCCTGAAAGGAACACCCATGAACATTGTCGCCTTCGTCGTCGCGTTTGCGATCTTCGTCTTCGGTTTTTGGCTGTTCGGCCTGGCCTTCTCGGTCACCTCGCTGATGGTGCCGATTTTTATCGGCGGAATCCTGTGTGTGGCCCTCGCCATGGCGATCCCGTTCCACCTATTACGCAACTAAACCACGCTTGCTGCCGGCTCAGTGCAGTAAGCCAGCCACCAGGTTGATGAGCGTGGCTAGAATCACTGATCCGAACGGAAACGACAGTAGCGCGTGCCGCAGCGTCGTCATCCGCAGCGCGTGGCTCTGAATGCTCGTGTCTGACACCTGATAGGTCATGCCGATGGTGAATGCCAGGTAGGCGAAGTCGCTGTACCTTGGCGGTTCGGTCTGATTGAAGTCAATGCCGCCGGGGGAGTCGCTGTAATACAGCGAGGCGTAGCGCAGCGTAAAGAGGGTGTGTACGAGAACCCAGGACAGCGCGACGCTGGCAATGGCGACACCGGCCAGAAGCCCGCGCTGCGTCCCCGAGGTCGCCGAAGTCCCCAGCAGCAACACGACTATGGCGCCGAGGCTCGCGAGCCCGGCCAGCAGGATGAGAAATTCCGACGCTCCCCTCGAGGGGTCTTCGCGGGTCGCGTGGCGGGCCGTCGACGCGGCATCCTGTCGCCCGATGACGATCCAGACCCAACCGATGTAGGTCACGCAGGCGGCCGCCCAGCCGAGGATCACCGCGAGGGCCCAATCGCCGGGTACGCCAGCGACGAGGCCAACGACGACTCCGACGATGAGCATGACGACCAGTCGGGTGCTGTACCGGTGCACTGACGCTAGGGAAATGGTCACAGGCTGATCGTGGCACAGAATGGCCCGGTCACCCGTACAGCGCACCCTCGGCGCGGTGTCAGAATCGCACGGTATTGTAAGTTTCCGATCGACTTCGCATCGATTGTCGTCGAACACGAAAGGTCCCGCCCAGGATGCAAGACAGCCCGGCCGCATCCACCCCCTACGAGGTCCTGGGAGTGAGTCCGACCGCGACCGAGGATGAGTTGCGTCGCGCCTATCGGCTGCTGCTGCGCCAGACCCACCCCGACGTCGGCGGAAGTGCCACCAAATTCCATGCCGTACAGCTCGCCTGGGAACGTATCGGCAGCCCCGAGAACCGGGCCGCCTACGATCGCCGCCGCTTCGGTGATGCAGACCCGACCGCTCCAGCGGATGCCTACGCCGCCCCGTCCGCCCGCGGCCCGGCCACCAAGTCCAGCCTGAAAACCCGCATGCACGGTCACCCAGGCGGCCAGGCTCGCCTGAGATACCTTGATCTAGTACGCGAATGGGCCGGCCGAGGCACGGTCATCGACGACCCGTACGCCCCCGCGTTGATTCGCAGTGCCCCGAAATTCGTGCGGCACTGCCTGGCCAAGGCCCTGGCTGAGGAGGCCACGGCCCAGCTCGTGGCCAATCTCGGTATCGGTTTCACCGCCTGGCATGACATCGACACCGGCGGCCAGACCGACAAACTCGACCACATCATCCTCGGCCCGGCCGGACTGTTCGGCCTGCTCTCCGAAGACTGGGGCGGCGCGGTGCAGTTGCGCCGCGGCGAACTGGTCGGCGAAGAAGTACCGGAGGAGGATCGCCCGATCCACCAGTTCGAGGACGCCGCTCGCTCCATCAGCCGAGCGCTCAAGGTGCGCTTCACCGCGCTCATCGTCGTTCTCCCCGATGGTGCGCTCGACGAACCGGTCTCACTGCCGAAGCGCGGCAGACGGCCGATGATCATCATCATCCCGCGGTCGCGCCTGGTTGGCGTGCTGCGCGAGGGACTGGCCGGCATGGAACGCGGCAGCTTCGAGAAAGTGTTCGAGCTGCGCAGTACCCTGCAAAACGGCATCCGTTTTGTGAATACCTAGGCGGGCAGGGCCAGCTTCTCGACCCAGTAGCGCAGAAACGTCGCCCCGGCTTCATCGTGGATCTGGTCGCCGATCACGATCACCGGATAAGGCCGGTCCAAAATGCCGTCGGACGGCCGCACGTCAACGTGGGACACGTCGTAGCCGGCCTCGTGCAGGTGATCGGCCATGCGATAGTCGCTGCGGGAATCGCCCACCGACCGCCAGAGTCGGGGCAACGGCCCGGTCTCGGCAAAGTAGGCGAGGGCTCGCTTGGCGGCATGGTCTTTGTCGAGTGTGACCGACTCGATGTCGGTGGAGATGATGGTGGCATCCAGCCGAAACGGAACCTGACCGGATTCGTCTGGCGACTCTCGATCGTCGAAGCGAACGCCGAGCCCGTGTTTCACCAGGAGGGCAAAAGCGGCCTCGTTGAAGCCGGATTGGCGGGCGAGATAATTCGCGTGGCTCACGTCCGTACGTTGTTCGACCGAGATCATCGCCTGCTTGGTCTCATCAAAGAACATCTCGGCCGAGAACGAGTCGGCGACGAGCTGGCGCACCTCGTCGATGACCGCGGTCGGCAGGGCAACACTCTGATCGATGACCACGTCTCCCATGCCTTCCACCCCGATCGGAAACCACACCGCGCCCTTCTCGCAGACGCCGTACATGCGAAAGGAATCCGGCAGCCCGGCCGCGACGAGCGGCGCGACAACCTGCGCGCGAATAAAATCGGCTGACCGGCCCGTGATGAACGCGATCGGCACGTGTCCGGCCGCGAGGGTGATCAGATCGGTCAGGATGCTCGGCGTTGCGATGGTGCGCGTGATCGGGCTCGCAATCGGACCGTCGACGTCAAGAAGCAGTCCCAGCGGGGATACGGGCAGTCCGGGCGAGGAGAGAGGTGTAGACATTTCGCCATTGTCCCATAGCGGTCGAAATCGGATCCGCAGGGGAGAGCGGATGCTGCGCGGGCCCAGCCGAGCGCCTATCGTTGTCCAAAGATGATTACGCGACGAGAAGTAGCACTGCGCCTGGACATACCGTTGGAAATGGCGGCACGCCACGGAATTCCCTCACGCCTCAGCGAGGGCCAGCTCGCCAAACTAGAGGCCGAACCGCCGGCCTGGCTGGTGCAGTCGCGAGCCAATCGCACCGGCAAAAAGCCCGTCTGGGCGCAGCTGACCTGCACGATCTGCGGGTACACCGAAGCTGTTCGCCCCAAGAAATGGTGGCCGACGTTCACCTACATCAGCTGCTCCAACCACGGCTTCGATGAGTTGCCCGAACCGGCCGCCGGTTTTGGCCGCACCGAGTGTGACGGCATCGGCAGCCAGTTCATCGGCATCACCGATGAGGCGCTGAGCCCGCCCGAACCGACCTGACCCTGCTGAAAGTACGCTGATCGCGTGGCCGATGGGCACCGCGCAGGGCGTACGATCACGGTATGAATCTGAACGCATCGGGCCGTTGATCATGTCCCGCAATTCATTGAAGTGGCTCCCTGCCATCGTCGTGCCGGCCGTTGTCGTCGCAGCGGTCATCGCCGCGCCGCTTGCGGCCGGTGCTGCCGTCGATCTGCCCGACAAGACGGCCGAGCAGGTTCTGCTCCTGGTCAACGACAGCACCGTGTCGACCTTCTCCGGAACGGTCGCCCAAACCACTGATCTGGGCCTGCCCAGTCTTGACCTGGGCGCGGGAATGCCCGGCACGTCGTCGGCCGCTGCCGTGAGCACGGCCCTCGAATTGCTCAGCGGCTCCCACGAGTTTCGTGTGTACGTCGGTGGCGAGAGCCAGTCCCGCGTGCAGATCAAGGACCGGATGGCTGAGCGCGATGTCGTGCACAACGGCAGCGACGTTTGGTTGTACGACTCGAGCACGAACGCGGCGACTCATCTGAGCATTCCGGCCGATCTTGCCGCCACCGCCCAGGCGAAGGCCGCCGAACTCGAGTCACAGCTCCCGGCCGACCTGTCATCTCCGGCTCAGGTCGCCGAACGTTTCCTCGCCAACCTTGACCCGAGCACAGCGGTCTCGGTGGGCACCGACGCCCGGGTCGCCGGCCGTAACGTCTATCAGCTGGTCCTGACGCCGAAAGCGACCGACACCCTCGTCGCATCCGTTTCAATCGCGGTGGACTCCGAGACCGGCCTGCCGCTGCAAGTGACCGTCGAGGCCCGGGGCCAGAGCGCACCCGCGCTGCAGGTGGGCTTCACCACCATTGACTTCTCCGCTCCAAACGCTGACCTATTCGACTTCGTGCCGCCGGTTACCGCCACGGTGACGACCCCGGCCTTCCCGACCAAGCCCGACGGCTCTGCCGCCAGCGACACGGGCGACCACAGCCCGGCAGCGGGAGGGTCCCCGGTCATCACGGGCACCGGCTGGTCCAGCATCATCGAGGTGCCCGCCCTCGCCGTACCGGCCGAGTTGGGCGATAATCCCATGCTCGAGCAGCTCACCGAACCCGTCGCCGGCGGTCGTACACTGACCACGTCACTCCTGACGGTATTCCTGGCCACCGACGGTCGCGTCTTCGCCGGGGCAGTTCCATTGGCGCAGCTCCAGGCCGCCGCCGAGTGACCCCGGCGCTCACCCCGCCCGCCCCAAGCCTCGCCATCGAGAGTCGGGGGCTGACCAAACGGTTTGGCAGCCAAACCGCGGTGAACGGCATCGACCTCGCCGTTCCCCGCGGTTCCGTCTTCGGTTTTCTCGGTCCGAACGGTTCCGGTAAGACCACCACGATTCGCATGCTGTTGGCCCTCAGCCAGGCCAGCAGCGGAACGATCACCGTGCTCGGTCGGAGCATGCCGGCCGGGCTGCACGATGTTCTGCCCCGCGTGGGCGCCCTGGTTGAAGGTCCCGCCTTCTATCCCTTTCTCTCCGGGGCGGCCAACTTGCGGCGGCTGGACACCGCCGATCAGTACGCGCCAGGAGCGACCCGCCGGGCTCGGGTGCAGCTGGCCCTGGAACGCGTGGGCCTCACCCACGCCGCCGACAAGAAGGTGCACGCCTATTCACTTGGCATGAAGCAACGGCTGGGCATCGCCAACGCCTTGCTGCTCCCCAGGGAGCTGCTCATCCTCGATGAGCCCACGAACGGACTCGACCCCCAGGGCACCCGGGAAGTCCGCAGCTTGGTGCGCTCACTGGCCGCCGAGGGCACGACCGTGTTCGTTTCCAGCCATCTGCTGGCCGAGGTCGAACAGATGTGCACGCACGCCGCCGTGATGAGCGCCGGCAGCATCGTCGCCCAGGGCACCCTGGCCGCTCTGCGTGCGGTCGGCGAGACCCGGATCCGCGTGCGTACCCCGGATACCGCGGGCGCGGTGCGCGTGCTCACCCACCTCGGTCTGATGCCGCAGGCGGGATCGCCTGATGATGGTGACTCGATCGTAACCGCGCCGCTCGTCGGCACGAGCTGGCTGCCGGAGGCGATCGTGACGGCTCTCGTGGCCAGCGAAGTGCGCATTCGCGGCTTCGCGATCGAGGAACCGAGCCTCGAAGAAAGCTTCGTCGCACTGACCGGGGAGGGTTTCGATGTCGTCCAGTGAGGTTCTGCCGGGCGAACGCCCGAGCGTAGTGTCGGCGCGCCGCGGCAGCGGATGGTCGCTGCTCGGCTCCGAAATCTCGGTACTGTTTCGTCGGCGCCGCACCTGGGCCATGCTGGTCGCCGTGGCGCTCATCCCCATTCTGCTCGCTGTGGCCGTGCGTCTGTCGTCGGAGGCGCTGGCCCCGGGGGAGGGACCGCCGTTTCTGGATCGAGTGACCCAGAACGGTCTTTTCGTGGGCTTCACCGCCATGGTCGTCGCTATCCCGCTGTTCCTGCCGCTGACCATCGGTGTGGTCGCCGGGGATACCATCGCCGGGGAAGCCGGCCTCGGCACCCTGCGCTACCTGCTGGTGGCGCCGGCCGGCCGTGTGCGGCTCCTGCTCGTCAAATATGCCGGAGCTGCCCTGTTCTGCCTCGTGGCGACGCTGACCCTCACGGTGTCCGGAGCGATTATCGGGGCCGCGCTCTTCCCGGTCGGCCCGGTCACGCTGCTCTCCGGCGACACCATCAGCGTCAGCGAGTCGCTCGCGCGCTCACTGCTGGTGGCGGCCTATGTCACGGTGTCCCTGCTGGGCCTGTCGATGATCGGGCTGTTCATTTCCACGCTCACCGACGTTCCCGTCGGGGCCATGGCGGCGACGATCGTGGTCTCGGTGGTCGCGCAGATCCTCGATGTGATTCCGCAGCTGTCCTGGCTGCACCCGTGGCTGTTCAGCCACTACTGGCTCGGTTTCGCCGACCTGCTGCGGCAGCCTCTCGACCTCGGCTCGTTCGGTCAGAATGCGATCGTGCAGCTGGGTTACCTGGCCGTTTTCGGGGCGCTGGCCTACAGCCGTTTCGTGACCAAGGACATCCTGTCCTGACGGAGTTAACGAGACAGGGCCGGATCCAATGGATCCGGCCCTGTGAACTGTCTCAACCAGTCCTCGTTGATTTCTCGAAAGAAATCTCCGTGTCCGAGATGGGAATTGAACCCACACGCCCTTAACGGGCACTGGCACCTCAAGCCAGCGCGTCTACCAATTCCGCCACCCGGACTGGGTGAAACGGCCTCCGGATGAACCGGCTGCCGAGGTAATAACTTAGCACGGATTAGAACACCCGTTGTGTCACCGGCGCCGGCGCCGACGGGTAGCGTTTGACCATGGCTTCCCTTTCGAACGTGCCCCCGGCCGCAACTTCCGCTGATTCAGTGGGTAGCCCGCCCGCAGCGGTCGCCCAGAAACTCGACCTGACCGCCGAAATCGCGCGGGATCTCATCCGCTTCGATACCACGAACTACGGTGAGGGTCGCTCCAACGGCGAAACGGATGCCGCCGAGTACGTGGCCGAGAAGCTGCGCGGCCTCGGCCTGAAGCCCGAGCTGTTCGATTCCGAACCGGGCCGAACCAGCGTGGTGGCCAGGGTGAAGGGCCGCGATGCGTCGCGGAGCGCCCTGGTCGTGCATGGTCACCTCGACGTTGTGCCGGCCGACGCGGCCAACTGGAGCGTTGATCCGTTCGCCGGCGTCATCAAGGACGGACTGCTCTGGGGTCGTGGTGCCGTCGACATGAAGAACATGGACGCCATGATCCTGGCGTCCCTGCAAGACGTGATCGCCGCCCAAGGCGCACCGGAGCGTGACCTCGTCATCGCGTTCTTCGCCGACGAAGAGGCCGGCGGCGTGCTTGGTTCGCACTTTCTGGTCAAGGAACACCCGCACCTGTTCGACGGAGCCGCCGAAGCCATCAGCGAGGTCGGTGGCTACTCGATCACGCTCGGCGGCAAACGCGCCTACCTGCTGCAAACCGGGGAGAAGGCGCTGATCTGGGTCAAGCTCGTCGCGCGCGGCGAGGCCGGACACGGCTCCCGCATGCACCCGAACAACGCCATCACCCGACTTGCAGGCGCCGTGGCGAAACTCGGACGGCACGAGTGGCCGATTCGCCTGACCGATACGACCGAGCAGCTGCTCGGCGAAATCGCTCGCATTCTCGATGTCGATCCGCAGCGGGTCGGCCCCGACGAACTCGCCCTGGCAACCGGCACGGCTTCCGGTTTCATCCAGGCCAGCCTGCGCACGACGGCCAACCCCACCGGCCTGACCGCCGGCTACAAGCACAACGTCATCCCGGACATGGCCGAAGCCCTCATCGACATTCGATCGCTGCCGGGCGAGGAAGACCTCGTACTCGCCCAGATTCAGGAGATTGTCGGTTCCGACATAGAGATCGTCACGATGCACCGCGATATCGGTTTGGAGACCGAATTCAGCGGACCGCTGATCGAGGCCGTCGTGGGCACTCTGGAGCGCCACGACCCCGGAGCCCCGGTGTTGCCCTACCTGTTGTCGGCGGGAACCGACAACAAGGCGCTCAGCACGCTCGGCATCAAGGGCTACGGTTTTGCACCACTTCGCCTCCCGGCCGACTTGGACTTTCCTGCGATGTTCCACGGAGTGGATGAGCGGGTGCCGCTGGACGCATTAGTGTTTGGCAGGCAGGTTCTGACCGACCTGTTCTCCAGTTACTAGCACCAGGTTCGATCCCAACGGGTTTGAGCTCAGTCGGCGTCAGCTGAAAAAAATCTGAGAAAGCGAAGCGCGTGGACTTTCTGAATGCGATCATCCTGGGCCTCGTTCAGGGGTTGACCGAATTTCTTCCGGTGTCGTCGAGTGCCCACATCACGATCGTCGGCCAGTTTCTCGGCACCGGTGAAGACCCGGGGGCTCGGTTCACGGCCATCACCCAGATCGGCACCGAGGCTGCCGTCGTCATTTTCTTCTGGCGTGACATCGTGCGCATCATCGGCCAGTGGGCCAAGTCCCTCACCGGCCGGGTTTCCCGCAAGGATCCGGATGCCCGCATGGGCTGGCTGATCATCCTCGGCTCGCTGCCGATCATCGTGCTCGGCCTGCTGTTTCAAAACCAGATCGAGACCGTGCTGCGCTCGCTCTGGATCACCGCAACCATGCTCATCGTCTTTGGAATCCTGCTTGGCATCGCCGACCACGTCGGTGCCAAGAGGCGCCAACTGCGAGACATTACCTACGGGCACGGCGCAATCTATGGTTTCGCCCAGGCACTCGCGCTCATCCCCGGCGTGTCCCGCTCGGGTGGAACCATCACCGCCGGGCTGTTCCTCGGCTACGAGCGCGCCGCAGCGGCCCGCTACGCCTTCCTGCTGGCGATTCCCGCCGTGCTTGGTAGTGGCTTCTACCAGGTCTACAAGTCCATCGCCGATCCCTGCCTGGCCGGCGCGACGACGTGTACTCCGGAGATTTTCGGACCGCTCGAAATATTGGTCGCGACGGTCATTGCCTTCATCGTCGCCCTCGGAGTCATCGCGTTCTTCATGAACTACATTTCTAAGCGGAGTTTTCTGCCGTTCGTGATCTATCGCATCGTGCTGGGCATCGTGCTGTTCGTGCTTCTCGGCACCAACGTCATCTCGGCCTAGCCATAACGCCCCGGCCCGATCGGCCGGGGCGCGAAACCACTGCCGCATCAAAGCTAGGCTGGTTCAATGCGTGCATGGGAACGACCCGAAATTGTCTCCGTCCCCGGCGAGTCGGGTGCACCCTGGCTCCATGATACGAAAACTGACAGCCTGGTGCTGGCCCAGCCACGCGATGCAGCCCGGCTCTACGTCTGCGGCATCACGCCGTACGACGCCACCCACATCGGCCACGCAAACACTTACCTCGCCTTCGACACCCTGCAGCGGGTCTGGATCGACGCCGGGTTTCGCGTGCACTATGCCCAGAACGTGACGGATGTCGACGACCCGCTCCTGGAGCGGGCGAGCGCCACCGGCGTCAACTGGCGCGACCTGGCCGAGTCCCAGGTTGATCTGTTCCGCACCGACATGCAGGCCCTCGGCATCATTCCGCCGAACGACTTCGTCGCCGTGACCGAGGTCATTGACGAGGTCGCCGCTGCCGTCGCGCTGCTGCAGCAAGCCGGACTGGCCTACCCGGTACCGACCGACGACGCCATCGCCGGCGCCGACGGAACGATCGCCGCCGACCTCTATTTCGATATTCAGGCCGCCGAAGCCAGCACGGACTGGACCCTGGGCGACGAGAGCAACCTCGACCCGGTCAGCATGCTCCGACTCTTCGCCGAGCGCGGGGGAGACCCCGACCGGGCAGGCAAGCGCGATCGCCTCGACCCCCTGCTCTGGAAGGCGGCGCGCGCCGGCGAACCCGTCTGGGAATCGCCCGTCGGCGCCGGGCGCCCCGGTTGGCACATCGAATGTTCGGTCATCGCCCTCAAAGAGCTCGGGACCGACTTCACCGTGCAGGGTGGCGGATCAGACCTGATCTTCCCGCACCACGATATGAGCGCCGGGCACGCGGAGGCGCTGTCCGGGCATCCGCTCGCCGGGGTCTACAGCCACACCGGCATGGTCGCCTACCGGGGCGAGAAGATGAGCAAGTCCCTCGGCAACCTTGTACTGGTCTCGAGACTTCGTGCCCAGAATTTTGACCCGCGCGCGATCCGGCTGGCTCTGCTGGCCCGGCACTACCGAACCGACTGGGAATGGACCGCCGCGCTCCTGGACGAGGCCGTCGCGCGCCTGTCCGCCTGGTCGGCGGCGTTCGGTGCTGCGTCGCTCGGCACGGTCGCCGTGAACGCCTCCGAGGGTGCCGCCAGTACAGCAACACCTGGTTCGGCTGCCGCTCTGGTCGACGCCCTCCGCCTCGCACTGCGCCACGACCTGGACACACCACAGGCCCTGCAGCTCATTGACGACGCGGTCGCCAGTGAGCTCGATGACGTCGCACTGGTCAATCAGGCCATCAGCGCTCTCCTCGGCGTCGCTCTGTAAGGCCTAGTGCCGTGGCCCGTCGGGCCTGGTGCCGGGCCCGTCGGAGCGGCCGTCTGGCCGACCATCGGCACGTCCGTCGCGTCCGTCGGTACCGCGCTTGCGCAGGTACTTCTCGAATTCCTGCGCGATGGCCTCGCCGCTCGCCTCCGGCGAGTCGACCGTGTCGCGGGCCTGCTCCAGCTGGGCGATGTACGCGGCCATCTCCTCATCCTCACCGGCCAGCACATCAATACCGCTCTCCCAATCGGCGGCCTCGGTTACCAGCACGCCCCGGGGGATCACCACGTCGATGACCTCTTCCAGCTTGTCGATCAAAGCGAGCATCGCCTTGGGCGACGGTGCGTTGTGCACGTAGTGGGGAACGGATGCCCAAATCGACAGGGTGGGAATTCCCACCGTCTCCGCGGCGTCCGACAGAACGCTGAGAATGCCAACCGGACCCTCGTAATTACTGCGTTCGATCTGCAGTTCGGCGCGCACCTGGGCGTTATCGCTCGACACGAAGATCGAAATGGGCCGGGTATGCGGAACATCGGCGAGCATCGCCCCGAGGAACACGACGCCGCTCACGTCAGCGGCGAGGGCGGCGTCGAGAATCTCCGCGGCAAAACTCTTCCAACTGCGCGACGGCTCCGTACCGATCAGCAGGTAGATGTTGCCAGCATTCGTTCCACTGACGCGCAGCTGCGCGTCGTCGGCCAGCGGCACACCGGCCACACCGGGATTCGTCGGGCCGTACATGATCGCGCTCGGCCAGCCGAGCGAGCGCACGCCATCTTCATTGGTTGACACGGTCGGCCGATTGAACTGGTAATCGAAGTACAACTCCGGATCGACCTCGGTGATCATCTCGACGTCGAGGAGTTCCTTCAGCGCGCGAACCGCGCCCGTTGCGGCCTCGCCGGCGTCATTCCAGCCTTCGAAAGCAACGACTAGCAGCCGTCCGCCCAGAAACCCATTACCGTCAGCCACCGTGTTTGTCCTCAATTCCTCGTGCCTTCCGCGTGGAGGGCCTTCAGTCAAGGATAGGCGGTGGCCCTACACTTGAACCCCGTGAATGTTTTTCCTCTGCCGCTGCCCACGCCCGCTTCCCTCCCCGCCGCTGTCCTCTGGGACATGGACGGCACGATCGTTGACACCGAACCGTACTGGATGCGCGCGGAAACCGAGCTGGTAGCCGAATTCGGCGGTGTCTGGACCCACGACGACGGCATGCTGCTGGTCGGGTCCGGACTGTGGAACTCGGCAGCGATCCTGCAATCGCGCGGGGTGGACCTCACCCCGGATGCCATCGTCGCGCGCCTCACCGACCGCGTGCAGGAGCAGCTGGCCGAACACGGCATTCCCTGGCGTCCCGGTTCTCGTGAGCTCCTGCAGCAGCTGAAGGTGGCCGGCGTGCCGACTGCGCTCGTCACCATGTCGGTGGAGCGGATGGCCCGCCAGATCATCGACCTCATCGACTTTGCAGCCTTCGACGTTGTCGTCGCCGGCGACATGGTCGAAAACAGCAAGCCGCATCCGGATCCCTACCTGGTCGCCGCCCGGCAACTCGGCGTCAACCCGGCGGAATGCATCGCGATCGAGGATTCCGGGCCCGGTGTCGAATCCGCCGTCGCTGCCGGCACCATCACCATCGCCGTTCCCCACCAGATCGACCTGCCGGAGAGCGCCCTGTACACGCGCTGGTCGACGCTCGACGGGCGAACGATCCACGACATTGCGGCGTTGTTCCACTCCTCGGAGCGTTCCGATTCGGCCGCTCCCGTTCATTCTCTCGCCCCCACCGGGTTCGCCCGCAACGAAAGCGCACCACTCGCATGAGCAGCAACCAGGTTATTCAAAACAGTGGACTCTTTCGCATTGGCGACCGGGTGCAACTCACCGGGCCCAAAGGGCGCATGAACACCATCACCCTTCAGGAAGGTCTGACCTTTCACACCCATCGCGGCATTCTCGCGCACGACGACATCATCGGGCAGCCCGACGGCTCGGTCGTCACCAACAACGTCGGCGTTGAACACCTCGCGCTGCGCCCGCTGCTGGTGGACTTCGTGATGAGCATGCCGCGCGGTGCCGCCATCATCTATCCCAAGGACGCTGCCCAGATTCTGGCGCAGGCGGACATCTTTCCCGGTGCCACTGTCGTCGAGGCCGGAGTCGGTTCCGGGGCACTGTCTCTCTGGCTGCTTCGCGCAATCGGACCGGCCGGCCGTCTCGCATCCTTCGAACGGCGTGAAGAATTCGCCGATGTCGCCCGCGACAACATCGCCACCTTCCTCGGAAACGATCCGCAGAACTGGACCATCACGCTCGGCGACCTCGCCGAGACGCTGCCCGACACCATGCCGTCGCACAGCGTCGACCGGGTGGTCCTGGACATGCTGGCGCCCTGGGAATGCCTGGGCGCAGTCTCCGAAGCTCTCAAGCCCGGGGGAGTGCTGCTCTGCTACGTCGCCACGGTGACGCAGCTGTCCCGCGTGGCCGAGGCCATCCGCGGTACCGGTTTTTACACCAATCCGGATTCCAACGAAACGATGATTCGCGGATGGCATGTGGAAGGTCTCGCGGTACGACCCGACCACCGCATGATCGGCCACACCGGTTTTCTGATCACGGCTCGTCGCCTCGCGCCCGACACGATCCTGCCCGAATTGAAGCGGCGTCCGTCGAAGACGGACTTCAGCGACGCCGATGTCGAAGCCTGGACGCCGGGAGCGCTCGGTGAGCGCAACGTCAGCGCGAAGGTCATGCGCAAGCGCGTGCGCGCCGCGGGATCCAGCGCGGAGCTTTCCAAGGCCCGAGGCCTCAACGCCGGTTAGGATGAGTCCCGGCCCTTCTGGTTGTACCACGCCGAAGCCTGCGCCCCCGTAGCACCCGCACCCCTCACACCCGCGCAACAGATCCACGCTGCGCACCACCCTGTACTGAAAGAAGGACCTGTGCGCAAAGCATCCGCGCTGATCATCACCGCCGGCCTCGTGATGACGGCACTGACCGCGTGTGCCGGCCCCGGCACTGCTCAGGCATCCTGTGACGCTGGGGCGCCCTCGGGCGCCGCGTCGAAACTGGTCTCGGTGACCGGTGATTTCGGCGCTGTTCCGGACATCAGCTTTCCGACACCCTTGAAGTCATCCACTACGCAGCGCACCGAAATCATCGCGGGTTCAGGGCCGCAGGTCGTTCCCGGCCAGATGGTCTCCGTCGAGTCGAACCTGTACAACGGCACGACCGGCGAGCCTCTGCAGCTGAGCGCTTTCGACGGCAGTACCGCCGTGGAGTTCGGACTGGGCGATGCTACCAATCCCGGATTTGTCGCCGGTCTGGTCTGTGCGCGCGTGGGTGAGCGCATCGCGGTCGTCATCGCGCCGGACGACGGCATCGGCGTCAACGATCAACTGCGCGTCAGCGCGACGGATTCTCTCGTGCTCGTCGTTGACATCGTGAAGGCCTTCCTGCCGCGAGCAGATGGAGCCGACCAGGCCGTCGCGAACGGTCTTCCTGCCGTCGTCCTCGATGCCGACGGCACCCCTGGAATCGTCCTTCCCTCCGGTGATGTGCCGAAAGCGCTGGAATTCGGCGTGCTCAAGAAGGGAACCGGCGAGAAGGTCGCGTCAGACGCTACCGTGGTGATCCACTACACCGGCCTCTTGTGGGCGAGTGACAAGGTCTTCGAGTCCACGTGGGCGACGAGAACGCCTCGGGTAGTGCCACTTTCTGACCTTCCGCAGGGCCTGGCCACCGCGATTTCTGGTCAAACCGTTGGCTCCCAGCTGGTCGTTGTCGTTCCGCCAGCGCTGGGCTTTGGCCCAGCGGCGCAGGGCCAGGTCCCGGCTGGTTCAACGCTGGTGTACTCGGTCGATATTCTGGGCATCAACTGATTGTGGCGTTCCCACCGCGCCCGTGCCACCGCGTCTGACGCC
Organism: Cryobacterium sp. N19; assembly: GCF_002929595.1. Lineage (NCBI taxonomy): Bacteria > Bacillati > Actinomycetota > Actinomycetes > Micrococcales > Microbacteriaceae > Cryobacterium > Cryobacterium sp. N19. The sequence continues at coordinate 157,266 of NZ_PJJR01000053.1, read as the reverse complement.
TGGTTCGGGCGATAGGATCACACAGTGACTTCGACGCCTCTGCATCCCGATTCGACCGAGGAAACCGGTCCCAAACCATCGGCGATCACGGCTCCTGAGCGACTGTTCAGCCTGGTCCTGGCCCTCGTGGCGACGGATTCGGGGTTGACCAAGGCTGACATCCTCCAGAACGTTCAGGGCTACCGGCAGCGCTATGTACCCGCCGGTTCGAACGAGAGCCTGGAGCGCCAGTTTGAACGCGACAAGGACGACCTCCGTGAGCTGGGCATTCCGCTCGAGACGATTGAGCCCCCGGACGATCCGGGAAGTAACCACTTTCTGCGCTATCGAATTCCGAAGGGTCTCTACGACCTGCCCGCCGACGTGACCTTCACTCCCAGCGAGGTGTCCCTCCTGAAACTGGCAGGCACGGTGTGGCGCGAAGGATCCCTGTCGGGGGAGTCTCGCCGTGCCCTGATGAAGTTGAACTCGCTCGGCATTGAACCGAGCGAACCGGTACTCGGCTACGCGCCCTTACTGCGCACGCGCGATGCGAGTTTCGAACCACTCAGCAAGGCGCTTGACCGTGCGCAGGTCGTGGTTTTTCTGTACCTCAAGCCGGGGGAAACCACACCGGCGCGTCGTGTGGTTGCTCCGCGCGCGCTCGTGCAGCACGAAGGCCGCTGGCACCTGTACGCCACGGATGAGGCCGTTCACGCCCCACGCACGTTTCTGCTGTCTCGCATCGTCGGCGCTGTCGCAGTCGTCAGCACAGCGGCTGCGGTCGCCAACGCGACTCCGGGTCCGGTTATCGATTGTGCGACCGACAGTGCTCGAGCCCTGGCCGAACTCGAGGCTCTCTGGGCCGGTAATATCGCCCGCATCGCCGTCGTACCCGGGTCCGACGCCGCTGTTCGTCTCGGCGCGCGCCAGGCGGCGCAGCACCCGGTACCCCCAGGCCAGCAGTCCGCCGGAGTCGAGCGCCTCCTGCACTTCACCGACCTGAATATCCTCGCCGACGAACTGGCCGGATTTGGCCCGGAAGTAGTCGTCGAGAGTCCGCTCGCCCTGCGCACCGCGGTGGAGAATCGGCTGCTCGCCGTCAGGGACGCTCATGCGGGCCCCCGGCCCGCCGGATCGTCCGGAAGTACGCCTCGCCGCCGAACACAGTCGCTGCGCGCGCGGTCGGGTGCAGCTTCCCAACCACGGGTGGCCGGCGACCAGCTCACGCTGCTGCTGTCCCTCGTTCCGTACCTTATCGATCAGGGGCGCGTCAGTGTCACCGAGGTGGCGAAGCACTTCGATCTGTCGGCGGAACGGGTTCGTGGTCTGGTCAGCCTCATTGCCCTGTCCGGCATCCCCGGGGAGACCCGCCAGTACCTGCACGGCGACCTGTTTGACATCCTCTGGGACGAATTCGAAACAAACGATCGGATCGTGCTCACGCATCAGGTCGCCATCGACGATTCCCCGCGATTCTCCGCCCGCGAGGCCGCGGCGTTGATCGCCGGTTTACAATACCTGTCGGCGCTGCCCGACAATGCCGATACCGACGCCATCGCATCGCTGATGGCCAAGCTGACCCGCAGCGCATCGGCGCCCCCGACCCAGGTGGCCGTCGCCCAGCGCGATGCCGGCACCACCCGCGACATCGTCCAGACGGCGCTCAGCACGCAGATGCAGGTTGAGTTCGACTATCTGAACGCTCGCGGGGGCCAGGAACACCGGCTTGTCGACCCGCTGCGCATAGAGTCCGTCGACAACGACTGGTACTTGCGCGGCTGGTGCCACCTCCGCGAAGCCGTCCGAACGTTCCGACTGGACCGCATGAGCGAACCGCGCGTGACGGACGTGCCACGCAGCACGCACCCGACCGACCTGGTTCTGCCCGATACCCTGTTTCAGGCGTCGACCACAGACGTCGATGTGCGACTCGAGCTCCCGACCACGGCACTGCCGTTGCTGGCGGATTACCGCCCCGAACGCGCAGAGCCGGTCGGATCGGGCGAACGCACTCGCACCACACTGCGCGTCGCCCATTCCCACGCGCTCAAGCGTCTGGTCACCGGCCTGGCCGGCATCGTCACCGTTCTCGAACCTGCCGAATCACGCCAGGCGGTCGCTGACTGGGCCGCAGCCGGGTTCGCCCAGTACGCCGCCGACCGCCAGCGCCCGACGGAGGAGGAGTAGCCGATGCCGTGGTGGTCGTGGCTGCTCATCTGGACTGGTCTAACACTGGGACTGCTCGCACTGCTCAGCTGGTTTGCCCTCTCGCTGTTTCGGAAGGCTCGCGGCACCCTGCAGGCGCTGGAATCGCTCCGCGGTCAGTTGCCCACGGGCGAATTCGATGGGCTGGCGGCTTCTGCTGTCGGTATCCCGGCCGTGTTCGCAGATTCGGCCGTGCTGCTGGGAAGGGTCGAGCAACTGCGTGCAGAACGCACCCACCGAAACCAGGTGCGTCGCGACGCGCGGATCGTGCGGGGTAAACTGATGCGGCACGCCCGTTAACCGCCACGCCCGCTGCAATACTCGCTGACACAGAGGACACACCCTCATGCTGCAAAACCTGACCGGATGGCACTTCCTGATCATCCTTGTCGTCGTCCTGCTTCTTTTCGGTGCGCCCAAGCTTCCGGGACTCGCCCGCAGCCTGGGGCAGTCGATGAAAATTTTCAAGAGTGAGATCAAGAGCGACGCGGTCGACCCCGATCCGAACGCGCCTGCTCGCTCAACGAGCACCACGGGCGACGACGCGTCGACGACGTCCGGCTCCACCGCGGTCGGCCCCACCGACCCCGCCGCGAAGCCTTAGCGCCGCATGGTCCGCGCCGAGCGGAGTGCGACCAAAGCGGGAAAGATGTCGTTGGGGCAGCACCTGATCGAACTGCGCAAGCGCCTCTACCTGGCTGCTGCCGGGCTCCTCATCGGGGCCATTGCGGGTTGGTTCCTCTCCGACTTCGTCTGGGATCAGCTGCGTGAACCCATTTACGCCATCATCAACGCCCAGCATCGTAACGCCCAGATCAACTACCCCGACATCACGAGCGCTTTCGACCTCAAACTGAAGATTTCGCTCTACGTCGGTCTGATTGTGTCCAGCCCGGTATGGCTCTATCAGGTCTTCGCTTTTCTGGTACCGGGGCTCACCCGAACCGAGAAAAAATACACCTTCGGGTTTCTCTTCACGGCCATTCCGCTGTTCCTGGCCGGCTGCGCCGCGGGTTGGATCGTCCTGCCGCACGTAGTCGAGCTCATGACGAGTTTCGCCCCCACGGAGGATTCGGCGTTCATCAACGCTCAGGGCTACTTCGATTTTGTGCTCAAGCTCGTCGTGGCGATCGGTATCGCGTTCGTGCTGCCCGTGTTCATCGTGCTGCTCAACTTCGCCGGGGTCATCAGCGCAGCGTCGATCATCAAGTCCTGGCGGATCGCGATTCTGGTCATTGTGCTGTTCACGGCGATCGCCACCCCGGCCGCCGACGTGGTGTCAATGTTCCTGCTGGCCATTCCCATGGTCATGTTGTATTTTGCCGCCTACGGTATCGCTTGGCTGCACGATCGGCGCGCGGCCAGAAAAGTGCTCGCCTTCGAAAAAGAATTCGCGCTTTAGTCTCACCTGAGACTCGTTGCAGTAATTGTTAGGATCACGTGACTCACACGCAATCGCCGGCCGAACGGTACTCGGCTGCGCGCATCCGGGCCGCCCAGCCACTCTTGCAGGGGTTCGAGCGCGGCCTGGGCTTCGACCTCGACCCGTTCCAGCGTGAAGCCTGCGCGTGCCTGGAGGCGGGCAACAGCGTGCTCGTTGCGGCGCCGACCGGAGCCGGCAAGACGATCGTGGCCGAATTCGCGATCTACCTGGCGATGCAGCGGTCCCGTGCAAAGGTGTTCTACACGGCCCCGATGAAGGCGCTCAGCAACCAGAAGTTCCAGGAATTCGCGGCCGAGTACGGCGCTGACCAGGTCGGGTTGCTTACCGGAGACAGCAACGTCAACCCGGGGGCGCGCATCGTGGTCATGACCACAGAAGTGCTGCGCAACATGCTCTACGCCGATTCCGATCTGCTGACCGACTTGGCCTTCGTGGTGATGGACGAGGTGCACTACCTCGCTGACCGCTTTCGCGGAGCTGTCTGGGAAGAAGTGATCATCCATCTGCCACAGCAGGTGCGCATGGTGTCGCTCAGCGCGACGGTGTCGAACGCGGAAGAATTCGGCGATTGGCTGCAGGCAGTGCGCGGTGAGACCGACGTGATCGTGTCTGAGGAGCGACCAGTTCCGCTCGAGCAGCACGTGCTGGTCAAGAACAATATGCTCGATCTGTTCGACTCCACCGGACTGATCGGTACGCATCGGGTCAATCCTGAACTCGTGCGTCTGGCACACGCCGGCGGACGTTCGGCCGGCGGGCGCGGCCGAGGTTCCGGTCGTCAGGGCGGCCAATCCGGGGGCTACCGGGGTCATGACAAGCAGCGTCCTCAGTTCGATGCCGGCCGGATGGACCGCGGCGACATCGTGCGTATGCTCGACGGTAAACATCTGCTGCCGGCCATCTTTTTCATCTTCAGCCGGGTCGGCTGCGACCAGGCCGTGCGACAGGTGCTCCGTTCGGGGGTACGCCTGACCCAGGAACACGAGCGTGAAGAAATCCGCCAGATCGTCGACGATCGATGCCGTACCCTACTGGACGAAGACCTCGGCGTGCTTGGCTACTTCGAGTGGCTGGACGGGCTCGAACGCGGAGTCGCGGCCCACCACGCTGGTCTGCTGCCGGCCTTCAAGGAGGTCGTCGAGGAGCTCTTCCAGAAGAAGCTGGTCAAGGCCGTCTTTGCCACCGAAACGCTTGCCCTCGGCATCAACATGCCTGCCCGCACGGTCGTGCTCGACAAACTGGAGAAGTTCAACGGTGAGGCGCGCGTGCCGATCACACCGGGGGAGTACACCCAGCTGACCGGTCGGGCCGGTCGCCGCGGAATCGACACCCTTGGGCACTCGGTCATCCAGTGGGCCCAGGGACTCGACCCGCAGGCCGTCGCCTCGCTCGCCTCTCGGCGCACCTATCCGCTGAATTCGAGTTTCAAACCGACCTACAACATGGCCGTCAATCTGATCGACCAGTTCGGGGTCACGCGAACGCGCGGCGTGCTCGAGTCGTCGTTCGCCCAATTCCAGGCCGACCGCGCCGTCGTCGATCTGGCCCGCTCCGTGCGCCAGCAGGAGGAATCTCTGGCCGGGTTCAAGACCAGCATGACCTGCCACCTCGGAGATTTTGAGCAGTACTCGGCCATTCGTCGGCGTCTCACCGAGGTGGAGCGCGAGGGCACCAAGGCCGACAACTCCCAGCGAGGGGAACGCGACAAACGCCAGCGTGAGGTCGCCAGCCTCCGCAAACAGATGCGTGCCCACGGTTGCCACCACTGCGCAGATCGCGAGGCACACTCCCGCTGGGCGGAACGCTGGTTCAAGCTCAAACGCCAGACGGATGCCCTCAACCAGCAAATCTCGCAACGCACTGGGGCGATCGCCCGCGTTTTCGACCGGGTGACCGACGTGCTGCTCGGCTACGGCTATCTCGAATCCGATGCCAGCGGTGCGATCGCGCTCAGCGAAAGCGGACGGATTCTGCGCCGCATCTACGCCGAACGGGACCTGCTGGTTGCTGAATCCCTGCGCCGCGGCCTGTGGAACGAACTCGACGCCGCGAGTCTCGCTGCGATGGCCTGCGCGCTCGTCTTCGAGCCGCGACGTGAAGAGGGCCTCATCGATGCCCGCTACCTGCCGAAGGGGCCTTTTCGCCCGGCGTTGGACGACACCCATGAGCTGTGGAATCGCATCGACGACCTCGAGCGTGACCACAAGCTCCCCGGCACTAATCCGCTCGCCGTTGGCCTCAGCCTCGCCATGTGGAAGTGGGCCCGCGGCGCGTCGCTCGCCGACGTGCTCGACGAGGCCGAGATGGCGGCCGGCGATTTCGTGCGCTGGACCAAACAGACCATCGATCTGCTTGACCAACTGTCCATCGCCGGCGACGCCCAGGTCGGATCAACCGCTCGGAGCGCCATGGACGCCATCCGTCGCGGCATTGTCGCCTACTCTTCGGTGGCCTGAACCCGCCATGTGGGCGAGTGAGCGTGCGTTCAGCCTGCCGTTGTGGGCATCCGTTCTGGTCGCCGCCGGTGCGGGAGCGGTTCTCGATGCCGGTTTCCCGGATCGCGACTGGTGGTTTCTCGCGCCGGTCGGGGTCGCGCTCATGCTCCTGGCGCTGCTCGGTCGAAACCTCGCGACCGGACTGCTCGTTGGCCTGGTCGCGGGCCTGTCGTTCTGGCTGATTCACATCTACTGGATCACCCTGTATCTCGGTCTCGTGCCGTGGTTCGCGCTCGGCGGGCTGGAGAGCCTGTTCTTCGCCGTTGGGCTCGGGCTCACCGCGGTCGTGCTACGGCACGGTCCTCGGGTCTGGCCGAGCATCTGGGGTCGCCTCGGTGTGGTGCCGGTTATCGTCGCCGGGTTGTGGACGGCCAGGGAGGCAATCAGCGCCGTCTGGCCCTACGGCGGCTTCGCCTGGGGCCGCGTTGCGCTCTCCCAGTCCGAGAGTCCGTTCGGCCCGCTCGTGGCCTGGGTGGGACTCTCGGGCCTCAGCTTCATTATGGTCTGGCTAAGCGCCTTGGCCGTACAGTTGCTCCGCGAACCCGAACTGAAGCGCAGGCTGCGCACCGGCACCGCTGTCGGTGCCGTTGCGCTGGTGCTCGCCGTGCCCGCGTGGCCGACCATCCCCAGCGGTGAGGTTCGCCTCGCCGCAGTGCAGGGCAACGCTGACGCCGGGCTCTTTGCTGAATATTCTCCGGGCCAGATCCTGCAGGACCACGTTTCGGCCACGCTGCCGCTGATCGGCCAGAAAATCGATTTCGTGGTCTGGCCGGAGAACGCGAGCGATATCGACCCCGCCCGGTCGGAAGCGGCCGCGCAGGTGCTCGACTACGTCAGCACCGAAATGGATGCCCCGCTCATCACCGGCACCATCACGAAGCCGGGAGACACCTTCTACAACAGCTCGCTGCTCTGGGAGGCCGGGCGCGGAGCCGTTGACGTGTACGACAAGGTGCACCCGGTGCCCTTCGCGGAATATATGCCGGATCGCGCCTTCTGGCGTCCGTTCGCCCCGGAGCTGATCGACCTCATCGGCCGGGACTACGGCATCGGTACCCGGGACAATACCTTCGACATCAACGGGATCCTGGCTGGGATCGCGATCTGTTTCGACATCGCCGACGATCAACTCGTGCACGAGATGATCGACGACAAGGCCCAGATCATCCTCGCTCAAACCAACAATGCCGATTTCGGTCACACCGATGAGAGCGTGCAGCAGCTCGCGATCGCCCGGCTGCGCGCGATCGAGACGGGTCGTACGGTGGTGAACATCTCCACGGTCGGTTCGAGCGCCATCATCACTCCCGACGGGCACACTCAGGACAGCCTGCCGACCTTCACGGCTGGCGCGATGGTGCAAACGGTGCCGCTCAGCGACATCATTACGCCGGCGATGGTGGCTGGGCGAGGCATTGAATGGTTCGTCTCCGGGTTGGGTCTGGCCGGTCTGGCGCTCTGTTTCGGCGCCGCCGGAGGCCAACGTCGCCGCTTGGCGCGCACCGCTTCGCGAACACAGCGTTAACCAACAACGACCCCGGCACACACGTGCGGGGGTCGTCTGGGGTGGAACCGGCGGTTAAGCGCCGATCTTCTGCTGGCCACCACGGCGCAGGCGCAACACGGAGAGACGCTCTTCGAGCAACTCTTCGAGTTCATCCCTGGTGCGACGTTCCAGCAGCATGTCCCAGTGGGTCCGAGGAATCTTCTCGTCGGAGTGGTCAACGATCACCGGCAAGGAATCGACCAGTCGGGTCGCCGTCCGTGCGCAGTATTTGCATTCCCATTCGTCCGGTGCCTCGGCTTCGGCCGAAAAAATCATTACCGTCTCGCGCCCACATGTTTCACACCGGTAGGTGTGCTGTACCCGGGGGGAGAAGGTGACGCCTTCTTCGCTCTGTAGGCTTTGTGCGCCTAATCTCATGCCACGCAAACTGCGGTCAGCCATAGTGTGGTCTCCTCTCGCTCGCGATCACAGATCGATCACGATGCCTTCACATTTGTAAACCATCAAGCTGGGTGTTAACCTTCCCGAACCCCCCGTTCTGGGAGGTAATTCTCAGGTTCGGCGAGTAAGGGCCGCCACAGCCAGATCGGTGCGATCCGTGACAATGCCGTCGACACCCAGATCAAGCAGTCGAATCATGTCTGCCGGGTCGTTCACCGTCCACACGTGCACCTCGACATTCACCCGGTGCATCATCGCGATGAAACGGGGTGTCACGATATGAATCATTCCGGCACGCTCGGGTACCTGCACGGCAACGCAGCCCGCCAGGGTACGGCGAACGAGCGCAGGAAGGCCCAAATTCGCCGCCGCTAAGGCCCGGGCCACAAGCGGTGACGAGGCGGACGACACCACACCGGGCAGCAGATCCACGATCCGTTGGCGGCGCGGTTCGTTGAACGAGGTCACGAGAACCCGGGGAGTGGCTCGCTGGTCACGAATGGCCCGAGCGGCGGGCTCGGCGGCGGCATCCGTTTTGATATCGATATTGAACCGCGCCGTCGGAAAGGCCTCGAGGGCATCGGCGAGGGACGTGAACGATTGCCCGAAGCCCAGGTTGATGCGTTTCAGTTCGGTCATAGTCAGTTGGTCGATGAGCACGTCCCGTTCGAGGGCGGTGAGATCGGGGTCGTGGCTGATCACGGCCACACCGTCGAGCGATACGTGCACGTCGGTCTCGAGGTGGGTGGCCCCGCCCGCCAGCGCTTTCACGAAGGCGAGTAGGGTGTTTTCCGGCGCTTCATGCGCCAGACCGCGGTGGGCGAAGACCCGGGGATACGGTGCGTCCAGAAATACTGACGGGGCGTTCTCGGCCACCGCCTAGGCCTGCGGAGTTGCGGGCGTTGCGGGCGTTGCGGGCGTTGCGGGCGTTGCGGAGGCGGCAGGCGCGGCTGCCGGGTTGTGGGCGTTCGCGCCGAAGGCGCTGCCGATACCCTTCATGGCCTCGGTCAGTTCGCTCGGCACGATCCACAGCTTGTTAGCGCTGCCCTCGGCCAGCTTGGGAAGTGTGAGCAGGTACTGGTAGGCGAGCAGCTTCGGGTCGGGGTCTCCATCGTGAATGGCCTTGAACACCGTGGTGATGGCTTCCGCCTCACCCTGCGCGCGCAGGACGGCAGCTTTGGCATCACCTTCGGCTTCGAGGATCGCCGCCTGGCGAGCGCCCTCAGCGGTGAGAATGGCGGACTGTTTGGTGCCCTCGGCGGTGAGGATCAGCGCACGACGGTCACGTTCGGCGCGCATCTGCTTCTCCATGGAGTCCTGGATGGAGTGGGGCGGCTCGATGGCCTTGAGCTCGACTCGGCCCACGCGGATACCCCATTTGCCGGTGGCCTCGTCGAGCACGATGCGCAGCTGGCTGTTGATATTGTCGCGACTGGTCAGCGCTTCTTCCAGGTTCAACCCGCCGACCACGTTACGAAGGGTGGTCGTGGTGAGCTGCTCGACCGCGCCGAGGTAGTTGTTGATCTCGTAGGTGGCGGCGCGGGCATCCGTCACCTGAAAATAAACGACGGTGTCGATGGAGACCACGAGGTTGTCCTCGGTGATCACGGGCTGCGGCGGAAACGAGACGACCTGCTCGCGAATATCGAGCAGCGGCCGCACCCGGTCGACGAACGGCACGAGCAGGTTCAGACCGGGCAGCAGCGTCTTGTGGTACTTGCCGAGGCGCTCGACCACCCCGGCGTTACCCTGCGGAATGATGCGAATGGCGCGCACGAGAATGACGATGACGAACACCGCCAACACGGCGAGCAGGGCGATCACGAAGATCTGACCGATGAAAGCTGCGGGGTCAAGCATTGTTCTGGGTCCTTTCGGCGGGGATGACGATGGCGGTGGAGCCTTCGATGAGATGCACGGTGACGCGCTCGCCCGGTTCAGCGGGTGCTGCGGTGCCGCCACCCGGCAGCACCAGACGAGCAGTCCAGGTTTCGCCGTTGGCCAGCTTCACCAGTCCGCCGGTCTCGGTGACGGTCGAGAGAACACGACCACTCATGCCGATCAGGGCATCGATATTGGAAAGCGCCGGATCGCCGCCCTTGCGCAGGGCGCGCAGCAAAAACGGCCGAATCGTCAGCAACAGCAGCACCGACAAGCCGCCGGCAACGACGATCTGAAGCCACCAGTCCAGGCCGAGCAAATTCGCGGCCAAACCGCCCAGGCTGCCGATGGAGATCATCAGGAACGTGAATTCCAGGCTCAGCAATTCGATGATGATGGCCACGAGAATGAACACGAGCCACAAAATCCAGAGATAATCGGTCAGGTCGACCATGCGTGACACCTTCCACATTTCGTTCACCTCGAAACTAGCAGGTACCGACGACAACACGCCGGGGGAGCGGCCGAGGCTTGTTGATAAGGTCGAAAGCGTAGGTAGTGGCCGATCAGGCCACACTTCATCACGGACACAAACAGACCGAATTCTTGAGGAGCACGCGTGACCAATCCACTTGCAGCAGGATCACTCGAGGGCAAGCGTGTACTCGTCACCGGCTCGTCCCGTGGCATCGGCGCCGACACTGTCGGCTATTTCGCCGAGGCCGGAGCGCGCGTCGTCATCAACTACCGCAATAAAGAGGCACGCGCGAACAAGCTTCGCGACGCCATTCGCGCCGCCGGGGGAGACGCCATCACCGTCGGTGCCGACCTGACCGATCCGGCATCGGTCGCCGCGATGTTCGCGACCATCACGAGCGAATTCGGTGGCCTCGACATTCTTGTGATGAACGCATCTGGCGGCATGGAGAGCGGCATGGCGGCGGACTACGCCATCAAGCTCAATCGTGACGCACAGGTCAATCTACTCAACGGCGCCGTACCCCTGCTCGGTGACGATTCCCGGGTGGTCTACGTCACCAGCCACCAGGCACACTTCGTCAAGACCACACCCACCATGCCGGAGTATGAGCCGGTCGCCCGCAGTAAGCGCGCCGGCGAAGACGCCCTGCGCGCCGTCATTCCCCAGCTCGAAGAGTCCGGTATCGGATTCGTCGTGGTGTCCGGTGACATGATCGAGGGCACCATCACGGCGACGCTGCTCGAACGGTCCAACCCTGGCGCTCTGAGCGCCCGCAAGGAGGCGGCCGGTCGCCTGTACAACGTGAGCGAGTTCGCAGCGGAAATCGTCCTGGCCGCGACCTCGCCGGTCCCGGCCGGCAACACTCGCCTGGTCGGCGACACGTCCGGGTTCGCCGGCGAATAGCGGGCGACCAAGCGATGAAGGCTGCCGATCTTCCCTTACTCGGGTCGCTGTCACGCCCGACGATCCATCCCGATGGGTCGCGGGCGGTGTTCTCCCAGGTACACGCCGACTTTTCAGCGGATGATTACGTCGGCCAGCTCTTTACCGTCGCGCTGGCAGGGGAGCCGGCTCCGCGCCGCATCACGCGCGGCTTTCGTGACTCGGCGCCCCGGTTTTCTCCGGATGGCAGCCTAATCGGGTTTCTGCGCGCCGATGCCGGCGGCGCCGCGCAGCTGCACGTTGTTGATGCGGCCGGCGGCGAGCCCGTGGCGGTCACCGACGCGGTTCTCGGCGTGAGCGACTTTCGCTGGCATCCGGACGGTGACCGGATTGCCTTCCTGGCCCGGGTCCCCGAGCAGGGTCGTTATGGCACGGTTGCGGGTCTGTCGGCCGACTCGGAACCGGCCCGCCGCTTCGATACCCTGCGTTATCGTTCGAACGGCGTCGGCTACACCAGTGACCGTCGCGTACACGTGTTTCTCGCCGTCGTGCCCGATGTCTGGGGCGAACCGACCTCCGCCGTAGCGCCGTCCGTGACCGACGCACCGCAGGCGCCGTCCGGCAACCCGCCGGGTAGCGCGCCAACACCGGACCTTTTGGATCCGGCCAGCTTCGCGAGTGGAGTACCGGTCGCCCGCCAGCTGACCGAGGGAGACTTCGATCATTCCGGGCTGGCCTTCTCGCCCGACGGTTCCAGGCTCCTGACCATCTCGGCCCGTCAGGCCGAACGGTACACCGACCTCCGCAGTGAAGTGGTCGAACTCACACTCCGCGACAGCACCGATACCGCTTCAAACGGGACCATCGCGCCGCTTCGCACCTTCGTGCCTGCGGCCCAAAACCTCAGTATCTCGGCGCTGGCCTCTGCCGAGGACGGTACCCTCTGGCTGCTCGCAACCGACGTGGGTGCGAGCGGGCGAGACTTCGTCGGCCGGGTGACCGCTCTTTACCGAAGTGGTGTCTCGCTTGACGGTTCAGCACCCATTCGGGTGACCGACCCGAACCAGACCGACCAGGATCTGCTCGACCTCGATGCCACCGGGGGGATCTGTCCGTTGACGGACGGCTCCGTGCTCGTGCTCACGGGTCGTCGTGGCCGGGTCGAGCTGGTACGGGTGGAGCGCGAGGGGCGGGTGCAGTCACTCGACTGCGGAGCCACCGTCGCCGCCTCTATGGATGCCTGCGGCGACGCCGTCGTTGTCGCGGTGCAGTCCGCCCGCACGACAGGTGACCTCGTTCTCATCCACCCGGGCCTCACCGGCAGTCACGCTTCGGAGACCCCGCCGAAACGCCTCACCGATTTTTCCTTGGCCCTGCGCGCCACCGGACTGATCCCCGGAATCGAGCTCACGGTCACCGGACGAGACGGCTATCCGGTGCACGGCTGGGTGCACACTCCGGCAGGGCCGGGACCGCATCCGGTGCTTCTGACCATTCACGGAGGACCGTTCGCTCAATACACCGGTGCGCTCCTCGATGAGACCCAGGTCTACGTCGACGCGGGCTACGCGGTGGTTCTCTGCAACCCGCGCGGGTCATCCGGTTATGGCCAGGCCCACGGGCGCGCCATCCGCCAGCGCATGGGCACCCTCGACCTGGCCGACGTGCTGGACTTTCTCGCTGGCGCTCTCAGCGCCGAGCCCACCCTCGACGCCCACCGTGTCGGTATCATGGGTGGATCCTACGGCGGCTATCTGACCGCGTGGACGATCGCGCACGAGCACCGGTTCGCGGCGGCCATCGTGGAACGCGGCTTTCTGGATCCGCAAGGGTTCGTCGGGACGAGCGACATCGGCGACTTCTTCGGCGACGAATACGCCGGTACAGATGCCGCCCTGCTGCAGGCACAGAGCCCACAGTTTCTGGTCGGCCGGGTGACGACCCCGACCCTGGTGCTGCACTCAGCGCAGGACCTGCGCTGCCCGCTGTCGCAGGGCGAGCGCTACTACGCTGCGCTCAAACGTGGGGGAGTGGAGTCCGAACTGGTCGTTTTCCCGGGGGAGAACCACGACCTCAGCCGCACCGGTCACCCCCGCCACCGTTTGCAACGGTTCGAGATTATTCTGGACTGGTGGGCCCGACACCTGCCCAGTGCCACTAATCACAGGAGCAAAGATGAGCGAGACCCTCACCACGAACATCCCGTCAGCTGAACGCCAGGTCGCAGACAGCCATGACCTGATCCGCGTGCAGGGCGCCCGCGAAAACAATCTCAAGAATGTCAGCGTTCAGATTCCCAAGCGCCGGCTGACCCTGTTCACTGGCGTGTCCGGGTCCGGAAAGAGCTCCCTCGTGTTCGGCACCATCGCTGCCGAATCCCAGCGCATGATCAACGAGACCTACAGCACGTTCGTGCAGGGTTTCATGCCCACACTGGCCAGGCCGGATGTCGATATGCTCGACGGGCTGACGACGGCCATCATCGTCGACCAGGAGCGGATGGGCGCGAACGCGCGTTCTACCGTCGGCACGGCCACCGACGCGAACGCGCTGCTGCGCATCCTCTTCAGCCGCCTCGGTCAGCCGTACCTCGGCTCGCCGCAGGCCTACTCGTTCAACGTCGCCTCGATCAGCGGAGCGGGCGCGGTCTCGATCGAACGCGGCGGAACGACCGTGAAGGAACGCCGCACCTTCAGCATCACCGGGGGCATGTGTTCCCGCTGCGAGGGGCGGGGTTCGGTCACCGACATCGACCTGACCGCGCTTTACGACGAGCGCAAGTCCATCAACGGTGGCGCCCTGAGTATCCCCGGGTACAGCATGGACGGCTGGTACGGTCGCATTTTCAACGATTGTGGCTTCTTCGACGCCGACAAGCCGATCAGGGATTTCACCAAGAAGGAACTGGCCGACCTTCTGCACAAGGGGCCGACCAAGATCAAAATCGAGGGAATCAACCTCACCTACGAAGGCCTGATTCCGAAGATCCAGAAATCGATGCTCAGCAAGGACGTCGACACCCTGCAGCCGCATATTCGCGCGTTTGTCGAGCGGGCGGTCACGTTCACGGTCTGCCCCGACTGCACCGGCACCCGACTCAATGAGGGTGCCCGGTCGTCGCAAATCAACGAGATCAGCATTGCGGATGCCTGTGCCATGCAGATCAGCGACCTCGCCGAATGGGTCACCGGCCTGAACGAATCGTCCGTTGCGCCCCTGCTCACGGCCTTGCGGCTGCTGTTGGACTCCTTTGTGCAGATCGGGCTGGGGTATCTGTCCCTCGACCGTGCTTCCGGCACTCTCTCCGGCGGTGAGTCGCAGCGCACAAAGATGATCCGTCACCTCGGATCCTCGCTCACCGACGTCACCTATGTCTTTGACGAACCGACCATCGGGCTGCACCCACACGATATCCAGCGTATGAACACGCTGTTGATGCAGCTGCGCGACAAGGGCAATACCGTGCTCGTTGTCGAGCACAAGCCGGAGATGATCCAGATCGCCGACCACATCATCGATCTCGGCCCCGGCGCGGGAACGAACGGCGGCGAGGTGGTCTTCGAGGGTTCCCTCGCCGGGCTTCGTAGTAGCGGCACGCTGACCGGTCGGCACCTGGATGATCGCGCGACCGTGAAACCGAGCGTGCGTGCACCCACGGGTGTCCTGCCAGTGCGCGGTGCGAGCGCACACAACCTGACCAACGTCGACGTCGATATCCCGTTGGGCGTGCTGACGGTGCTGACCGGCGTCGCCGGGTCGGGGAAAAGCTCACTGGTCACCGGCTCAGTCTCGTGGCGGGACGGCGTGGTATCAGTCGACCAGGGTGCGATCAAGGGATCCAGGCGCAGCAACCCCGCAACCTACACGGGCATGCTCGAGCCGATCCGCAAGGCGTTCGCGAAGGTTAACGGGGTGAAACCGGCCCTGTTCAGTTCTAATTCCGAGGGCGCCTGCCCGAGCTGCAACGGCGCCGGCGTCATCTACACCGACCTTGGAATCATGGCCGGCGTCGCTATTCCCTGCGAGGTCTGCGAGGGGAAGCGGTTCCAGGCATCCGTTTTGGACTTCCACCTGAATGGACGCGACATCAGCGAGGTGCTGGCGATGTCGGTGACCGAAGCCGAGGAGTTCTTCGGAGCGGGGGAGTCTCGAATTCCGGCCGCTCATGCCATTCTGGTGCGCCTGTCCGATGTGGGGCTCGGCTATCTCCGACTCGGCCAGCCGTTGCCGACGCTGTCAGGCGGTGAGCGCCAGCGGCTCAAACTCGCCACCCAGATGGCCGACAAGGGTGAGGTGTACGTTCTGGATGAGCCGACCGCCGGTCTGCACCTTGCCGACGTGGAGAATCTGCTCGGCCTGCTGGACCGGCTCGTCGACTCGGGCAAGTCGGTCATCGTGATTGAACACCATCAGGCGGTGATGGCGCACGCCGACTGGATCATCGACCTGGGTCCAGGGGCCGGCCACGACGGCGGCCGAATCGTCTTTGAGGGAACGCCGGCCGACCTCGTGGCCAGTCGAGCCACACTCACCGGCCAACACCTCGCGGCCTACGTCGACGCCTGACCCGGCAGCCGGTTACGCGAGCAACTCAACCAGAGTCGCTCGCGCACCGACGGTGTGCAGCAACTCGAGCGCCCGGTCGTAGGCCCGGGCAAACGTCGGTTCGTCGACGAGGTCGCCGAACCGGTCGCGGTCCTGCAGGAAGGAATGCCGGTCGGCGGCGAATCCGGCGGCGTTCTGCATGACGGGATATTTGAGACGGTCGGCGACGTCGATGGGCTGGCCCAGCTCATCCGTGCCCTCGGCGTAGCGGACCCAGTTCGCCACGATGGCCGCCGACAGGGCCATCGAACGCCCGGCCGCGAGTTCGTCGACGATCACCGGCACGAGCCACTTGGGAATTCGGTCGGAGGATTCGTTGCAGAGCCTGGCGACGGTGTCGCGCACGCTCGGGTTGGAGAAGCGCGCGATGAGCTCGCTCTTGTACGCATCGAGGTCGATGCCGGGCACCGGCTTGAGTGTGGGGGAGGCCTCCTCGTCCATGTAGGCCCGAAGGAACGCGGCGTTCAGCGGATGGACCGCGGCATCGCGCACGAGCCGGTATCCCATCAAATGTGCGAGATAGCACAGGCCCTGGTGGCTGGCATACAACAACCGTAGTTTCATCAGCTCGTAGGGCTCGACATCGGCGACGAGCTGGGTGCGCAATCGTTCGTAGGGCGGGCGTGCGTCAGCGAAGGAGTCCTGCAATACCCACTGGAAGATGGGTTCGCAGACCACGGGCCAGGCGTCGCACACGCAGATGGTATCGGCGACCAGGGCGCGGTCGGCATCCGTGGTTCGGGGGTGATGCGGTCGACCATGCTGTTCGTACCCACCCGGTCAGGCGAGTTCTCTGCGACTCCTGGCTGCTTCAAGCCGGGTTCAGGCCGGGTGGAAGCTGCGGACGGCGCATCAGGCACCCCTCTCGGAAGCCCGGGCCCATGACCGATAATGCACATTATGTCAATACCGAGGTATGACAGCGAGCCCGGGGCGTGAAATTCACATCGCCGAGATTCTTGATGATATTCCCAACGATGCAGGAGCTTTACAACCCTCTGAGGTGGCGGTGTTCGGCATGACGCCGACGAGGAGACTTCCAGCAGCGAAGTTTTGATGCGAACAAAATCACACGGACCTTGCAAGCAATCGGCGCGTCGGGGGCCTCCTCCGCCTTCGCGAGTCCATACGTTGAGCGTATTGCGAAATACGCACGCTGCGCCCTGAACAAGCCGCAGCTTTTTCGATGTTGGGGCCGTGTCGTGCGCACTGTGTTAACCGTTTCCCGTCCCGTTTGCCGAGGCGGTGTTCCGGGTAGTGCCGAACGGTCTCACGGATCAGCCACCAGGTTTCGGCCTCTGGACTCTCACGCTCCTCCTGGTCGGATTCAATGAAGAACTCATCAGCCGTGGAGTCGTGCTCAGTCGGTTGAGCCGAAGCTTCACCGCCATTCCTGCCGTTGCGGTAACAGCAGCGCTATTCGGGTTGCAACACCTGTCCGCCTTCGCCACCACGGACAGGGAAACGTACGACGTCCTGACGAACGTGCTCGCCTCAGCGACCTACGGCTTCGCTCTCGCCGCGTTTCAATACCGCTTCTCGTGGATCTGGCCGCTGATAGTCATTCACGGACTCGCGGATTTCACGTCGATCCTCGCGCGCACTTCTTACGGCGATCTCGTCGTGGCCGTCACGTGTGTGATCTTTGTGATTTACGGGCTTGCCGCACTGCGGCACATCGCCCGGCGCGCAGCACGCGCCCGGTTTAGGTTGCCCCGTGAGCCGAGCGGACAAGCATCTGCAATGGCGCCGTATTCACGGCCTGCGACAGCCGGTCAGGGCTGTGCCGCGAAGGGGCTCCGAGACCAGAATGACTCGCACCCAGCCATCTAACTGACACCGGCGCTCGGCTACAAGTGTTCCAAGCGACGCCGCGAAAAGTGGTCAACGTCAGCACCTTCAACTTGCGATCTCGCAGCACGCTCACCAGCGATATCGGAGAGCCGCGCCCCACCCGCTTATTTCCCGAAAGCTGCTGCGCTGATTGCCTCATCGGCAGCGACGCTCTCCCTAGCAACGTGTAAACGCGTGCCCTGCTGGGCGCCCAATCTCCTGAGCCTGAAGACATCGTTGACAGTCGCTACCGGTGCATGTTTTCAGCTGACACCGAGCGAGATCAGAGGGACGAAACGGGAGCGCCCGCTAGTGGGACCTCCTACGGACGCTCCCCCGAAAGTTGGCGGTTCTGACCGTGCTGGGAGGCGGCGGCGCCCGTTTGACTGTCCCGAAATTATGCCCAATGACCGGGCGTCAACCGTAACAGCCCTTTGCCCTAAATGAGGTAGCGGCGAAATTCCGGCCATCTCTGCCTCACTTTAGATGAGACGGGGCAACCCAGATCGATGAGAGGTCCGGAATATAGGATTTTTCCCCTACTCCGGTCCGCCTGACGCACAGAAAGCGTTCCCTTCCAAAAGTAATAGACCGGGGTGTTGTTCTGGCCCGTCTGCACCCAGACTGGAGGTATGAAGACAATGACGTTACCGAATACACACTTCGAGGTCTCCAACATCATTCTGGGGCTGATGCGGATCGTTCCCCTGGCCGACGAAGAGATCCGATCCTTGGTTGGAGCGTCCAGAGAGGCCGGCATAAATTTCTTTGATCACGCCGACGTGTACGGCAGCGAACCCCACGAATGTGAGCGGCGTTTTGGCGACGCCGTATCGTTTTCGGCAGAAGATCGGGCACGTGTCGCTATCCAGTCAAAGGTCGGCATTCGATCGGGCTTCTGGGACTTCTCCAGGGAGCACATCCTTCGATCGGTCGACGAGTCGCTCACGGCGTTGAAGACCGATTACCTCGACATGCTGCTGCTGCACCGCCCTGACGCCCTGGTGGAACCCGACGAGGTCGCGGAGGCGTTCAACATTTTGCACAACGCGGGAAAAGTACTCAATTTCGGCGTCTCCAATCACACTCCGGGACAGGTAGGGCTATTGAAAAGCTCGGTGGCCCAGCCGCTCATCGTCAACCAGGTGCAGTTGAGCATCACGCATGCGCCCCTGATTGCCGCCGGCGTCTCGGCCAACATGGCTGGCCTGGACCAGTCCATCGACCGGGACAACGGCATTCTCGATTACTGCCGACTGAACAACATCACCCTGCAGGCATGGTCGCCGTTCCAGAAGGGTTTCTTCGACGGTATTTTCCTGAACGATCGAGAAAACTATGCCGCGTTGAACAACGTCATCGAGGACCTTGCTCGAACCTACGATGCTCCCCCGGCTGCCATCGCCGTAGCCTGGATCACTCGTCATCCCGCCCACATGCAGGTTGTACTCGGCACGACCAGCGTTCACCATCTGATCGATTCGGCCGCGGGGTCTGATATCGCCCTCACGCGCGAAGAGTGGTACCGACTCTTCACGGCCGCTGGACATATCTTGCCGTAGTCAGGCACCTTAAACTCTTGGCGGTAATGGATGGACGTATCACTCGGTCTTCTCACTCTCGTCGTTGTCGTCTGCGCGGCCAGCGCACTCGCTAGACGCTTGAACCTGTCTGTTCCACTGCTGCTCGTTGTGGTCGGTGTCATCGGTTCATATCTGCCGTTTATTCCAGCGGTGAAGTTGGATCCGGAACTGGTGTTGGTGGGAATTCTTCCTCCACTGCTGTACGCGGCCGCTATCCGTACCTCCCTGGTTGAATTTCGCACGAACCTGCGGTCTATCGGCCTGCTGTCGGTCGGATATGTCATTTTTGGCACCGTGGCGATCGGCTTGATCGTCTGGTCGTTGATCCCAGAAATTCCCGTGGCTGCTGCATTTGCCCTGGGTGCGGTGGTGGCTCCGCCGGATGCAGTCGCGGCGACCACGATCGCGCGCCGAGTCGGGCTCCCGCGGCGGGTTGTGAGCCTTTTGGAGGGTGAGTCGCTGGTCAATGATGCGACCGCGCTGGTGCTTCTTCGCACGGCGATCGTCGCCATTGGCGGGAGCGTCACCGTCTGGCAAGTGGCGTCAGACCTCGCTTTTGCTGCCGGTGGGGCTGTAGTGATCGGCTTGGTCGCGGCGTGGCTCCTGCTGCAGATCCGAAAACGGGTTCGCAACGTGGCCATAAACACGTCTATGTCTCTTGCAGCCCCGTTTGTGGCCTATATTCCTGCTGAGGGAGTCAACGCATCTGGCGTGTTGGCTGTCGTTGTCGCCGGCCTCGTGATCGGTACAAGAACGCCAGCTATGCCGGGCGGCGCGTCGCGATTGAGCCAGCGCAGCAACTGGGCGACGGCGCAGTTTCTGCTCGAGAACTCCGTTTTTCTTCTGATCGGATTACAGGTACGGTCGATCATTGAGGCGACCTCAGGCGACTCGCTCGGTGCCGGGCGTATCTGGGGTGCTTGCGCTGTCATCCTCGTTGCGGTTCTCCTGTTGCGCCCGATTTGGGTGTTCCCAGCGATTTATCTCCCTCGGCTGATACCCAAAATTCGACAGGTCGACCCCGCACCGCCCTGGCAGTTGCCCACCATCGTGTCGTGGGCTGGCATGCGCGGTGTCGTCACCCTGGCTGCGGTGTTCGCCCTACCGGAAGGCGTCGCCCACCGTCCAGTCCTCGTTCTCGCCGCCCTAGGAGTGGTGGCCGGAACCCTGGTTGTGCAGGGCCTGAGCTTGCCGCGGCTCGTTCGCCTGCTGGGGGTACGTGGTCCTGATACCAAAGCGGATGCGCTCAGCCAGGCTGCGCTAATGGATCAGGCCACCGCTGCGGGAATAGAAAACTTGCGGCGGCACACTCGGCCCGACGATCCGCCTGAGGTGCTCGACATGCTCGAACGCCGCACCCAGGAACGCAACCGGGCGGCCTGGGAACGCCTCGGACGATCGGAGTTCGCGGACCGCACTCCCAGTAAACGCTACGTACAGTTGCGGCTGGCTATGCTCGATGCGGAGCGCGCCCGGGTTCTGAAACTGCGCCGCTCGGGAGAATACGCCCACGAGGTAATCAGCGAAGTGCTTGAGATGCTCGATGTTGAAGAATCTATGTTGGACACCTCGCCTGACGACGCGGGCAGCACCTTCAGTGCCGAAGCTCCTGCCGCGATCCGGCCCGACACCGCTGGAGTCCCCCTGGGCGCCGGCGGCTGCGAGCATTTACGGGCCATCGGTGAGCATCCAGTGCCACCGGACTCGGAATGCTACGACTGTGTACGCGAAGGCACTACCCCGGTACACCTTCGGATGTGCCTACTGTGCGGCAAGGTGGGGTGCTGCGATTCATCCGTCGGTCAGCACGCGACCAGGCATTTCCAAGAGTCCGGCCACCCCATCATGTGCAGCGCCGAGCCGAGGGAATTGTGGCGTTGGTGTTACGTTGACGAGCTCCTCGGTTAGCGCGAGCTCGTCGACGCGCCTCGAGATGTGTCCCCGAGGGTTGTAGCCTCGGTAGGGGCGTGCACGAGCTTGAGGCCGACGACGCAGCCGATGAGCCCGACAAGCAAAGCGATCTACAGCCAGAAAATGCTGGTGTCCCGCTGACCATCGCCCCGATCACCGTTAGAGGTGCGCCGATGCCAACCCCGACGGCATAGCCTCCCCAATTAGGATTTCGCGCATTGCCCCGGCCAGGCCTCCCATGCTCAGCGCGAGCCCTGCACCGAAAATGACGGTCGGCCACAATTTGGTGAAACCCACGGACCTGCCGAGCGCGGTCGTCCAGACGGCCTCCAGCACTCCGGACGCGATAAGTACGATCCACGACATGACTGTCACTCCTCGGCCAGTCTTGTCGTGCTCCGGGGCTGATCCACCGTCCGGGGTCGCATTCCACGGCCTCCTCGACTATGAGCAGACCCACTGGGCACCCCCGTGCACACAGGCCAGACCCGCGAATGCGGAAGCATCCACTCAGCGCCACTTCGCCCTGACGACTTAGGCGTGCGAGTGGTGAATCACCATTCCGAATTCATTGACCGGCTCGAAAGCGTCTCGGTCCCAGGCTCCGGGGTGCGGAACCGGGCAGTCGACCACGGTATTTCGCGATGAATGGTCGATGGCGTGTTCTCGCATGGCGTGTGAGCAGATCGGGCATGACCGAAAATCGGTCGCGTCCCACTGTTCCGGGCCTCGTGGGGTCTTCCTGTCCTGAATCATGCCATTACGATACGCCGAATTGGACAATTAGGCACGTAACCGCTCTGCGACTTTGCGGCAAACCTCTGGAGTCTGGCCTACTCTTCCCCGAAACCTGATTCCAACAGTTCTGCGAGGGCGGTGATCGCCGGGCCGGCCGACTGGTCAGTCGACGACAGCTGCACGCTGCTTCCCCGAGCCAGACCGAGCGACATGATGCTCAGCAGGCTGCTGGCGTCCGTGCCGTTCACGGTGATCGGAACCGAGAACGTGCTCACCAGATTCACGAATTCTGCGGCGGGTCGTGCATGCAATCCGTCTTTGTTGACGAGGATCACGGTGCGCGAGACCCCGGCCGCTGCGGGCTGTTCAGCGGCCGTTGGGGCGCTACTCGACGGGTGCAGCGCTGACTGCGCGGCCGCCACGACCGCATCGAGGTCTCCCCCGATCTCTGCGGCCACGGCTGCGGCCACCCCGCCCTCGACCAGCGGCGCGTCCACAATTCGCACCTGGTTTTGCTCGGCATCGTCAAGAAAATCACGCGCGGTTTCCGCGGTCAGAATCGCCGAACCCAGATCACACAGAATCACCACGCCGACGCCGCCGTTCGCCGCGGTGATGCCGTCGCTGATCTTCTCAAAGCTGGTACCGATCCCCCCGGTATCCGTTCCTCCCGCAGCGACCAGTTGCACCGTCGGCGCCATCTGACGCGCAAGTTCAACCAGCCCCGCCGCGATTTTCTCGCTGTGCGAGACAAAAACCAGGCCAACGCGGTCAGCGGATACCGCCGCGCTCACTCGCGGACCATCACGCGGTCGCCAGCACGTCGAAAGCGGCGCGGAGCAGCAGCGACGTCGACTGAGAACCCGGATCCCGGTGGCCGATCGCCCGCTCACCGAGATAGCTCGCCCGTCCCTTGCGTGCCACCAACGGCTCGGTGGCTTGCGCGCCGCGCGCTGCGGCATCCGCTGCGGCCAGCAAGACGACGTCGACGCCGGTACCGGCCGCTTGCGCAGACAACGCCGCGTTCACGGCCGGTGTCCAGGCGTCGATCATGGTCTTGTCGCCCTCATCCGCTTTGCCACGCAGCACGATGCCGTCGCGGGCTGCAGCCAGAAGGGAAACCAGAGCGGCCGCATCCACCCACTCGGCGTCCCCGACAGCACCGGAGGCCTTCAGAAAAGCCGTGCCGTACAACGGACCGGCAGCACCGCCAACCGTTGAGATCAACGTCGTGGCGACCAGTTTCAGCACCGCTCCGGGCGTTGTCTCGTCGGGCAGAGCGTCGAGCTTCGGCAGGATCGCCTGAAAACCGCGATCCATATTCTCACCGTGATCGCCATCGCCGATTTCCCGGTCGAGGGTATTCAGGGCGGCACGGTTGGCCGCGAGCACCTCAGCGCTCCGGCGAATCCAGCGCACAGTCCAGGCGGTGTCCAGCGTTGGCGCGGCGTCAGCGAAAACGGAGTCTGGTTGATCGTTCAGGGTCATCGAATCTCCTTCTACCGTCCCCACCGTAGCGCCGCAGTCTGCACCGGGGCGTCCCACAGCCCCGTGAGCTCGTCGTCGAGTTTCAGAACGGAGATGGACGTTCCCGCCATCTCGAGGCTGGTCGTGTAGTTGCCGACGAGGCTCCGGGTGACCGTGATTCCCTTCTCTTTGAGCACTTCGGCGGCCCGGCGGAAGACGATGTAGAGCTCGATCTGCGGTGTACCGCCCATGCCGTTGACGAACAGGAGTACTTCGTCGCCGCTTACAAAGGGCAGGTCTTCAAGGATCGGGCCGAGCAGCCGGTCCACGATCGCGTCGGCGGGCTCGAGCTTGATCCGCTCCCGCCCCGGCTCGCCGTGAATTCCAATGCCGATCTCGATCTCATCGTCGGCGAGCACGAAACTCGGCTCCCCGGCGTGCGGCACCACACAGGGAGTGAGCGCGACTCCCATTGTGCGCACGCGGGAATTCACCTTTTCGGCGACGGTAACCACGGCATCGAGGTCATCGCCGCGTTCGGCGGCGGCCCCGGTGATCTTCTCGACCAGAACCGTGCCCGCCACGCCCCGGCGACCTGCCGTGTAGAGCGAGTCCTTGACGGCGACATCGTCGTTAATGATGACCGCGCGCACGTCGATACCCTCAGCGGATGCCAGATCGGCCGCCGTCTCAAAGTTCAACACGTCCCCGGTGTAGTTTTTCACGATGTGCAGCACGCCGGCGCCGCCATCGACGGCCTGGGTTGCCGCGAGGATCGGGTCGGGAGTCGGTGAGGTGAAAACAGCTCCGGGCACCGCGGCATCCAGCATGCCGTAGCCGACGAAACCGCCGTGCAGCGGTTCGTGCCCGCTTCCACCACCGCTGACGATTCCCACCTTTCCCTGCACCGGGGCATCGTTACGCACAATGTAGACCGGATCGTGCGAGATACGCACAATGTCACCGTGCGCCGCCTCGAATCCGGCGACGGCGTCGTTGACCACGTTCTTGGGATCGTTGATGAGCTTCTTCATGACCATCCATTCACTCGGTGATGCCACGGTTCGACAGAGAGAGGACCACGGCAAGGCCCGGGCAGCACCGCCCGGGGCAGCCGTCTTCCAAAAATTACCATACGCGCTGAAACCACGCCCGGAAAGGGGCCCAATGAACCCCGCCAGCCCATTCCCCTCCACGACACCGCGCGCTATGTTATTGCCAACCGCTCGCCGCAGAGGGGCAGCTTCGGCGTCCCCGACCTGATCAGAAAGGTTCTCGTGGAAAATATCGGAGCTGTATTCGTCTCGGAGGTCGTGGGCACTGCAATGCTGGTTCTCCTCGGAACCGGCGTCGTCGCCAACGTCGCCCTGGCCAAGAATAAGGGCCTTGGCGGTGGGTTCCTTATGGTGACCATCGGCTGGGGCTTCGCAGTGTTTGCCGGAGTCGTGGTCGCCTACCGTTCGGGGGCACACCTCAACCCCGCCGTTACCCTGGGGCTCGTCGCCAACGGAGCCAAGGAATTCGGGATGGGAGTCCCCGTCAACGTGGTGTCCGTGCTCGCGTATATCGGGGCGCAGCTGATTGGAGCCATCCTGGGCGCTGTCGCCTGCTGGCTCGCCTACAAGCAGCACTTCGACGCCGAACCCGACCCGGCCAACAAGCTCGGGGTATTCTCCACCGGACCAGCCATCCGCTCCTACGGCTGGAACCTCGTCACGGAAATCATCGGCACGTTCGTGCTGGTCTTCGTCGTCATCGCCTTCGGTGGAGACCGGCAGGGCGCCAACGGCGGTCTGGCGTCTCTCGGAGCGCTTCCCGTGGCCCTGTTGGTCATCGTCATCGGTACCTCGCTCGGTGGGCCCACCGGGTACGCCATCAACCCGGCCCGTGACCTTGGTCCGCGCATCGCGCACTTCATCTTGCCGATCAAGGGCAAGGGCAGCTCCGACTGGGCCTACTCCTGGGTACCCGTAGTCGGGCCCGTCATCGGCGGTCTGCTCGCCGGCTGGGTGGCTATCCCGCTCCTTCCCCTGCTCACCTGACCTGAACAAACGGGCCGGTCCCCGCGGACCGGTCCGTTGTCGTGCGACCAGATCTGCACACGCGCAAACGCCAAGCACACTCACTAGGAGGACACGCACCAATGACTGACTACATTCTCGCCATCGACCAGGGAACTACCAGTTCCCGGGCCATCATCTTCGATAAGGCCGGATCGATCGTGTCGACCGGGCAGCTCGAACACGAGCAGATTTTCCCGCAAGCCGGCTGGGTCGAGCACAACCCGAAGGAAATCTGGGACAACACCCGCGAAGTGATCGGGCAGGCGCTCTCCAAGGCCAACCTCACCCGGCACGATATCAAAGCCATCGGAATAACCAACCAACGTGAAACCGCGGTGGTCTGGGACAAGACAACCGGAGTCCCCGTCTACAACGCCATCGTCTGGCAGGACACCCGCACCCAGCCCATCGTCGACCGCCTCGCCGCTGACGGTGGGGTCGAACGGTTCAAGAAGAAGGTCGGGCTGCCGCTGGCGACTTACTTCTCCGGCACCAAGATCGTCTGGATCCTCGAAAACGTCGAGGGCGCTCGCGCCAAAGCGGATGCCGGCGACCTTTTGTTCGGCACCACCGATTCCTGGGTCCTGTGGAACCTCACCGGCGGCGTTGACGGCGGAGTGCACGCCACCGACGTCACCAACGCCAGTCGCACGCTATTCATGGACCTTGAAACCCTGCAATGGGACGATGAGATCGTAGCCATCTTTGACGTTCCGAAGTCAATGCTGCCGTCGATCCGTTCCTCGTCGGAGATCTATGGCACTGCGCACACCTCGAGCCTGCTGCGCGAGGTCCCCGTCGCCGGTATCCTCGGCGACCAGCAGGCCGCGACCTTCGGTCAGGCAGCGTTCGATCAGGGCGAGGCCAAGAACACCTACGGCACCGGAAACTTCCTGATTTTCAACACCGGCACCGAAATTGTGCACTCCAAGAACGGCCTGTTGACCACCCTTGGGTACAAGCTCGGCGATGACGCCCCGCACTACGCCCTGGAGGGTTCCATCGCGGTGACCGGTGCGCTGGTGCAGTGGATGCGCGACAACCTCGGCATGATCAGCTCAGCCTCAGAAATTGAGGCCCTCGCGAAAACAGTCGACGACAACGGCGGAGCGTATTTCGTTCCCGCATTCTCGGGACTGTTCGCGCCGTACTGGCGTTCAGACGCCCGCGGGGCCCTGGTCGGGCTCACCCGGTTTGTGAACAAGGGGCACATCGCGCGAGCGGCACTCGAGGCGACGGCTTTTCAAACGCGGGAGGTCATCGATGCGGTCAACGCCGACTCGGGTGTCCCCCTCACCGAGATCAAGGTCGACGGCGGCATGATCGCGAACAATCTGCTCATGCAATTCCAGGCCGACATCCTCGGTGTTCCAGTGGTCCGACCGGTCGTCGCCGAAACGACGGCGCTGGGCGCAGCCTACGCTGCCGGCCTCGCCGTCGGTTTCTGGAGCGGCCTGGACGAGCTGCGCACCAACTGGCAGGAAGACAGCCGGTGGACGCCGCAGATGGACGAAGCCGAACGCAGCCGCCAGCTGCGCAACTGGAAGAAGGCGGTCACGAAGACCTTCGGGTGGGTCGACGAGGACGTCCTCTAACGAACAGCCCAAAACTGCGGCGGCCCGATCTCAGACCTGGGTCGCCGCAATCCACGACGCCAGCTTGGCCGTGGCCGCCCCGGAATCAATCGCCTCGGCAGCCACCGCCAATTTGCTGCGAAAACGGTCCAGGATGGCGATCTGCACCTGCGACGCATCATTGGCCAGGTCGAACGCAACCAGTCCGGCCGCGGCGTTCAGCAGCACGATGTCACGAATCGGGCCCGGCTCGCCGGCGAGCACGGCGTGCACGATATCCGCGTTGTGCTGGGGCGAACCGCCCACCAGCTCGCTGATGTGCGCTCGCTTCAGGCCGAGATCCCGCGGGTCGATGTCGTGTTCGGTCACGAGGCCGCGCGAGACCTCCCAGACGTGACTGTGCCCGGTGGTCGTCATTTCATCGAGCCCATCATCCCCGCGAAAGACCAGTGCCGTCGCGCCTCGGGTCTGAAAGACGCCGACGAAGAGCGGCACTCGATCGAGGTCGGCGACCCCCACAGCGGATGCCTCCGGCCGCGCCGGGTTGCACAGCGGGCCGAGATAGTTGAACACGGTGGGGATCCCCAACTCCTTGCGGGTGAGGGCCGCGTGGCGGAATCCGGGATGAAAAGCAGCCGCGAAGGCGAAAGTGATCCCGGTTTCTTTGAAGACCTGGGCGACCCGGGTCGCGTCTCGGGACAGATCGATGCCCAATTCGCCGAGTACATCGGATGACCCGGATGCGGAACTGGCGGCCCGGTTGCCGTGTTTGACGACCGGAACACCGGCCGCTGCGCAGACTATAGACGCCATCGTCGAGATGTTCACGGTGCCGAACTGGTCACCACCGGTCCCGACAATGTCGAGTGCCATCGGATTGACCGGCAGCACAATGGCCTGTTCAAGAATCGCATCCCGGAATCCGACAATCTCATCGACGGTTTCCCCTTTGGCGCGAAGGGCAACGAGAAAAGCGCCCAGTTGGGAAGGAGAGGCTTCGCCGAGCATGATGCGTTCCATGCTCCAGGCGGCGTCTGCCACACTCAGGTCCCTGCCGGAAAGAAGAGAATTTAATATGTTGGGCCAAGACTGCGATTCAAGCATGATTCCGATCATAGGAGAACGGGCCCAACTCCCCCGAATTCACGGCCTGTAAGTGCTGAATTTTCCCACCCCGACGGGGTAGAAACTCTCACTTGCACGCCTGTTTGAGAAAAAACTGTGGGAATATCGGCCATAATAGAAGGGTGACCAGCACCTCAATTACTCAGACGGCGAGTGCGCCCGTCGTGAACCGGCCCAACAGCGTGGCTGTAGGCACCATTGTGTGGTTGGGGAGCGAGGTGATGTTTTTCGCGGGGCTCTTCGCAATCTACTTCACGCTCCGTTCAACCTCCCCCGAGCTGTGGCTCTTTGAGGCCGACAAGCACAACTTCACCTTCGCATTGATCAATACTCTGGTGCTGGTGTCGTCGTCGGTGACCTGCCAGTTCGGAGTATTCGCCGCCGAACGGCTGCAGGCTCGTTCAACCGGCTGGAAGCCGAGTGAGTGGGGCATGGTTGAGTGGTTCTTCCTGACCTACGCTCTCGGCGCAATCTTCGTCACCGGCCAGGTGTTTGAATACGCCACCTTGGTGTCCGAGGGTATTTCACTCTCCTCCAACGCCTACGGCTCAGCGTTCTACATCACGACCGGCTTCCACGGCATTCACGTGACCGCTGGCCTGCTGGCCTTCCTTCTTGTGATTGGGCGCGGCTTCGCGGTCAAGAACTTCGGCCATAAAGAAGCCACCAGCGCGATCGTGGTTTCCTACTATTGGCACTTCGTCGACGTCGTCTGGATCGGGCTCTTCCTGGTCATCTACGTTCTCAAATAGAAGTACATACCTAGAAACGGGAGCGGACTACTTCAGCATGACCACGATCAAAACCCCTCGCGCACGCCGACCACGCAAGACCGGGCGTCGCCATCCACTCGCCAGCGTTGCGCTCATTGCCATCGGACTGCTCTTTACGGGAGGCGCCTATGTCGCCTTCAGCAGCAGCACTGCCGTTGCGACAACGGATGCTTCCTCCCAGCAGACAATCGCCCAGGGTGAAAAACTCTTTGCGGCAAACTGCGCCACCTGCCACGGCCTCAGCGCTCAGGGCTCGTCAGAAGGTCCCAGCCTGATCGGAGTCGGCGCTGCCTCGGTCGACTTCCAGGTCGGCACCGGCCGCATGCCGATGCAGATGCAGGGTCCGCAAGCGCAGAAGAAGCCGGTGCAGTTCACGGCCGAGCAGACTGCAGCGCTTGCGGCCTACGTGGCCTCGCTGGCTCCCGGTCCGGGTATTCCCGCCGCCGAGCTGCTGGACGCTGCCGGCGATGCCGCAACCGGAGCTGAGCTGTTCCGCATCAACTGCGCTATGTGCCACAACGTCGCCGGTGCCGGTGGCGCACTGACCGAGGGCAAGTTTGCTCCTGCCATCGAGAACGTTTCTGCCCAGCACATCTACGAGGCCATGATCACCGGCCCGCAGAACATGCCCGTCTTCAACGACATGAACATCTCGCCCGAAGACAAGCGCGACATCATCACGTATCTCAAGTACGTCGAGGACAACCCGTCACCGGGCGGGCTAGCTCTCGGTTCTCTGGGGCCGGTAGCTGAAGGACTCTTCATCTGGATCTTCGGACTGGGCGCAATCGTGGCCCTCACCGTGTGGATCACGGCAAAATCAAACTAAGAGTCGGTATCCGGTCTTGACACTTCATTCGGTACCGATTGAACGTCGCGTAGCACCACAGTGCACAGTATTTACACCCACAAAGGAGACCCATGGCCAAGGACGATAACGGCGCGGAGGACGTAACCGCCGCCGACTCGCCTGGCGCGCAGCTCGCGACATCCGCCGCAAGCACAGCCGTCGTTACACGGGATGCCCTGGCTAACCCAGGATTCCCGCCGCACCGTCCGCGCATCACCGACCTTGAACACAAGGAAGAGCGCAAGGCTGAGCGCACCGTTTATACGCTGTTCTATGTATCCATCGTGGGTAGTGTCTTCGCGATTGCCGCGTACATGGCCTTTCCGATCGTGGCCGAGGATCCGGGGTCGGTTCGACTGAACAACCTCTTCATTGGTCTCGGCCTCAGCCTCGCGTTGCTCGCCATCGGTATCGGCGCTGTTCACTGGGGCAAGGCGCTCATGAGCGATCATGAGGGTGTTGACGAACGCCACCCCGTGCGTGGGACCGAGCCAGTTCGGGCCCGTGCCGTAGAAATCTTCCAGCAGGCCAATGAGGAATCGGGCTTCGGCCGCCGCACACTCATTCGCAATAGCCTCATCGGCGCGCTCGTCGTCTTCCCGCTCCCGGCGGTCGTTCTGTTTCGTGGCCTCGGCCCGATGGACCAGGATCCGGTGGCCTTGCTCAACGAGACCATGTGGAAAAAGGGCGTTCGCCTCACCATGGACCCGAGCGGAACCCCGATCAAGGCAGCGGATGTCACGCTTGGCTCGTCGTTCCACGTCATTCCCGAAGGCCTGTCCGAAATGGGCCACGGCCGTTTGGAAGAGAAGGCGAAAGCAGCCGTTCTGCTCATCCGAATGGATCCGGACGATCTGGTCGAAACGGAAGACCGCAAGTCCTGGTCCTATGACGGCATCGTGGCATATTCTAAGATATGCACCCACGTTGGATGCCCGGTTGCCCTTTATGAACAGCACACGCACCACCTGCTTTGCCCGTGCCACCAGTCGCAGTTCGACGTTGAGAACCACTGCAAGGTCATCTTCGGTCCGGCCAAACGGGCACTACCCCAGCTCCCGATCGCCGTGGACGCTGAGGGATACCTGATCGCGCAAAGCGATTTCACTGAACCAGTCGGCCCGAGCTTCTGGGAGCGAGCATGACCACGATAATCACCCGCGAATCCGCTGAGGACCAGGGCGTCGGGGTGAAGAAAGCCGGTGGCTTCACCGCCTCCGCCGCCAACTACATTGACGAACGTACGAGTATCTCGGGCGCAGTCAAGGAGTTGGGCCGCAAGATCTTCCCCGACCACTGGTCGTTCCTGCTCGGTGAGGTGGCGCTGTACAGCTTCGTCATCATTCTGCTCTCGGGATCATTCCTGACCTTCTTCTTCCAGGCCTCCATGGCAGAAGTCGTCTATAACGGCTCCTATGCCCCGCTCAAGGGCATCCCCATGTCGGCGGCAATGTCCTCCACGATGGACATCTCGTTCGACGTTCGTGGTGGCCTCCTCATGCGTCAGGTACACCACTGGGCGGCCCTGCTGTTCGTGGCCGCCATCGGCCTGCACATGCTGCGCATCTACTTCACGGGTGCGTTCCGCAAGCCGCGTGAGCTCAACTGGGTCATCGGTTTCATCCTCTTCATCCTGGCCATGGCCGAAGGCTTCACCGGCTACTCCCTCCCCGATGACCTCCTCTCCGGTAACGGACTGCGCATCATCGACGGCCTGATCAAGGGCATCCCGGTCGTTGGTACCTGGGTCTCCTTCCTGCTCTTCGGTGGCGAATTTCCAGGTACCGACATCGTTGGACGGCTGTACTCGCTGCATATTCTGCTGCTGCCGGCCATCATCGTCGCGTTGATCGCCATGCACCTTCTGTTCGTCGTCGTGCACAAGCACACCCAGTACCCGGCTGCCGGACACACCAACCAGAACGTGGTCGGCTACCCGGTTCTGCCGGTATACGCCGCCAAGGCCGGTGGATTCTTCTTCATCGTCTTCGGCGTGGTCATGCTCATCGCCTCGCTCTTCACGATCAACCCGATCTGGAACTATGGCCCATACGACCCGTCACCGGTGTCAGCCGGTACCCAGCCCGACTGGTACATTGGCTTCGCCGACGGTGCAATGCGGCTGATCCCGACCGGGTGGGAGTTCGTCTGGCTCAACCACACCTACTCGCTTAACATCCTTGTGGTGCTCATCGTGGTCGGACTGTTCATCGTGACAGTCATGGTCTACCCGTTCATCGAGGCATGGATCACCGGCGACAAGCGTGAGCACCACGTGCTCGATCGCCCGCGCAATGCTCCGACCCGCACCGCAATCGGCGCGGCCGGCGTGACGTTCTACGCGTCCTTGTGGGCGGCAGCGTCGTCGGATATCATGGCCACGCATTTCCACCTGACCATGGAGGGCGTCATTCACACGCTCCAGGCCACTACGTTGCTCGGACCGTTCCTTGCGTTCTTCATCGCCAAGCGGGTCTGCCTCGCTCTGCAGAAGAAGGATCGCGAGATTGTCCTGCACGGCTACGAATCCGGCCGCATCGTTCGGCTGCCCGGTGGCGAATTCGTCGAGGTACACCAGCCGGTTGACGAGTACGAACGCTGGAAGCTGGTCAGCTACAGCGACTTCAAGCCGCTCATGCTGCGCCCGAACGCTCAGGGCAAGATCGGCCCGGCCGAGAAGGTGCGTGCCGGACTATCCCGCTGGTTCTTCGAGGACCGGATTACTCCGGTCACGCAGGCTGAGCTGAATCAGGCTCACGGCGATCACCCCGCGGAGATCACCGACAAGTAGACAGAAATCAAACAGAACGGGCATCGATGTCACTCCAGACTTTATCGGAGTGGCTTCGGTGCCCGAACTGTTTTCTCCCCCTGCATCCCCGCGGCGAACTCATGCTGGCCTGTGAACGGGGTCATTCCTTTGACGTGAATAAACGGGGGTTCGTCAACCTGCTCACCGGCCCACGCAAATTCATCGGCGATAGCGCGGCCATGCTGGAGGCCAGGGACCGATTCCTTCGCGCCGGGTGGTACGACCCACTGCGAGACGCCATCCACACTGTCGTCGCCGGTGAGTCCCCCCGGCGGCTTCTCGACGTGGGTTGCGGAACCGGCTACTACCTGGGCGCAGCGCTGCCCCCGGGAGCCGACGTGCGAGCGCTGGGAATGGACCTCTCCCCCACTGCCGTGAGTCGCACCATCCGCTCGCACGATCGCGTTGACGGGCTGGTGGCGGATGTCTGGTCGCCCCTTCCCATTCGGGCCGGCGCCGCCGACGTGATTCTGAACGTGTTCGCACCGCGCAACGCTGCGGAATTCCAACGCGTTCTGCGGCCCGACGGTCTACTGCTCGTCGTAGTGCCGCAACCGACGCACCTGCGTCAGCTTCGGGAGTCGGGGCTGGCCGTAGAGATGCAAGCCGACAAAGCCGCCCATTTGACCACGAGCCTGGCCGCCTGGTTCCGCCTCGAGCATCACGACCAACTCGACCGCACAGTGCACCTGTCACCATTCGAGGTTGCATCGCTCATCGGAATGGGACCGTCCTCGCACCATTCGCGCTCTTCCGCCGGCGAGGACAGCACGGGTCTCGACCAACTCGTGACGGTTGCCTTCGATATCTTCGGCTTTCGGCGTCGATAGCAGGCCGCTGGATGCCCCGGCGAAACGGGCACGTTAAACGACAATACCGACCACCCGTGAGGGAGATCGGTATAGTCCGCGTCGTGTGCTTAGCGGGCGAACAAGCCCCGGTAGTACTCGTAGACCCAGCCGGTCAGGGCCACCAGGCCGAGCCCCAGTCCGATGAAGCAGATCCAGATTCCGACCGCGAGCCCGAGAAAGAGCAGCGCTGTGGATGCGGCCAGGAAGATCGGCCACCAGCTCCACGGGCTGAAAAAGCCCATCTCCGGGTCACCGTCATCGATGTTGCCATCCAGACGGTCTTCGGGCAGTTCCGCGCCCTGGGCGGCATGGACCTTGTCCAGGTAGAAGGCGATGAACGCTACCAGCAGGGTTGACAGCCCCAGCGTGAACGTTCCCGCCCATTCCACTTTTCCGTGGGCTGGGTCGAGTAGGCTCCACGCCACGTAGACGACCGTGACGATTCCGAAGAAGGCGGTGAGGACCCAAAGGATGTTGACGTTGGTCTTCATTTACTTGACCTGATTCGAATCGATGTCGTAGACCGCGGCGTCGGGCGCATCCTTGCCAGGGCCGATGCCGACGGGCAGGCCGGCTTCGGGGTGGTTCAGGTCGAAGGCCGGACGCTCGGAGCGGATACGGGGAATAGAAGTGAAGTTGTGGCGCGGCGGCGGGCACGAGGTGGCCCACTCGAGCGACGAACCGTAACCCCACGGATCGTTCACGGTCACCATCGGAGCCTTGCGGGCCGTGATGTACACGTTCAGGAAGAACGGAATCATTGACACCGCGAGAATCATGGCGCCAATCGTCGATACCTGGTTCATCCAGGTGAACCCGTCTTCCGGTGAGTAGGTCGCGTACCGGCGCGGCATGCCCATAACACCGAGCCAGTGCTGGATCAGGAAGGTGGTGTGGAAGCCGATGAACAGCAACCAGAAGTGCCATTTCCCGAGGCTCTCGTTGAGCATCTTGCCCGTCCACTTCGGCCACCAGAAGTAGAACCCGCTGAACATTGCGAACACCACCGTACCGAAGACCACGTAGTGGAAGTGGGCGACAACAAAGTAGGTATCAGACACGTGGAAGTCGAGCGGCGGCGAAGCCAGGATGACACCGGTCAAGCCGCCGAAAGTAAACGTGACGAGAAAGCCGATGGCCCAGATCATGGGGGTCTCGAAGGTGATTGACCCTCGCCACATGGTGCCGATCCAGTTGAAGATCTTCACCCCGGTGGGTACCGCGATCAACATCGTCATGAGCGAGAAGAACGGGAGCAGAACCGAGCCGGTGACGTACATGTGGTGCGCCCAGACGGTGACGGACAACGCGGCAATCGAGATGGTCGCGTAGATCAGGGTCTTGTACCCGAACATTGGTTTGCGGCTGAAGACCGGGAACACTTCGGAGACGATGCCGAAGAACGGCAGCGCAATGATGTACACCTCGGGATGGCCGAAGAACCAGAACAAGTGTTGCCAGAGGATGGCACCACCGTTGGCTGGATCATAGATGTGCGAACCGAAGATGCGGTCCGAGGCTGCGGCGAGCATCGCTGCAGCGAGCACCGGGAAGACCATGAGCGCGAGGAGCGACGTGATGAGAGAGTTCCAGGTGAAGACCGGCATGCGCCACATCGTCATGCCCGGGGCACGCATGGTGATGATGGTGGTGATGAAGTTCACTGAGCCGAGAATCGTGCCGAAACCGGAGAGACCCAGGCCGACCATCCAGAGGTTGCCGCCAACACCCGGCGAGAACGTCGTGCTGGCCAGGGGCTGATAGGCGAACCAGCCGAAGGATGCCGCCCCCTGCGGGGTGAGGAAACCGGCGACGGCGATGAGGCTGCCGAAGTTGAAGAACCAGTAGGCGAGAGCGTTCAGGCGAGGGAACGCGACGTCAGGGGCGCCGATTTGCAGCGGAACCAGAAAGTTGGCGAAGCCGAAGAAGAGCGGCGTCGCGAACATCAAAAGCATGATCGTGCCGTGCATCGTGAACAGCTGGTTGTACTGTTCCTTCGTCTGCACGACGTCAAGGCCCGGGGCGAACAGCTGGGCGCGAATGATCAGCGCCATGACGCCGCCGAGGCAGAAGTAGATGAACGAGGTGATCAGGTACATGTACCCGATGACCTTGTGGTCGGTGGAGGTGATCCACCGAACAAGGACGTTGCCCTTGCGCTCCGCCGACGTGGAGACCGGCGCGGCCGGGCGAGACTCCACTGGTGCGATGGTCGTAGTCATGGCTTAGTTGCCCTCCGGAGCCGTCGGGGCACTGGTGCCCGGCTGATTCTGATTGCGGTCGAACTCATTGTCGAGCTGACCGACGTTACCCGCGGTGCGCAGGGACTCGATGTACGTGTCGTAGTCAGCTTGGGAGACGACTTTGACGTTGAAGAGCATGAGGGAGTGGTATTCGCCACAGAGCTCAGCACACTTGCCCGCATAGGTTCCGATGCGCTGGGGGGTGACCGACATGTAGTTGGTCTTGCCGGGAATGACGTCCTTCTTGTACAGGAAGTCAATAACCCAGAACGAGTGGATGACGTCCCGAGATTCCAGTGCTATCTCGATGGTCTTGTCAACCGGGAGTACCAGCACGGGAAGCTCGGACTGGTTAATCGCGCCGGTTTCGCCCTTGGGATCAAGCTGGCCCTGGATTCCGGGTGAGTACACGTCTTCGTCGACGTAGTTGAAGTCCCAGGCCCACTGCTTGGCCTGAACTTCAATCGTCACATCGGGATTGTCGTAGCGTGCCTCGATGGCGATCTGGTCGCGCACGGTGAAGGCGAAGAAGCCGACGACGAGAATGAGCGGCACGACGGTGTAGAAGATCTCGATCGGCATGTTGTACCGAAGCTGAACCGGAAGCCCGGTCTGGCCCTTTCGTCGACGATAAACGACGATCGTCCAGATGATGAGGCCCCAGGTGATGAGGCCCACGACCAGGAGCACGATCCACGAGGTGGTCCAGAGACCCGCAATGCGATCGGTCTGATTGGTCACCGCCGTCTCGCCCTCTTCTTCAAAGCCGGGCAGGAAACCATGGAGCTGGGCTTGCGTGCATCCGGCCAGTACAACGGCTAACGTCGCTGCGAGCGGAATGGCAGCCCAACGAAGGCGGTGATTATTGCGCACCGGGGACCTTTCGGGAGATTCGAGGACGCTTCTCAGGAAGCGTTTTGATCGATTCCTAGCTTACTCCGCGAGAGTGCACACGAAGTGCACTCCGGGTCGGGTCGCACACGATTTGTGCGCGTGAAACCCTGTTGATGGAGCATTTCCGGGCGAATCCGGTGCAGATTGGGTAGAAAAAAAGCGGGGACACCATCAAAGTGATGATGTCCCCGCCGGTGGAACTTTTTTTAGTGGAAGGAATCCCCGCAGGCGCAGCTGCCGCCAGCGTTCGGGTTGTCAATGGTGAAACCCTGCTTCTCAATCGTGTCTTCGAAGTTGATCGAGGCGCCGTCGAGATAGGGAACGCTCATCTTGTCGACAACGACCTCGACACCGTCGAAATCGACGAGCGCATCCCCGTCGAGTACGCGTTCGTCGAAGTAGAGCTGGTAGACGAGGCCGGAGCAGCCGCCGGGCTGCACGGCAACGCGCAGACGCAGGTCTTCGCGACCTTCCTGAGTCAACAGGCTGCGGACCTTGAGCGCCGCTGCCTCGGTGAGTCCGACGCCGTGTGCAGCGTGTGCGGTGTCAGTAGGCGCGGTGTCAGCAACGCTGACGGTTTCTGTCATGGTGTCGGTCATGCTTCTCCTCGGTTCACGCAATCACGCTCAGTGCGGTCTCATAGATGACGATGTCATAAATTCTACCTTCGACAACCAGAAAGTCGACGCGGGCATTCCCACGCTCTCACATTTCTTTGGCCG
The DNA here is from genome assembly GCF_002929595.1 of Cryobacterium sp. N19. NCBI lineage: Bacteria > Bacillati > Actinomycetota > Actinomycetes > Micrococcales > Microbacteriaceae > Cryobacterium > Cryobacterium sp. N19. The sequence goes on along the minus strand of NZ_PJJR01000053.1, from coordinate 119,904 downwards.
TCGGCAGTTGACCCGGTGTTTGTTCAGTGTCCGTTGCGGTCGTTCAGGCTTCCGAGCAGGAATGCCTCACTGAGTACGGCGCGTTTGAACACGCCGAGGTGCAAAGACTCATTTGGGCTGTGGGCCCGGGAGTCAGGGTCTTCCACTCCAGTCACCAGGATCTGAGCCGTCGGAAAGACCCGCACCAGCTCGGCAATGAACGGGATCGACCCCCCGACGCCGATGTCGACGGGGGGAACGCCCCAGGCAGCCGTCATGGCGGAACGAGCTTCGGTCACGGCCCAGCCGCTGATATCGACGAGGAAGGGCTCGCCGGTATCCACATCGTCGATCTCGAGAACCGCGCCGAACGGCGCGTGCTCGTGCAAGTGCGCCTCGATGGCTGCGGCGGCTTCAACCGCGGACTGGCCGGGAGCGATGCGAGTGCTGAGCCGAACCGTCACCGCGGGGGTGAGAGTGTTGGAAGCGTTGTCGACGGTGGGTGCGTCAATTCCGGTCACAGTGAGGGCTGGTTGCGACCAGATCCGGCTCAGGATCGAGCCGTGGCCGATCGGGCTGACGCCGGGCAGCAGGCCGGTTTCTGCGCGTAGCTGTTCCTCTGAATAGTCCGGTGTAGGAACGTCAATGGCGGTGAGGCCGTCGACGGCCACCGACCCGTCTTCGTTGTACAACGTTGACAGCAATTTGATGGTGGCGAGCATCGCATCGGGGACGGCTCCACCGAACATACCCGAGTGTGAAGCGTGGGCGAGCGTGCGCACGGTCAACCGAAGCGTCACGTTTCCGCGCAGGGCCGTGGTGATTGCCGGCGTGTTGATGTCCCAGTTGTTGGAGTCGGCTACCACGATGACATCCCCGCGCAGAGCCTCGCGGTTCTCGTCGAGGAACGTGGCGAAGGAGCGGCTGCCGAATTCTTCCTCGCCCTCGATGAACAGCGCGATTCCCAGATCGAAATCGGTGCCGACGGTCGCAACGAGAGCGCGGATGGACGCGACGTGCGCCATGACGCCAGCCTTATCGTCGGCAGCTCCCCGCCCATAGAGTCGGTCGCCGCGCACGGTGGGCGTGAACGGATCGGACTCCCAATCCTCGTCCTGGCCGGGAGGCTGCACGTCGTGGTGCGCGTAGAGCAGGACGGTCGGTCGTCCGTTGCGGGCCGCGCGCGACGCCAGAATCGCTGGCTGCCCGAGTTCGGCAGCGCCGCCCGAGTTGCTGGGAGCAATGGCGGCCTGCACGATGTCGACCGACTCGAACACGTCAAGCCCGCGCACCAGCGCGGCGACGGCGTCGGCACTCGCGGCGACGTGCGAACGATCGAAGGCCGCCCAGGACACCGACGGGATGCGCACCAGCGCGCACAGGTCGGCGATCGTGCTAGGGAGACCCCGTTCGACCGCGCCCCGGAGGCCGGCCTTGGTGACCGAATCGGCGGCTGAATTGTCGCCGGAATTGGCGGCAGCGTCGGGCGTTCGGCCAGTGGAATGGGAATTCGTCTGTGGGTTACCAGTCATACCGGTAATCTTAAGGCACCCAATTGCAAGGATTTGATGTGGCCAAGCCTCCCGTAAACCCCGACGCCCAGCCGTCGATTGAAAGTTCCGACGAGACCGCAGCGCGCCTCGGTCTCTCGCACACAGCAGGCAAGGGTCAGGCAACCCCGACCCGCAAAAAGCAGGAAGCGGCCAACAAGCGCCCACTGGTTCCGGATGACCGCAAACTCGCAGCCAAGCAGGCGCGCGCTAAGTCGACCGCCGCGCGCGACGTCGCGCGTGCCGGAATGGCTGCCGGTGTGGACAAGTACCTGCCACTGCGGGAACGCGGCTTGCAGAAACGCTACGCCCGCGACTACGTTGATGCCCGGTTCAACGTCGGGGAGCTGATGATCCCGATCATGTTCCTGGTCATCCTCCTCACCACGATCCCGAGCATCTCGAGCTACTCGATCATCGCCCTGTGGGCGTTCTTCATCTTCGCTGTCGTCGACTGCGTCGTACTCGGCTTCGTACTCACTAAGAAGATCGAGGCCAAGTTCGGTTCTGACAAGGCTGAACGCGTGCGTTGGTACGCGGCTATGCGCGCGCTCCAGCTGCGGCCGATGCGGCTGCCCAAGCCGCAGGTAAAGCGCCGCCAGTACCCGGTTTAGCACCGGGTACTCCGCGGGCGGTTTCGGCGGGTTACCGAGCGAAGGCGCCCGCTCGGATCAGCGGCACACGCACTTCCTCATCGGTGAGGGAACCGTGCTGTCCGATCATGCCGCGTGCCTTCTGGTTCGCCGGGCGGGAGTCGTAATACGCGATGGACTTGCGCGCGGCGACCAGCACGTCGCCGATGCGCGGCAACACCTCGTCGGCTACCCGGCCGTACAGGCCGGCCGCCACCGCTTCATCGCGGGTGTAGACCCAGGCGCGGTCCCCCTGAGACGCCCGCCAGGCATCCGCCAGCGTGTCGGCGGCGTTCGAGTCGGACCCGGCCGCTGACCACTGCGGCTCGAGGTAGAGCTGCACGCAGCGCGGGTCCCCCGCAATGTGGCGCACGCCGGCCACGAGCGCTGGCTCGGTGTCAAAGAGCACGTGTTTGGTACTCGGCACGTCGATCACCCCGTGGTCGGCGGTGAGCAGCACGCCCTCGTCGGAGCGCAGAGTGGCAGCGAACCGGGTCACCTCGGAGTCAAGATTCTCCAGCTGGGCCAGCCACCGATCAGACTCCCACCCGTGCGCGTGCGCTGCCACGTCGAGCTCGGCCACGTAGAGGTAGATCAGGGCGGTGGGATTCTCATTCAGGATGCTCCGCGTGGCGGCAAAGCGATCGGCCACCTTCTCGGCCGGCACGTACTGGGCGCCGCGCAGTACCGCCTGGGTGAAGCCGGAGGCCACGAATCGTTTGGGGCCAATGGCGAAGCTCGGCACGTTGTCATCGGCGGCCAGGTCGAAGACGGTACGGGCCCGTTGCCAGGTGGCCGGCTGCATGCCGTCATCCCAGCCGGTGAGCTGATTCACGACGCGGTCGTTGGCCCCGTCGAGCACCTGGTAGCCGACCAGTCCGTGCTGGCCAGGTTCCACGCCGGTGGTGAGCGTCGCGATTCCCGCGGCCGTCGTGGCCGGGAAGACTCCGTCGATGATGCTCGATTTGTTGAGCCGGGACGACAGGAATCGTGCGTGCCCGGCACGTGCCCGGATCGAGCTGACGCCTAGCCCATCGGCCAGAATCACGACCGCCTTGCGCACGGCGGGCAGGCCCAGCGTGTTCGGCCGGGCGCAGACGGCGTCGAGGGAACTGGTGAGAACATCGGCAAGGCGCAGAGCACTGAATTGGCGGGCCGGTAGCATGGTGGGCATCGGGTCTAATTCTTTCACAGGGACGAACCCGAGCCCTCCAGCGCTCCCGAGAGCGCTCCCTACGCAGTGCAGCGGTGACCGTTCGATCGGTTGCCGTGGCACGCTTGAAGCAGAATTTTTCAATGAGCCGCTCAGACAGCACCGCACCAGCCGCCAGCACAGCCAGCACCGAGCGCATCGAAGACGTCGATGTATCGGTGGAGATGCAGGGGTCGTTCCTCGAGTACGCCTATTCGGTGATCTACTCCCGGGCTCTGCCCGACGCCCGCGACGGTCTCAAACCGGTGCAGCGTCGCATCCTGTATCAGATGAGCGAAATGGGATTGCGCCCCGACAAGGGCCACGTGAAGAGCGCCCGGGTTGTGGGCGAGGTGATGGGGAAGCTGCATCCGCACGGCGATACCGCGATCTACGACGCCCTGGTGCGCATGGCCCAGTCGTTCTCCCTGCGGGTTCCGCTCATCGACGGGCACGGCAACTTCGGCTCGCTCGACGATGGGCCGGCCGCGCCCCGCTACACCGAAGCCCGCCTAGCCGCGCCCGCTCTCGCAATGACCGAAAACCTCGACGAAGACGTCGTCGACTTCGTGCCGAACTACGACAACCAGCTCACCCAGCCCGACGTGCTGCCAGCTGCCTACCCCAACCTGCTCGTCAACGGCACGAGTGGCATCGCCGTCGGGATGGCCACCAACATGGCGCCGCACAACCTGATCGAGGTCGTCGGGGCCGCCCGGCACCTGCTCGCCCACCCGAACGCAACACTCGATGACGTCATGGAATTCGTGCCTGGGCCGGACCTGCCGACCGGCGGTACCATCGTGGGATTGGCCGGCATCAAGGACGCATACAGTACCGGCCGCGGCAGCTTCAAGACCCGCGCCCGCGTCTCGGTCGAGGCGATCAGCGCCCGAAAAACCGGGCTCGTCGTGACCGAACTCCCCTACCTGGTCGGCCCGGAAAAGGTGATCGAGAAGATCAAGGATGGTGTCAACTCCAAGAAGCTGAGCGGCATCTCGGACGTCACCGATCTCACCGACCGCACCAAGGGACTGCGTCTGGTCATCGGTATCAAGACCGGTTTCAGTCCCGATGCCGTGCTCGAGCAGCTCTACCGGTACACCCCACTGGAAGACTCGTTCAACATCAACGCTGTCGCCCTCGTCAATGGAGCCCCGCAGACTCTTGGGCTGCTCGAACTGCTGCACGTCTACGTCAACCACCGCATCGAGGTCGTCACCCGTCGCTCGGCCTATCGACTGGCCCGGCGCAAGGAACGCCTGCACCTCGTGCTTGGCCTGTTGGTGGCGATCCTTGACATCGACGAGGTGATCCAGGTGATTCGCGCGAGCGACGACACTGAGCAGGCCCGCGCAAAACTGATCGACGTGTTCGACCTCAGTCAGATTCAGGCCGAATACATTCTCGAACTGCGGCTGCGGCGCCTCACCAAATTCTCCCGCATCGAGCTCGAATCCGAACGTGACCAGTTGCTCGCTGAAATCGCGAAACTCGAGAAACTACTGTCCTCGAAAGCCGCGATCCGCACCCTGGTGTCAGAGGAACTGGGCGCGGTCGCCGAGAAGTTCGGCACGCCACGTCGCACAGTCCTGACCGAGGCCAAGCCGAGCATTGCCGGCCTGTCGGTGGCTGCCGCCAAACGCCAGGCGGCCGTGCTCGAGGTGCAGGACATCCCCACCCGCGTGTTTCTGAGCGTGACCGGGCGCATCGCCCGGGTCGATCTGGTCGCTGTCGACGATTCGCTGCCGCCGCGGATCCAGCCACCGCAGCGCCGCAGCAAACACGATGCCGTGCTCTCGACGCTCGACACAACCAGCCGCACCGAGGTGGGCGCGGTGACCAACCGGGGGCGGCTCATCCGCTTCTCCCCCGTCGACCTGCCTGTGATGCCGCCGACGTCCATTCAGCTCGCCGCCGGGGTGCGCATCAGCGAATATCTGCTGCTCACCGACCAAAAGGAGCGAGTGCTCGCGATCGTCTCGCTGGACTCCGACCGGGCGATCGCGCTCGGCACGCGTCAGGGCATCGTGAAGCGGGTCACTCCCGGCGACTGGGCCAACAAACCCTCCTGGGAGATCATCGCGCTCAAGCCGAAGGACGAGGTGGTCGGCGCGGTGCAGGGTGCAGAGGACGACGACCTCGTCTTCATCACGACGGATGCGCAACTGTTGCGCTTCACCGCCGCCGGTGTACGGCCGCAGGGCCGAGCAGCCGGCGGCATGGCCGGAATCAAGCTGACGACGGGGGAAACCGTCGTGTTCTTCACCAGCCTGTCAGCCGAGGACGTGGCGGCGGCCGTTGTGGCCACCGTGGCGTCAAGCAGTCAGACCCTCCCGGGCACCGACCCGGGGAGCGCGAAGCAGAGCGATTTCTCGGAGTATCCCGCCAAGGGTCGCGCCACCGGCGGTGTTCGCGCCCAGCGCTTCCTCAAGGGTGAGGACACCCTCGCCGTGGCCTGGGTCGGGCGAGCTCCGGCCCGGGCCGTCGGTCCGGACGGCACTCCCCGCACCCTGCCGGACTCCGGCTCCCGCCGGGACGCCTCCGGAGTCATGCTCGACGCGTCAATCGGAGCAATCGGCACCGAAATCTAAGCCCGCGCACCTCGTGGCACGCGTTGGAGAACGCGGCACTGGTTTGAACACGTGCCGGCTTCTCAAATACGTGCCACGAGGGCGCTGGGATGCCTCAGACGTCGATGCGATCGCGGGACAGCTTGTCGGAGCTGTCGATGATGAACTCCTTGCGCGGGGCGACGTCATTGCCCATAAGCAGCTCGAAAACCTTGCCGGCGGCTTCGGCGTCGTCGACACGCACGCGCCGCAGGGTGCGGTGGGCACGTTCCATCGTGGTGGTCGCGAGCTGGTCGGCATCCATTTCGCCGAGGCCCTTGTAGCGCTGGATCGGGTCCTGATAACGACGATTCTTCTTCTCGAGGGCGCTCAGCACCCCGTGCAGCTCGGTTTCGGAGTAGGTGTAGATGGTCTCGTTGGGCTTCGAGCCCGGGTTCATCACGACGACCCGGTGCAGCGGCGGCACGGCGGCGAAGACGCGGCCCTCGGTGATCATGGGGCGCATGTAGCGGAAGAACAGGGTGAGCAGCAGGGTACGAATGTGGGCACCGTCGACGTCGGCATCGCTCATGATGATGACTTTGCCGTAGCGCGCCGCTGACAGGTCGAAGCTGCGACCGGAGCCGGCCCCGATCACCTGGATGATCGACGCACACTCGGCGTTGGAGAGCATGTCGGCGACGGATGCCTTCTGCACGTTCAGAATCTTGCCGCGGATCGGCAATAGCGCCTGGTGCTCGCTGTCGCGGGCGAGCTTCGCCGTTCCGAGGGCCGAGTCCCCCTCCACGATAAACAGCTCGCTCGTGGACACGTCGTTACTGCGGCAGTCGACCAGCTTGGCCGGCAGCGACGAACTTTCCAGGGCGTTCTTGCGCCGCTGGGTTTCTTTATGGGCGCGGGCTGAGATGCGTGACTTCATCTCGGCGACGATCTTGTCGAGCAGCAGCGCTGACTGGGTCTTGTCATCGCGTTTCGGCGACGCATACCGCTCCGCCATGGCCTTCGCGACGACGTTGGCGACGATCGCCCGCACCGCCGGTGTGCCGAGCACCTCCTTGGTCTGGCCCTCGAACTGCGGCTCCGGCAGGCGCACCGTGAGCACGGCGGTAAGTCCGGCCATCACGTCGTCTTTGTCGACCTTGTCGCTGCCGACCTTGAGCCGGCGGGCGTTCAGTTCGACCTGGCCGCGCAGGAACTTCAGCAGTCCGGCGTCGAAACCGGCCTGGTGGGTGCCGCCCTTGGGAGTAGCGATGATATTGACGAAGCTCTGCACGATCGTGTCGTAGCCGGTGCCCCAGCGCAGGGCGATGTCCACCTGGCAGTCGCGCGTGAGCTCGGTCGGCACCATGGCGCCCTTGTCGGTGAGCACCGGCACGGTCTCAGTGAAAGTGCCGTTGCCGGTGAGCCGCCAGGTATCGGTGATCGGGGCATCCGTCGCGAGGTGTTCGACGAATTCGCTGATGCCGCCGTCGAACTGGAACAGGCTAGTGACGGGCTCCTCGGTGCGACGGTCGGCGACCTCGATCGCGAGGCCGGGAACGAGGAACGCGGTCTGGCGGGCTCGGTTCAACACCTCGTCGGTCTGGAACGCTGCACCCTTGGTAAAAATCTGCCGGTCAGCCCAGTAGCGGATGCGAGTGCCCGTGACGCCGCGCTTGACCTTGCCGATCACGCGCAGCTCGCTCTGGTTCTCGAACGGAGTGAACGGTGCGTCGGGGCTCTTCTCCCCCGAATCCGCGAACAGGCCAGGTTCACCGCGGTGGAACGACATGGCCCAGGTCTTGCCGTCGCGGTCGACCTCGACATCGAGACGTTCGGACAGCGCGTTGACAACGGAGGCCCCCACCCCGTGCAGACCACCCGACGCCGCATACGAACCGCTGCCGAACTTTCCGCCGGCGTGCAGTTTGGTGAAGACGACCTCGACACCGGTCAGGCCGGTCTTGGGTTCGATATCGACCGGGATTCCGCGGGCGGTGTCGCGCACCTCGACGCTCTGGTCGGGATGCAGCTCGATATTGATGCTGGCACCGTGCCCGCCCAGGGCCTCATCGACGGAGTTGTCGATGATCTCCCACAGGCAGTGCATCAGTCCACGCGAGTCGGTGGAACCGATATACATGCCGGGGCGTTTGCGCACTGCCTCGAGTCCCTCAAGGACTGACAGGTGGCGCGCGGAATAGTCAGAGCTCACAACAACCAAGAATACCGGCCCCGACCGGGAATCTTTCGCGCTTTGGAGGCACGGCGCGGCAGGCAACCCCCCCCACGACACGTCTACGCGGTGAGCGAAATACCGGCCAATCATCTCGTCATTGGCCCTGCGGCGTGTTTACATTAGATAAGAGGGTTCATGTAATTCAGTCTGGAGGAGGAGAATATGTCCCAGATCGCCACCGAAAATGGTGCTGTAGACAACCAGGGCGCCCCCCACCAGCTCACCGCAGCCGACCGCTGCGACGCGTGCGGTGCCCAGGCTTACATCCGTGTCGTCGTGAAAAACAGTGAGCTGCTGTTCTGCGCGCACCACGGCCGCAAGCACCAGGAGAAGCTGGCAACCATTGCCGAAAGCTGGCATGACGAATCGAGCCGTCTGCTCGAAGACCAGCGCTCCTAGCGGGCTGGTAGGCACTCAAAACGGATGCCGCGCCGGCGGCTGGCTAAGGCCAGTTGCCGGCGCGGTCTTTTCGTCGCTGCGACTTTTCGGTCTCCGGAACCGCGCTCAGTCCGCAGCCCCTATTCGGCGTTCTGGCCCAGCCGCACGGCCACTTGGTTGCGGGCCGTCCGCGCGGTGTCATCGACGGACTCGGCCGTCGCGCCGCGCGCATATTCGAGATCGTGGCGGCTAAAGGCTGCCTGCAGCAGGTGGTCGGCGAGTGCGGGATTGCGAGCAAGAACGGGCCCGTGCAGGTGGGTGCAAAACACCTCACCCATGGTCAGTCCCTCAATCTGAGGTCCGCTCGCCGGAGCATCCGCGTTGCCGGTGCCGTACAGCACCCGGCCGAGCGGGCTGGCTTCAGCACCGACGTAGTCGCGGGCATGGTTTTCGAACCCGATTAGCCGCCCGTATTTTGAGGCGACGATGATGTCGTCGGTAGCGCGGGCGGCGCGTGGCACGGCGTGGCCGGCTACGAGGCCGAGTCCTTCCAGCACGCTGCCGTCGGGGAGGTCGCTCCCCCAGCTCAGCAGTTCCCACCCGGTGCCGACGGCCAGGATGGGCACGCCGGAATTGGACCAGAGGCGCAGTTCCTCCACCAGGGTACGAAGGTTGTCCCTGGCCGGCAGAAGTGCAGCATCCGTTCCCGAACCGATCGACACGGCATCCACGTGCTCGGGCAGGTCGGCCCGGGAATGCACATCGACCACCCGCGCGTCGTGGCCGCTCCACCGAACGCGCTGCGCGAGCACACGAGCATTGCCGGCATCACCGTTCGTGTTCAGAAGGCGCGGCAGCAGCGAGACGACCGTGAACGGGCGGTCCAGCGAAGTGGCAGTCATACCGGCTCCTCAGAGTTGGAGACGAGGCCGAGGTGCGCGCGGGTGCGCCGCATTCCGTCGGCGGAGAAGATGATGGTTTTCACCCCGGAGACGGGATCGGGCAGGGCTAGGAACGCGTCGAGAGCGGTCGGGACATCGGGCTCGATGCGGTCGACGGTGACGTCGTCGTAGGCCAGCTGCAGGGCGATGTCGTGCGCCTTGAGCCCGGAGGCGATGAGTACGTGGCCGAGCCCAGAGGTGTCCACCGGCCAGAAGTACGACGGGTCACGCACGTCGGAGCCGATGATCACCAGAATCTGCTCGGTTCCCGGTTCGAGACTGTCCACGTTGAGCTGAAAACTCGACGGGTTTTGCACGAGCACAAACTCAACGGTCTTGCCGCCAACGGTGACGACCTCGCCGCGTCCGAAAACGGCCGGCATGGCCGACAGCGCCGTGCAGGCGATCGCCGGATCAAAATGTACGCCCAGGGTCGACTGGGCCGTGCTCAGCGCGGTCAGCGCGTCGACGGCGTAGTGGATGCCGCGAGCCGGCAAGCGGATGCTGTGAACGCCCGTGGCAAACTGCACGTCGGCGTCCAGGCCGGCCACCCGGGTGAGCTGGAGCCCGGTTCCGTTCGGCAGGCGAATCGGTGCGGTGTCGGCGTAACCGAGTCCGCGTGGATACTGAGCGAGAACCTCGGCGGTTACACCGTAGCGGGCTACCGAAACGCCAGGTTCGAGATCGTGACCGAGATCGGCCAGGTAGCGGTCGTCAGCGTTGAGTACGACCGACTCCGTAGCCCGTGCAGCGATTTTCGCCAGCAGGGCGGCGACCATTTCGGAGTCGTGGAACCGGTCGATCTGGTCAACCATGACGTTGGTCAGGGCGACGACCCGCGGAGTCAGCGAGCCGGCGATGAACGCGCCGTGTCCCTCATCCATTTCAAGCACGGCAACGTCGCCGGCAATCGTGCCGGACAGGCTGACCTGTTCCAGAAGGGCGCTGGTCAGCCCCTGGCTGATGTTGGCCGTCGACTGGTTGGTGAATACGGACAGGCCGTGCGCGCGCAGAACGGCGACGAGCATCTTGGTCGTGGTTGATTTGCCACTGGACCCGGTCACGATTACCAGGCCGAGCGGAAACCCGTTCAGCGCCGCGGCCAAAAAGCCCGGGGCGATGCGGTTGACGACGACGCCGGGAATGGCCGAGCCACCGCCCGGTTTGCGCCAGCGCGCGAGCACACGAACGGCCCGACCGATGAGAATCGCGGGGGCGTACCGAAGGGAACTCACGAACCGCACAACGCAATCCGGGTGGGACCTGTCACTGTCACGTTTACTCGAGGTAGTCGCGCAGGGACTGCGACCGGGACGGGTGACGAAGCTTGGCCATCGTCTTGGACTCGATCTGGCGGATGCGCTCGCGCGTGACCCCGAAGGTGTCGCCGATCTGGTCGAGCGTTTTCGGCATGCCGTCACCGAGGCCGAAGCGCATGCGAATCACACCGGCTTCACGTTCGGACAGCGAGTCGAGCAGGCTTTCCAGCTGTTTCTGCAGCATGGTGAAACCCACGGCATCGGCGGGCACGACGGCTTCGGTGTCTTCGATGAGGTCACCGAATTCGCTGTCGCCGTCTTCACCGAGCGGGGTGTGCAGCGAAATGGGTTCGCGACCGTACTTCTGAACCTCGACGACCTTTTCGGGCGTCATGTCGAGTTCGCGGCTGAGCTCTTCAGGGGTGGGTTCGCGACCGAGGTCCTGCAGCATCTGGCGCTGCACACGGGCGAGCTTGTTGATGACCTCGACCATGTGCACCGGAATACGGATGGTGCGAGCCTGGTCGGCCATGGCCCGGGTGATGGCCTGGCGAATCCACCAGGTGGCGTAGGTGCTGAACTTGAAGCCCTTGGTGTAGTCGAATTTCTCGACCGCACGAATGAGGCCCAGGTTGCCCTCCTGGATCAGGTCGAGGAACTGCATTCCACGACCGGTGTAGCGCTTGGCGAGCGACACGACGAGCCGCAGGTTGGCACCGAGGAGGTGGCTCTTGGCTCGGGCGCCGTCCTTGGCAACCCACTGCAGCTCACGGCCGAGCGCGTTCTTCTTCTCGACATCCGTCATCTCCGACAGCTTGTCTTCGGCGAACAGGCCGGCTTCGATGCGCATCGCGAGTTCGACCTCTTCGGCCGCGTTCAGCAGGGCGACCTTACCGATCTGCTTGAGATAGTCCTTGACCGGGTCGGCCGTGGCGCCGGTGATGGCGCTGGAATAGACCGGGACCTCGTCGTCATCGTCGACCAGGGAGAGTACGAGGGCGCCGCTGGGGAGCGGCTCGGTCGATGCCGTGCGCTTGGTGCTGTCCTCGTCTGACTCGTCGTCATCGGCGTCCGTTCCACCGTCGACGTCGGCTTCGTCGTCTTTCTTGACGACCTTCGCCTTGGTCGCGCGCTTCTTCGGGGCCGGCTTCTCGGCGGCCAAACCGGCGGCCGCGGACTTCTTCGTCGCTGCGGCCTCGGCTGCTGCTGCCTTCGCGGCTGCAGCCTTGGTGACGGTCTTCTTGACCGGCGGTACTACCGGAGTCGTGACGGACTCGTCGGTCACCTCGGTCTTGACGGTGGTTGCCATTCGAACACCTCTCATGCGGAGTCGTACCTGCTTCTGTGCGACCGGTGACGGTGCCAGATGCGTTTTTGGGCAGAACTTGGACCCATGTCAAGTCCCGGGATGCTCACGCCGAAATGACTTCGGTGTGCCCCGGACCAGAACGGGTCCTGGAAATAATTATTGCACGGTTTGTCTGGACGACAAGCCACGACACGTACTACGATCATCCGTTACGCCGTTTCCAGGCGCGTGATAGTGCAACCCAGATAGGTGCGACTTCTATTCCCTCGTCGCGAGAGAGCTGGCGTCTGGTGCGCCGCCGGGCGTGCACGAGAAAACCGATGCCGATTCCGACGACCAGGTATTGCACCGTGAATGCCACCCGAAATGCGTCGAGCGCGTACAGGTCGCTCGCTGCTCCCCCGGCCACGCGCCATCCGTTCTGCAGGTCGAGCAGCAGCCCGATCAGGTACATCATGACGAAGCTCGCGGTGAAGCCACCGACGTTGACGACGCCGTTGGCCGAGCCCAGGCTGCGCTGCGGATTAAAAGTGCGCGCGAAGTCGAAGCCGATCAGCGAGCCCGGCCCGCCGATGCCGAGCACGACCAGCAGCAGCACAATGCTCCACAGCGGTGGAACGCCGGGCCAGAGCAGCACGATCGCCCACGCGATTCCGATGCCGGTCACGATACCAAGCACGATATTGCTGCGGCGCAGTGGGTAGCGTGCGGTCAGCAGGCCGAGGATCGGCCCGAACACGAGGCCGGCGCCGACCAACACGGTCAGCATTCCGGCGGCGAACGCCGGTTCGTAGCCGAGGCCGAAGACCATGAAGGGATAGCCCCAAAGCAGACTGAAGACGGTGCCGGACGACTGCGTCACGTAGTGCGACCAGAATCCGAGCTGGGTGCCCGGGCGCCGAAAACTGTGTCGCAGCTGGGTCAGCGCGATGCCAAGGCTGTTGGCACGCACGTGCTCGGTGACGTCTCTGGGTCGGTCCTGCACGAAAATGATGACCACGATCAGGGCGATTACGGCCACGGATGCCGCCGAGAGGAAGGCGGGTTTCCAGCCGCTGGTGTGGAGAAGCCAAGCCAGGGGCACCGCGGAGAGTACCTGGCCGAGTTGACCGATGTTGCCCATCCACTGGGACAGCAGGGGGACGATGCGACCGCTGAACCAGGAACTGATCAGGCGGATCATCGAGATGAAGATGGTCGCGTCTCCGGCGCCGACCAGGATGCGGCCGATGACGGCGACCGAGATATCCGGTGCCAGCGCCAGTGTCACCTGGCCGGTGACCATGAGCGCCGTTCCGGTGACCATGAGCACTCGCGGGCCGTACCGATCGATCAACACCCCGACCGGAATTTGCGCGGCGGCGTAGACGACGAGCTGCACGACGGCCAGGCTCGAGAGGATGGCGGCCGAGCCGCCGAATTTCTCCGTGGCGGCTACCCCGGCGATTCCCATCGAGGTGCGCTGGAGTACGGCCGACAGGTACGCGAACGACCCGATGATAAAGATCAGGGTGGATCGACGCGAGTTCACTCGATCTAACCTATCGCGTTCCTGACCAGCCGGTCAGGCGTGTCGACCAGATACTTCCAGCTGCGTTAGCTGGCGGCACCGTCATCGCGGCTGCGCCGCAGGGCGAGGAAGTTCTCGAGTTCGGCGGCGATTTCATCGGCCGACGGCAGCTCGCCATCTTCGTCGGTGAGCGGCGACCGCAGCGGGCTTCCCTCCATGTAGGCATCGTAGCGCTGCTCCAGTGTGCCCACCAGCTTGGCCAGCTCCGGGTTGTTCCGCACCTGGTCATCGATGCGTGCCACGAATTCTCGATTGGCTTCCCGCAGGCGATCGGTCGGAAAGATCAATCCGGTCGACGCGCTCGTGCTCTCTAGCGCGGTGAGGGCTGCGGCCGGAAATTCGGTGTCACCCAGGTAGTGCGGAATGAGCAGCACGTAGCCGACCGTGGAGGCGCCACGTTCCTGCAGGCGGAACTCCAGGAGGTGCAGAACGTTGGCCGCGACCTGCGTGTGCGGCCGCCAGACCGATCGGTTCTCGATGAGATCGGAACGGTTGCCGCTGACGGTGACACCGATCGGTCGGGTGTGCGGAACGGGCATGGGGATGGCGTGCACCCAGGTTGCCCCGGCGACCGTGAATCGGTCGACGAGCTGCAGCACGGCGGCAGTGAACTGTTCCCAGCGGAAGTCGGGTTCGAAACCGGTCAAGAACAGGAACGGCTGCCCGATCTCATCGCGGGCCAGGTACAGCTGCAACGTCGGCGGCTGATAGTTGGTGAGATGATCCTGGTCGAAGTAGATGATCGGGCGCCGGGCCCGATAGTCGAGCAGAGTGTCGGTGTCGAACGACGCGACGACGGTGTGATCCAGGGTGGTCAGCAGATAGTCGGTGAACTGGGCTACCGCACCACCGGCATCCGCGAAGCCAGTCAGGCCCATAATCAGGTGCAACCCCTGCGGGACGCCAGCGGCGTCGGCGGTGAGTTCGTAGAGCTCCTCGGGGTCTGACATTCCTTAACTCTAATCCGAGGGGCACATTTGTGCTGTGTTTTGGGGCTTTCACCATCGTGCCCAGAGCGAACAGCCTGGTAACGGCCCCGGATAGCATCGAGTTATGACTGTTCCCACCCTGTCCCTGTCCACCGAGTCCGCGCTGGGCTCCCCCGCCGACATTCTCATCCTCGCTGCGCTGCAAACGGATGATGGGGTGCAGCTAGTCGCGGACGTCACCCTCGGTGACGCCCTGATCGCGTCGGTGACGGCTCAGCTGCCGCTCCTGAACGCCACCGGAGCACGCGATGAGATCGTGCGTCTGGTGTCGAGTGCCGGCACTCCGCGCAGCATCGCCGTCGTCGGACTGGGGCGCGTGCTCAGCACCGCAGCCCTTCGCCACGCGGCCGGGTCTGCCGTTCGGCAGCTGACCGGCGCGACCTCGGTCGCCTTCGCCATTACCCTGGGCGACGCCGACCAGGTCGAGGCCGTGCTCGAGGGCGCCGCGCTCGGTGGCTACTCCTACACTGCCTACCGCCACAGCTCGCTGGCCGCCACCAAACTTCCGGCCCGAAACGTCGTGGTGCACACGACGACACCGGCGGCATCCGCTGTGGAGCGCGCCCAGGTCAGCGCCGAGGCCATGGCCCTGGTCAAGGACCTGGTGAACATGCCGCCGCTCGACCTGTACCCGGCAGCGCTGGCCGATCTGGCGATCGAGGCCGCCAGCGGACTGCAGCTCGAGGTGACGGTCTGGGACGAGCAGCAGCTCGCTGCCGACGGGTTCGGCGGCATCGCCGGGGTCGGAGCCGGCTCGACCCGCCCGCCGCGCCTGGTCAAACTCAGTTACACCCCGAGCGGGGCCGGCAAGCACCTCGCCCTGGTCGGCAAGGGCATCACATTCGACACCGGCGGACTCTCGCTCAAGCCGCCGGCATCCATGGTGGGCATGAAGTACGACATGACAGGTGCCGCCACTGTTCTGGCCGTGGTGGTCGCCGCGGCCCGGCTGCAGCTGCCGGTGCGAATCACCGCGTGGATGTGCATCGCCGAAAACATGCCGTCGGGCTCGGCTATCCGCCCCAACGACGTGCTGCGCATGCGCGGTGGCCGCACCGTCGAGGTGCTCAACACGGATGCCGAGGGCCGCCTGGTACTCGCCGACGGCCTCGTCGCGGCCGGCGAAGAACACCCGGACGCCATCATCGACGTCGCGACCCTGACCGGGGCCCAGGTCGTCGCGCTGGGCAACCGGTATTTCGGCGCCATGGGCGATGACGCTCTCGTTCAACACGTGCTCGCGGCCAGCGCTGCGGCCGGCGAGAACGCCTGGCCGATGCCGTTCCCGGAAGAATTGCGCGCCACCCTCAACTCGGACGTCGCTGACATCGCCAACGCGAAGATCGGCAGCTCGGCCGGCGGAATGCTGCTCGCCGGGGTCTTTTTGAAAGAATTCATCGGAACGGATGCGGCCGGCCAGACCATCCCGTGGGCTCACCTCGACATTGCCGGACCGGCCGAGAACTCCGGCACGGGCTGGGGATTCACCGCTGCCGGCCCGACCGGGGTGTCCGTTCGGGCGCTGATTCGACTGGCCGAGGACTTTTCACGCCCGTAGTACAGTCGTAGGGGCAAGAAAAAGCTTGTCAAACCACGCGGTCGAGCAGCATAATCTGTCGGCCGTCGTGACAAAGCGTAATGCGCGAGGGAGTAGCTGAGTGTCGGAACAGAATTTTGACATTGTCGTTCTCGGTGGCGGAAGCGGTGGATACGCAGCAGCGCTGCGTGCCGTGCAGCTGGGATTCACCGTTGGTCTGATCGAGAAGGGCAAACTCGGCGGCACCTGCCTGCACGTCGGTTGCATTCCGACCAAGGCCCTCCTGCACTCGGCTGAAGTTGCCGATTTCAGCCGTGAAGCCGCCAAATACGGCGTCAAGACCGCGTTCGAGGGCATCGATATCGCTGCTGTCACCGCGTTCCGCGAGGGCATCGTGGCCAGCAAGTACAAGGGATTGCAGGGCCTGGTAAAAGCTCGCGGAATCACCGTGATTGAGGGCGAAGGCCACCTGGTCTCCCCCACGACCGTTCAGGTCGGCGAAGACATGATCGTCGGCAAGAACGTCATTCTGGCTACCGGCTCCTACTCTCGCTCGCTGCCCGGGCTCGAGATCGGCGGCCGCGTCATCACGAGCGAAACCGCTCTCGCCCTGGACTACGTTCCCAAGAAGGTCGCCGTGCTCGGTGGCGGCGTCATCGGCGTCGAGTTCGCGAGCGTCTGGAAGTCTTTCGGCGCCGACGTCACGATCATCGAGGCTCTACCGCACCTCGTGCCCAACGAGGAAGAGTCCATCTCTAAGCAACTCGAGCGTGCGTTCCGCAAGCGCGGTATCGAGTATTCCCTCGGCATCCGCTTCCAGAGTGTCACGCAGTCCGATTCGGGCGTCGTGGTCACTCTCGAGAACGGTGCGACCGTTGAGGCCGACCTCCTGCTCGTGGCCGTCGGCCGCGGACCGGTCACCGCGGGCCTCGGCTTCGACGAAGTCGGCGTCACCATGGACCGCGGGTTCGTCATCACCGACGAGCGCCTCGCCACGAACATCCCCGGCGTGTACGCCGTTGGCGACATCGTTCCCGGCCTGCAGCTCGCCCACCGTGGCTTCCAGCAGGGCATCTTCGTCGCCGAAGAAATCGCCGGACTGAACCCGATCATCGTCGAAGACGTGAACATCCCCAAGGTCACCTACTGTGACCCCGAGGTTGCCTCCGTCGGCTACAGCGAAGCCAAGGCAGCCGACAAGTTCGGTGCCGACCAGATTTCCACCTACGAGTACAACCTCGGCGGAAACGGCAAGAGCTCGATTCTGGGAACTGCCGGTTCGGTCAAGTTGGTGCGCGTCAAGGATGGCCCCATCGTGGGCATCCACATGATCGGTGCTCGCGTCGGCGAGCTCATCGGCGAAGGCCAGCTCGTGGTGAACTGGGAAGCGTACCCGGAGGACATCGCTCCGTTCCTGCACGCGCACCCGACGCAGAGCGAAGCGATGGGTGAGGCCTTCCTGGCTCTTGCCGGCAAACCGCTTCACGCGATGTAGTCGGATTCCACAATTTTCATTGATTTTTCAGATAAGTAAACGGTTTTGAAGGAGACATACGCATGAGCGAATCCGTCAGCCTCCCGGCACTCGGAGAGAGTGTCACAGAGGGCACGGTCACCCGCTGGCTCAAGAACGTGGGCGACCGCGTGGAGGTCGACGAGCCGTTGCTCGAGGTATCGACCGACAAGGTGGACACGGAAATCCCGTCTCCGGTCGCCGGCATTATTGAAGCCATCCTGGTGCAGGAAGATGAGACCGTCGAGGTCGGCACCCCCCTGGTCACCATCGGCGACGGATCGGGCGCGGCCGCACCCGTCGCTGAGGCACCGGCTGCAGAAGCGCCGGTTGCTGAGGCGCCCGTTGCCGAGGCACCCGCGCCGGTTGCTGAGGCGCCCGTTGCCGAGGCACCCGCGCCGGTTGCAGCACCCGAGCCCGTCGCGGCACCAGTTGCAGCACCCGCACCCGTCGCGGCACCAGTTGCAGCACCCGAGCCCGTTGCGGCACCGGTTGCAGCACCCGCACCCGCACCCGTCGCGGCACCAGTCGCTGCACCAGCGCCCGTTGCAGCAGAACCAGAACCGGTCGCTGCAGCCCCGGCAGCAGCACCCGCACCCGTCGCAGCCGCCCCCGCGGCACGCGGTTCACACGCTGGCACCAGCGGCTACGTCACGCCGATCGTGCGCAAGCTCGCCAACGAAGCCGGCGTCGACCTGGCGACGATCAGCGGCACCGGAGTGGGCGGACGTATCCGCAAGGAAGACATCGTGCAGGCGGCCTCGGCCTTCGGCACGACCGCTGCCGCACCGGTCGTCGAGGTCTCGCCGCTGCGTGGCACCACCCAGCCGATGTCGCGCCTGCGCAAGGTCGTCGCCGAGCGTGCTGTCATCTCGATGCAGTCATCCGCTCAGCTCACGACCGTGGTCGAGGTCGACGTCACCCGCGTCGCTCTGCTCCGCGACCGGGTCAAGGGCGCTTTCGCCGAGAAGACCGGCAACAAGCTGTCCTTCCTGCCGTTCTTCGCCCTCGCTGCCGCTGAGGCCCTCCGTGCCATCCCGATTGTGAACGCCACGATCGAGGGCGACACGATTGTCTACCCGGCGCAGGAGAACATCAGCATTGCCGTTGACACCGAGCGTGGCCTGCTGACCCCCGTTGTGCGTAACGCCGGGGATCTCGACTTGGCCGGTTTCGCCGCCCAGATCGCCGACCTCGCCGCTCGCACCCGCGACAACAAGCTGAAGCCCGATGAACTGAGTGGCGGAACGTTCACGCTGACCAACACCGGTTCGCGCGGCGCGCTGTTCGACACGCCCGTCGTGTTCCTGCCGCAGAGCGCCATTCTGGGCACAGGCATCGTGTACAAGAAACCGCTCGTTGTCACCAACGACGGTCTCGACTCGATCGCGATCCGTTCCAGCGTGTACCTCGCGCTGTCCTACGACCACCGCATCATCGACGGAGCGGATGCAGCCCGCTTCCTCACCACGATGAAGGCGCGGCTCGAAGCCGGTGCGTTCGAGGGCAACCTCGGAATCTAACAGTACGAGCTGTCGGAAGTTTCGGCCTGGGACACCTCAGTAGTCGAAGATCTCACGAAGACGCCAGCCGCCCTCGCCCTTGACCACCAGGACCGAGGCCGGCTGGCTTTTTTGCTGCCCGGACGCCGGAGTCAACACGACCACGGCCAGGTCACCGCTCCGTTCTGCCAGGGACGGCAGGTAGGGCGCGCAGTCGGCGACCTCCCGGCCGGATCCGCCCTGCTGCCGTTCGCGGGCATCGTAGCTGTCCGCGGCCAGAATGGCCGAGCCGGTCTGATCCACGTCGACCAGGCAGACCAGGGAGGCAGCGACCAGGCACGCCGCCCGGCGCACGAGGAGCACCGGCACGGCCGATACCGGGTTGTCCCCCGCTATCGCCGCCAAGCCTGCCGTACGAGCGGCATCCGCGGAGCCCGCGACCGTTGGTACGGGGGCCGGAGTGCCGGTGGCCCCTGCACTGTTCCTCGACGTGCCGTCGGCACCCGACGCGCCGGGTAACGCGCTGTCACCGGCACGGCCCGATACCGGGAACAGGGTCAGGGCGAGCACGAGAATGCTGGCGCCGCCCAGTGCTGCCACCAAAAGCGGCCGGTGGTGCCCATACAGTCGTTTGCGCAGGGCGTGCGCCACGGCCTTGAGCGGATGCGAGTCGATCACAGAATCAACGACGGTCGCGAACGACCGACCAGGACGCGACTGCGGCTGGAGCCGGCGCAGGCTGGCTGCGCCCCAAGCCATGAGACTGGTGAAGGCATCGCCACCGACGCCGAATCGCGCGGGTAACGACCTGTCGTCGAACAGCTCGTCGATCGTGTCGGTAAACTCATCGTTGGACGTGTCGTCGAACCCGTGATCGGATCCGTCGTCGAATTCGTGGCGGCGGAGTTGCACCACGTTCACCTGACCAGTCCCCGCCTCGAACGCGTCAGCGTTCACGTTCTGTGTTTGGGCCTCCAATCGGTGGGTGAGGCGAAAGGCGTCAAGCGGTTCGGCGTCAGCCCAATCGAAAAGGTCATGCTCCAGTGTGCCGAGGACCGAACCGACCCCTGCCGCGCCAGCTGCCCCGTCTGAAGATTTCGGAGAAACGGCCGGGTCGATGGCGCCCCGAAAGCGCCGCAGGAGCGCCGCGCCGCTCGCGCGGTGCGTGTCCGTTACATCGACGGCCTCGACGAGGGCTTCCATCACGATAGCCAGGCGTTCGTAGTCGGCGCGGAGCCGCCGCATCCGCTCCCTGGGTATGTCAGTGAGCCGCGCAACCGCACCGAAACCGTTCACCACCGCCCGGCCGCTGGCATCCAGCAGAATTGTCGCCTGGCTGATGGCCCCGTGCGCGAACCCGGCCGTGTGCATGGCGCGCAGGGCGACGATGATCGGTGCCAACAGGGTCACAGCTTCGCCGGGAGACAGTCGAGGGTGTTCGACCAAGTACCTAGCCAGGGATCCTCCGGTGAGTCGTTCCAGGACTAGACAAATGCGACCATCCCCGAGCTGCGCAACGTCGAGCAGGCGCACGAGTCCCGGCGCTGCCCCCGAGGTCAGCACGGCAATGTCGAGTTCGATGCTCGTCGACTCGGTGTCGGCGCGGAAGACCTTGAGGGCCACCGCGCTTGCCGCACCGGAATGACCCAGGTACACCGCGGCTCGATCCCCGGTGCCCAGCAAACGGATCACGCGGTGTCCGGCGACAATCCCCTCCGGGTGCACCGGTTCTGTCGTGGCGGAAGCGCCGTCGGCCTTAGGGTATGCCGCGCGCTGGCCGGCACGGGAGTCGCGGCCAGCTGTGTCATCGGCCGAAGTCGGAGGTTGTTCAGAGCGTCGTCTCACCTGCCCATGATCGGCCGCTGGGCCGGCCAGAGCGCTCAGGTCCCCCGCTCTCGTGCAGAACAGGCGATCTGTGCCGCTGTGGAGGAGCCGGTCCGGGTGGCACCGGCGCCGGCTGCGCCCGGGTGCTCGCTGCGCCCGGGTGCTCGCTGCGCCCAAAATGCCGGCGACGCCCCTAGACTGGGCAGATGCTCGACTTTGTCGTCGCGGGGCTAAGCGCCAACTCCGTGCCGTATGTTGAGGGCCTAGAGCTCCAACGCGCAGTCCATCGTTCCGTCGTCGCCCACGAGCGACCGGACACCGTCCTCCTCCTGGAGCATCCGGCCGTGTATACCGCCGGAAAACGCACTCTGCCGGAGGAACGCCCCGTCGACGACACGCCGGTTATCGACGTCGACCGGGGGGGCAAGATCACCTGGCACGGCCCGGGCCAGCTCGTCGGGTATCCCATACTGCACCTCGCGGAACCCGTCGACGTCGTCGGCTACGTTCGGTCCCTTGAGGCAATCCTGATCGAGGTCCTGATCGACTTCGGGATCGATGCCGTACGCGTTGCGGGACGCTCAGGGGTGTGGGTGGGACCCGACGGCCACGAAGATAAAATAGCCGCGATCGGAATCCGAGTTGCCCAGGGAGTGACCATGCACGGTTTCGCGCTCAACTGCAGCAACTCGCTGGATGCCTATTCGCGCATCATCGCCTGCGGAATTCGCGATGCCGGGGTGACCACGATGACCCGTGTGCTCGGCCGCACCGTCGACCCGAGCGAATTGATCGATCCGATCACGGCCGCTTTCCGTCGCACGATGAGCCTGAATGCCGCCCCGGTGGCCCCTGCAAGCATGACCCCAGCCAGCCTCGATACCGTCAGGACGAACGCATGAGCGCAGTACCCGAAGGCCGGAAACTGCTGCGGCTGGAAATTCGCAACGCGGAAACGCCGATCGAGCGGAAGCCCGCCTGGATCAAGACCGTCGCCAAGATGGGGCCGGAATACCAGAAGCTACAGGCGCTGGTGAAGAGCGAAAACCTGCACACGGTGTGTCAGGAGGCCGGCTGCCCGAATATCTTTGAATGTTGGGAAGATCGCGAAGCGACCTTCCTCATCGGGGGTTCACAGTGCACCCGCCGTTGCGACTTCTGCCAGATCGACACCGGCAAGCCCGCAGACTATGACACGGACGAGCCGCGTCGCGTCGGAGAGTCCGTCGTGTCGATGAACCTCCGCTACGCCACCGTGACCGGCGTCGCCCGCGACGACCTCCCCGATGAAGGCGCCTGGCTCTACGCCGAGACGATTCGTCAGATCCACCAGCAGAGCCCCGGCACCGGTGTCGAGATTCTGGTCCCAGACTTCTCCGGCAATCCGGAACACCTCGCCCAAGTCTTCGACGCCAAACCCGAGGTCTTCGCCCACAACGTGGAGACCGTGCCACGCATTTTCAAGCGCATCCGCCCGGCCTTTCGCTATGACCGCTCGCTCGACGTGCTCACCCAGGGCCGCAACGCCGGGCTGATCACCAAGTCCAACCTCATCCTCGGCATGGGTGAAGAACGCGCAGAAATCACCCAGGCACTGCACGACCTGTATGAGGCCGGTACCGACATCATCACCATCACCCAGTACCTTCGCCCGAGCGCCCGGCATCTTCCGGTGGCCCGCTGGGTGCGCCCAGAGGAATTCGTCGAGCTCAATGAGGAAGCCAAGGAGATCGGCTTTCTCGGCGTCCTGTCCGGTCCGCTGGTGCGTTCGTCCTACCGCGCCGGTCGGCTGTGGGCCCAGTCCATAGTCGCAACCGGTCGCCAGATCCCGGCCGAATTGCGCCAGCTGGCGGATGCCCAACTTGGGTTCGCCCAGGCCGTCTCCTGATGCGAGCACACAGGCGAATTCGGTCACGGGGCATTCGAGTGACTGGGTAGTCTTATACCCATGGCACGCAGCAAGGAAAAGTCCCCCAAAAAACCAAAACAGCCCGGCCGCTTGAAGCAAATGTGGCAGGTATTCCAGATGACGAGACGCTACGACTCGAACATCGTCTGGATTCTCGTTTTGGCCTTCGTCGTCCCCGTTCTGATCAGCCTGGCCCTCGCCCTGCTGATCCCGGGGAGCAACGTCTTCACGATGGTGCTCTGGATCGTCGCCGGCGTGCTCGCCGGTATTCTGGCCATGCTAATCATCCTCGGTCGTCGGGCCGAGAAGGCCGCGTATTCCCAGATCGAGGGTCAGCCCGGTGCCGTGGGGGCGGTATTGCGCAGTTCACTGAAGCGTGGCTGGGTCGGCAGTGAAATGCCGGTAGCGGTCAACGGCAAGACGCAGGATGCGGTCTATCGTGCGGTCGGTCGCGGCGGCGTCGTGCTGATCAGCGAGGGACCCAAGACGCGCACTGCCCGTATGCTCGACGAAGAAAAACGCAAGATTGTGCGCATCGGCGGCAACGTCGGCATCACGGTTATTTCCGTCGGACCCGACGAGGACGCCGTGCCACTGCACAAGCTGGCTCGCCGCCTGACCAGGATCAAGCCCACGCTGACTAAGGCCGAGGTGCTCGCTGTAAACAACCGCCTCAACTCTATGGGCACGAAACTTCCCATTCCCAAGGGCGTCGACCCCATGAAGGCGCGCCCCCAGCGCGGCTGACCTCAACAGACAACAGAACGGCCGGGCGTCCATCGCCCGGCCGTTCTTCGTCATCGCAGTGCTATTACTGCCGGATGAGCGCCGTTCCGGCAATTTTGTCGTGGAAGCCACGCTGGTCGGAATCCCAGACCAACGCCGGGAGGGCAATTCCGAGCAACAGCGACCGCACCACGGGTCGCCAGAGACCAATCCAGCCCCCGTGGATAGAGATAAGTCGGAGGCCCACCAAGCGGTGACCGATGCTGGCACCGATGGTCGGGATGAAGACGATCTGCAGGATGACGAAGATGATCAGGTTCGCCGCCGGGTCATAGTTGAAGAAGATCGCTGAGACGCCGATGGCGATGGCCCAGTCGATGGCGAAGCCGAGCATCCGTCGACCGGGGCGGCCGATGGAACTCGGCCCGATCTGGGGTAATCCGAGCCGCTCCCCCGGCCATCTACTGGGTGGAAGCTGACCAAAAGTGTTCGGGCGGGAGTCGGAGGCTGGCACCCGATGAGTCTACCGATGGGGCCTGCCTGTAACATGGGCGAAACATAAGCGTCACGGACAAGTAACGCAGCGCTACTAATCTCAATGAAGCCGATGTGTCCGATTCGGCCGTTTCCACGCCCTCGTCGTCTGGAGTTATTCCGCATGTTCCGCGATTCGTCCGAAGTGCTTAAATTCATCAAAGACAATGACGTCAAGTTTCTTGACATCCGTTTCACCGATCTCCCCGGTGTGCAGCAGCACTTCAACATTCCGGCATCCACCGTCGATGAAGAGTTCTTCACCGTTGGCCAAATGTTCGATGGTTCCTCGATCCGCGGTTTCGCGTCGATCCACGAATCCGACATGCAGCTCATCCCCGACGTGTCGACCGCATACCTGGACCCGTTCCGCACCGAGAAGACGCTCATCATGCTCTTCGACATCTACAACCCGCGCAACGGTGAGATCTACTCCAAGGACCCGCGCCAGGTAGCCAAGAAGGCCGAGAAGTACCTCGCCTCCACCGGCATCGGCGACACCGCCTTCTTCGGCTCCGAAGCCGAGTTCTACATCTTCGACGACGTGCGCTACGAAGTGAACCAGCACACCAGCTACTACAAGGTCGACTCCAGCGAGGGTGCCTGGAACTCGGGTCGTAAGGAAGACGGCGGAAACCTCGCCAACAAGACCCCGTTCAAGGGCGGCTACTTTCCGGTCAGCCCGGTCGACCAGCACGTCGACATGCGCGATGACATCTGCCTCAAGCTGATCGAATCGGGCCTCGTGCTCGAGCGCAGCCACCACGAAGTCGGCACCGGCGGCCAGGGCGAGATCAACTACAAGTTCGACACCATGGTGCACGCGGCCGACGACCTGCTCAAATTCAAGTACATCGTCAAGAACACGGCGCATGACTGGAACAAGACCGCGACCTTCATGCCTAAGCCGCTCTTCGGCGACAACGGCTCCGGTATGCACACCCACCAGTCCCTGTGGGCCGACGGCAAACCGCTGTTCTACGATGAGGCCGGCTACGGCGGACTGTCCGACGTGGCGCGCTGGTACATCGGAGGTCTGCTCAAGCACGCCCCCGCCGTGCTCGCCTTCACCAACCCCACGGTCAACTCGTACCACCGTCTCGTCCCCGGCTTCGAAGCCCCGGTCAACTTGGTCTACTCGGCCGGTAACCGTTCGGCGTCGATCCGTATCCCGATCACCGGCACCAACCCCAAGGCCAAGCGTCTCGAGTTCCGCGCCCCCGACGCGTCTGGTAACCCGTACCTCGCCTTCGCCGCTCAGCTCATGGCCGGCCTCGACGGTATTAAGAACCGCATTGAGCCGCACGAGCCGGTCGACAAGGACCTCTACGAGCTGCCGCCCGAAGAAGCCAAGAACATCCCCCAGGTGCCCGCGTCACTCGAGGAGGCCCTGCAGGCCCTCGAAGCCGACCACGACTTCCTGATGGCAGGAAACGTCTTCACACCCGAATTGATCGAGACCTGGATCGAGTACAAGCGCGAAAACGAGATCAAGCCGCTCGCCCAGCGTCCGCACCCGTTCGAGTTCGAGCTCTACTACGGCGTCTAAGCAGTAGATGCGCGCGATCCGTTCATCGGGCCCGCGTGACTGGGAAGGGACTGCATCTTCGGATGCGGTCCCTTCTGTGTTGCAAGGTGACGCGTTGCCGCGTGCTGTGTTGCCGAGTGCACTCCTGTCACGCGCCTCGTGCCGGATCAGCCGACAGTGGGCCCCGGACGCTCCACGGGGCCGTAGAACAGTCGCTCGAACACGGCACGTGCCCGGCGGGTCACAGCAAGATAGTCGTCCTCGAGCTGATTGCCCGAGCCGGGCGGGTATTCCATGACCCGGGCGATTCCTTCGAGGGCCGCACGATCGGTCGGCAAGACGTTCGAGGTGTGATTGGTCCACAGGGTGATGGCCGACCGCGCACGGGACGCGAAGATCCACGCGCTGCGCAGCACCGCGGCATCCGCTGCCGGAACCAGGCCGGCACGGACCACCTCGGCCAAAGCCGACAGCGTCGACGTCGTGCGGAGCGCCGGAATCGCTGCCGCGTGCTGCAACTGCAAAAGCTGCACCAGCCATTCCACGTCGCTGAGCGAGCCGCGCCCGAGCTTCAGGTGCCGGTTGGGGTCGGCGGCCTGCGGCAGCCGCTCGTTCTCCACCCGCGCCTTGATGCGGCGCACCTCGCGCACGGCCTGTTCGCTGATCGCGGGGGGATACCGCACCTCGTCGGCGACGGCCGTGAAGTCGCGCAATAGAGCAGCGTCGCCGGCGACCCCACGGCCGCGAAGAAGCGCCTGCGCCTCCCAGGTGAGCGACCAGCGCCGGTAGTAGGCCTGGTAGGACTCCAGTGACCGAACGACAGGGCCATTGCTGCCCTCGGGCCGCAGCCCAATGTCCAGGTCCAGTGGCAGACGCGAGTCCTCGGTGAGCCGGTTGAGCTCGCGCACAATGTAGCGGGCCCGATCATTGGCAGCTTCGCCGTCGAGGGTGCCGGCACGGAAGACGTACATGACGTCGGCGTCGGAGCCGAAACCCAGCTCGGCGCCGCCAAACCGGCCCATGCCGATCACACCGAACTCAATACCGTCGCCGCCGGACGACCCGTCGGCGCCGCCCTGATCGTTCAGGTCTCCCCCACGGATGGCGGCGATCACGCCCTGAATATAGGTCGCGTTGACGTCGGTCAGGCCCTGGCCAAGCTGGTCGAGATCGATCTGGCCGAGTAGCGAGGCGAATGCCAGACGCAGCATCTCACGGCGACGGGCGGCGCGCAGGATGGTGGCGGCAGCATCTGGGCTTTCATGCCGGCCCAGCACGGCTCGGGTCTCATCCTGCAGGGATTTGCGCGGCCGTGGCTGCAGGTCGGCCTCGTCCTCTAGCCAGGCCACCGCCTCCGGGATCTTTTCCAGGAGCTCGCCGATGTACCGGCTTCCGGACAAGACCCGGGTGAGTCGCTCGGCGGCGCCCGAGGAATCCCGAAGCATGCGCAAAAACCAGTAGGTCGAGCCGAGGTTGTCGCTCAGGCGACGAAAGGCCAGAAAGCCGTAGTCGGGGTCAGCTCCCTGGGACAGCCACTGCAACAGCACGGGAAGCAGGTGCCGCTGGATCGCCGCACGCCGGGACACCCCGCCGGAGAGAGCGGCGATGTGGGCCAGTGCACCCTTGGTATTGAGGAAGCCGATTGCGGCGAGACGGGCCTCGGCCTGTGCGCTCGTCAGGTTGAGGCCGTCGGCGGGGAGCGACGCCACCGCCGACAGCAGGGGCCGGTAGAACAGCCGCTCATGCAGGCCGCGCACCCGTTGTTTGGTCTCCGACCAGCGGATGGTCAGCCCGTCAGCGCTCGTGGCCAGACCGGTCGAGCGAGCCAATACCCGCAGGTTCGCTTCGTCCCGCGGCACCAGGTGGGTACGGCGAAGCTTTTGCAGCTGCAGCCGATGCTCCATCAGGCGCAGCATGCGGTAGTCCTGGGCAAATTCGGTGGCTTCGGCCCGGCCCACATACCCGGCGGTGGCCAGGGCGGTCAGCGCCGGCAGGGTACCGGCCTGTCGAACGTCGGGGTCGGTCTGGCCATGCACGAGCTGGAGCAGTTGCACCGTGAACTCGATATCGCGCAGCCCGCCAGGGCCCAGCTTGAGCTGAACGTCGACCTCGTCGTCGGGAATGTTGTCGGTGACGCGCTCACGCATCCGCTGCACCGATTCGACGAAATTCTCCCGGCTGGCGCTGCTCCAGACCTTGGGCGTGACCGCATCGAGATAACGCGCCCCCAGCGCGCGGTCACCGGCCAGTGTGCGGGCCTTGAGCAGTGCCTGGAACTCCCAACTTTTGGCCCAGCGGTCGTAGTAGGCCAGGTGTGATTCGATCGACCGTACGAGTGCACCGCTCTTGCCCTCAGGGCGCAGGTTGGGGTCGACCTCCCACAGCTCAGGTTCGATGCCGGATTCGCCCAGGCCGCGCATGATGAGCACGGCCAGGCGGGTGGCGATCTCAACGGCTCGGGAGCTTTCCAGCCCGGCCGCTTCGTCCCCATCGGCGACGAAGATGACGTCGACGTCGCTCACATAGTTGAGTTCGCTCGCGCCGGCCTTGCCCATTCCGATAATGGCCAGGCGGGTGGCACGCACCTGTTCGGTTGGAAAAACACCGCGCCCGGCCGTGTTACCGCTCGACATGGTACGGGCGACCGCGAGGGCGGCTTCGAGCGCTGCGGTGGCGAGGTCGGACAGGGTGCGGGCAACGCCGTCGAGCCCCGCCACGGGGTCGGCCTGTTCGAGGTCGAAGGCCGCCAGCTGCGCCAGTCGGCGACGATAGCGCACCCGCAGGGCAATCCAGGCCGCGTCGTCGACCAGCTCCGAGAATCCCCCGGTCGCACCGACCGAGTCCAACAGGTCGCTGACCAGTTCGTCGAGGCTGGGTAGCACCACAAGAGGCGTTGCCAAAACCGAGAGTTCCACCGGATGCCTGAGGAAGAATTCGGTGAGTCCGCTGGAGGCTCCAAGAACCTTCAGAAGCCGCCCGGTCGCCGTGGCTGACTGCAAGAGCTCAAACAGTTCGGGCGACCCCGGTCGCAGCAGGGCGACCAGCGCTACCAGCGCGGCATCCGGGCTGGCCGTCACCGCGAGGAGCGGCAGAAGCGCCCGCGTCTCGGTCAGCCTCCCGGCCGAATCCGGGTCAGTGTGCGGGCTGACCGCACCGAGCTGGGCGACCTCATCGAGGCGGGCACGCACCTCGGCAAGGTCGACGAAACCCGCCCGAACGAGTTCGGTCAGGGTCAACTGCAAACGCTCCATCGCGGGTGATTCCTTCGGTCATCGACCACTGGTGAGTTAGAGCATCTCCAGGTTTTTTTCCAGTTCGAACGGGGTAACCTGCGAGCGGTAGTCGCGCCACTCCTGCCGTTTGTTCAGCAGAACATAGTTGAAGACCTGTTCGCCGAGGGTCTCGGCGACGAGCTCTGACTCCTCCATGAACTGGATGGCGTGATCGAGGCTGGCCGGCAGTTGCGTGTACCCAAGCGCACGACGTTCGGTGTCGCTGAGGCTCCACACGTTGTCTTCGGCCTCCGGCGGCAGCTCGTAGCCTTCCTCGATGCCCTTGAGGCCGGCGGCCAGCATAAGCGAATACGCGAGGTATGGGTTGGCTGCGGAGTCAATGGCGCGGTACTCGACGCGGGCGCTCTGGCCTTTGTTCGGCTTGTAGAGCGGTACGCGAACCAGCGCGGAGCGGTTGTTGTGGCCCCAGCAGACAAAGCTCGGGGCCTCGTCACCGCCCCACAGCCGCTTGTACGAGTTGACGAACTGGTTGGTCACCGCAGTGATCTCCGGGGCGTGCTTGAGCAGCCCGGCGATGAACTGACGGCCAATCTTGGAAAGCTGGTACTGGGCACCGGCCTCGTAGAACGCGTTCGCGTCCCCCTCGAACAGCGACATGTGCGTGTGCATGCCCGATCCGGGGTGTTCCGACATGGGCTTGGGCATGAACGTCGCGTACACGCCCTGCTCGATCGCGACTTCCTTCACCACGGTACGGAAGGTCATGATGTTGTCTGCGGTGGTGAGCGCGTCGGCATAGCGCAGGTCGATTTCGTTCTGGCCCGGACCGGCTTCGTGGTGACTGAACTCGACAGAAATACCGAGGTCTTCGAGCATGCGCACCGACCGGCGGCGGAAGTCGTGGGCGGTGCCGCCGGGAACGTTGTCGAAGTAGCCGGCCGAGTCGACCGGAACCGGCCCGTTCTTGCCGTATTTCGACGACTTGAGCAGGTAGAACTCCACCTCGGGGTGAGTGTAGAACGTGAATCCGCGGTCGGCTGCCTTGGCGAGGGTGCGCTTGAGCACGTTGCGCGGATCGGCCACGGCTGGCTGACCGTCGGGGGTGGTGATGTCGCAGAACATGCGGGCGGTGGGGTCGACCTCGCCGCGCCAGGGCAGGATCTGGAAGGTCGTGGGATCCGGGTGCGCCAGGACATCCGCTTCAAACGAGCGGGTGAGGCCTTCGATGGCTGAACCGTCGAAGCCGAGGCCCTCGTTGAAGGCACCTTCAACTTCGGCTGGCGCGATCGCCACGGATTTGAGGGTGCCGACGACATCGGTGAACCAGAGTCGAACGAACTTGATTCCTCGCTCCTCGATGGTCCGAAGAACGAAGTCGCGCTGCTTGTCCATTCACGCTCTCTCTGATTGCTCAAACAGGTAGCCAGCAAAACAACTACCGACCCCAATAACTACTGTCTAGGCTACTGGCTCCAGGCACGATTGCTTGCCTGACTACACTTGTCGCATGCCAGAGTTGACAGCACCCGAGCCCGATTCCACGGTTTCTTCCGCCGATGCCGCAGTGCAGCATCCCTACAACGCGGCTTCCGGGCCGAAGCGAGTGCGCACCCGCCACTTTAAGAACGCCCAGGCGCAGGGCATCCCCATCACCGGCCTGACCAGCTACGACATGTTGACCGCCCAGATTTTCGACGAGGCCGGAATCGATTTTCTGCTCGTGGGCGACTCAGCCGGCAACAACGTCTTCGGGTATGAGACCACCCTGCCGGTCACGGTGGACGAGCTCATCCCGCTGACCCGTGCCGTTGCCCGTGCGGTGACTCGCGCCCTGGTCGTGGCCGATATGCCGTTCGGGTCGTACGAGAACGGGCCGGACCAAGCCCTGGCGACCGCCGTACGGTTCATGAAGGAAGCCCAGGCCCACGCGGTGAAGCTCGAGGGCGGCCAGCGCAGCCACAAGCAGATCAGGCGTATCGTCTCGGCCGGAATTCCCGTGATGGGACACGTCGGTTTCACCCCGCAGAGTGAACACGGTTTGGGCGGCCACATCATTCAGGGCCGAGGGGATGCCGCCGACGAGCTTATCGCTGACGCTCTCGCCGTGCAGGACGCCGGCGCTTTCGCCGTCGTCCTGGAGATGGTGCCGGCGTCCGTCGCAGCTCGCGTGACCAAACGACTGTCGATCCCGACGATCGGGGTCGGGGCGGGACCATCCGTTGACGGCCAACTCCTGGTGTGGACCGACTTCGCCGGTATGACCAGCGGCCGGGTGCCCAAGTTTGTGCGGCAGTACGCCGACGTTCGGGCGGTACTGACGGATGCTGTGCAGCGGTTCACCGCGGACGTCGCCTCTGGCGCGTACCCCGCGCCAGAGCACAGCTACGAGTAGAACGGCTAGCGGGCGTCCTGAGCGTCGTCTTCCGACCACTTGGCGCTGTTCGCACGCAGCTTCTCCAGAGCGTGGGCTGCCTCGTCACGGGTGGCGAACGGCCCGACCCGATCCAGCGATGTCGACTGGAGGCCGTGCTCCACCTCCCCGGTGCGCATGTTGTACCAGAATGCGTGTTCTTTGTCGTCGGCCATAAGCTTGATCCTATGCCTAAGGATTCAATCGGTCACCTCATCCCGGGAACGGTGTCACCGACCCGTTCCGTTCCATCTCACATCGTTCGCCCGGAGTACGTGGGCAAGAAGGGGCCGAGCCCCTTCACCGGATCTGACGTCTATTCGACCGAGAAAATCGACCTCATTCGCGAGTCCGGCCGCATCGCCGCCGAGGCGATCGCCGCTGTCGGCCGAGCCATCGTTCCCGGCGTCACCACCGAGCAGCTGGACCAGATCGGTCACGACTACATGGTGGCCAACGATGCCTACCCCTCGACCCTCGGCTACCGCGGATACCCCAAATCGTTGTGCAGCTCGGTGAACGAGGTCATCTGCCACGGAATCCCGGACAACACGGTGCTCGAAAACGGCGACATCGTCAACATAGACATCACCGCGTACAAGAATGGCGTACACGGCGATACCAACGTCACCTTCATCGTGGGCGAAGCCACCGAGGAGGTGACGCTGCTGGTCGAACGCACCAGGGAAGCGCTCGCGCGCGGTATCAAGGCCGTCGCCCCTGGGCGTCAGGTCAACGTGATCGGACGAACCATCGAGTCCTACGCCAAGCGCTTCAACTACGGCGTCGTGCGCGACTACACCGGCCACGGGGTGGGCGAAGCCTTCCACTCCGGTCTGATCATTCCGCACTATGACGCACCGCAGTACGACACGGTGATGGAGGTCGGGATGGTCTTCACCATCGAGCCGATGCTGACCCTCGGCACGAGCGACTGGGACATCTGGAGCGATGACTGGACCGTGCTGACACGTGACCGCAGCATGACCGCACAGTTCGAACACACCCTCGTTGTAACCGAGCGCGGTGCCGAGATTTTGACCCTGGTCTGACCGACCTTTTCGAACGGATAGAGGATCAACACATGACGGCACAGACCGCAATCGGCATCGACATCGGTGGCACGGGAATCAAGGGTGCGGTAGTCGATCTGGCCACCGGCGCGCTCCTCTCTGACCGCGTGAAGTTGCCCACTCCCAAGGGTGGTCGGCCGCAGGACATTGTCGAGACCACCCGAACCCTGCTCGCCACCGTCTCGAAGGACGTCGGAGACCTCCCGGTGGGCGTGTGCTTTCCCGCGGTCGTGAAGAACGGTCACACCATGTCGGCCGCGAACGTATCGTCGAAGTGGATCGGGCTCGCCGCGGAAGCCCTGTTCGAAAAGGGTCTCGGCCTGCCGATTCACTTCGTTAACGATGCGGATGCTGCAGGCTACGCCGAATCACAGTTCGGTGCGGCCAAAGACGTCGGCGGCGTCGTGCTGCTGACCACGCTCGGTACCGGGATCGGTTCGGCGCTGCTGAACGACGGCGTGCTCGTGCCCAACACTGAGCTGGGCCATCTGCAGATCGACGGCTACGACTATGAAACCCGTGCGGCATACTCCGCCAAGGAACGTGACGACCTCAGCTGGGACAAATGGGCCGCACGCTTGCAGAAGTATTACTCGACCCTCGAACTGCTCTTCTCCCCCGACCTGTTCATCGTCGGCGGAGGAGTCTCCAAGCACCACGAGCACTTTCTGCCTCTGCTCAATCTGAAGACCCGCATCATCCCTGCTGTGCATCGGAACAACGCCGGTATCCTCGGCGCGGCCGCCCTCGCCGCGCGCTTCCCGGGCTGATTTTCGAAGCTTAACGACAGCAGGACCGACTCCACGTAAGTGGTGTCGGTCCTGCTGTCGTTAGGTCAGTCGAGCGTTACCGAGCCATCGGTTCGGCGACCTCGTCTACTGCCACGGCCTCGGATACCGAGGTCCGCTGGCGGCACTTCATCCAGTACGACAGAGCGAAGATCACGATCAGCGACACATAGATGGTGGCCGCGATCGGCGACGCGATGAGCGCCGGCGGGTCTCCCTGCGAGATCGCGAGCGTGTGTCGCAGCTGGTTTTCCAAGATCGGGCCGAGAATCAGCCCGACCATCATGGGAGCGATCGGGTAGCCGTAGCGCCGCATGAAGAAGCCCGGCACGCCATCCACGAGCAGGATTACCACATCGACCTGCGTGAAGTTGAGCGAGAATGCACCGAGCCCGGCGAACACCAGAATTCCGGCGTGCAGGTACGGGCGCGGGATCTGCAGAATCTTCACCCAGATACCGACCAGCGGCAGGTTCAGAATCAGCAGCATCAGGTTGCCGACGTACAGGCTGGCAATGATCTTCGGCATGGCTTCGGTGGGCATTCTGGAGGAGGCCCTCCGCGCCGACCTGTACAAGGTACCGCCCGAACTCGTGATCTGGCTCGTCGGTGCTGCCCTAGTGGGAACGGCTGGGGCGATGGTCATATCCCGCATGGTGTGGCGCCGGATCCACCGGTTGGAGCCTGAGGAGATCGCTTCCCTGTTGGAGACGCACGATGCGATGCTGCACGGCATCGGCGAAGGCGTCGTCGCGGTTGACGTCCTCGGCGCAGTCGCCCTGGTCAACGATGAGGCACGGAGGCTGCTCGGTGCCGACGATGACTCGGTGGCGAGCCCGGCGACGGAGGTGCTCGGTGCGGCCATGGCGGTTCCGTGGTGTCCCGGCGCTCTCCCCCGGCATCACCCACCCGGATGTTGCGAGCCTGCTCATGGCCAAGAGCACTATCGCGGCCGAGAAGGGCATCCGTTTGGTCATCGATGAAGGGTCAATCCTCGCGCCCGACGGCACGACCGATCCGGTCACTGTGCTCGGCAACCTCATCGACAACGCGATGGAAGCAATCTGCGCCGACGGTACCATCCTGGTGCGCCTCGGCACCGACAGGCACCGGCACTACCTTCGTCGTCTCCGACGACGGTCCGGGAATCAAGGAGAAGGACCGTGTGCGAATCTTTGAGTCCGGCCAGTCCACACGAGAATCCAGCCGACCCGGTCGATATCATCGCTATCACCGCGGCCCGGGAACTCGACACCGTGCGGGCCGCGATGGCCGGCGGCGTCATGCATTACCTGGTCAAGCTATTCACCTCGACCGTTCTGCTTGAGCGACTCGACCAGTACGTTCAGCACCGGCAGGAACTCCGAGATCACGCCGCGATCGCACCATCGATGCTCGATCAGGCCCGCATCGACCGGATGCTGCAACCCGGCGCGCTCGCGCCCGCCGCCCTTGCCGCCGGTGCAGCTGCACCGACCGTTCCCGCTGACTCCACCGGGTTGTCGCTCTCCAAGGGGCTGTCCGAGGTGACCCTCGATGCCGTTGTGGCAACACTCCAGCGCGTCGTGGTGGGCATCTCGGCGAGCGATGTGGCCCAGCATCTGGGCCTGGCCCGGCTCAGCGCCCGCCGGTATCTCGAATATCTGCTCGCCGCCGAACGCGCCGACATCACCCAGAAGTGTGGCCGGGCCGGGCGGCCGGAAAAGCTCTACCACTGGACCGCGGCCGGTTGATCGGCCGCCTGGCCAGCAAAGAAGTGGAATGGGCCGGCTAGTACGCCGGGTTCTGTCCAGGTGTTCGCACACCGTCGACGGCCATCTATCTCGTGACTACGTTGCCGCAGCCCTCTAGCGGTCTACCCGAAAGCTCGGCGAGCCGCCTCAACGCTTTCTGTCTGACCTTGCTCCGGACGAGGTTTACCGAGCCGACCAGGTCACCCTGGCCTCTGGTGGTCTCTTACACCACCGTTTCACCCTTACCACCAACTCGCGCTGGTGGCGGTCTACTTTCTGTGGCACTGTCTCGCGGGTTGCCCCGGGTGGGCGTTACCCACCATCCTGCTCTATGGAGCCCGGACGTTCCTCGGCATCCGCTCGATCCGAAGATCTAACGAACGACGCGACCGTCTTGCCGACCCATTCCGTAAATTGAGTCTACCGGGCGCGCGGGCTGCCGCCGAACGCACGCCCCATCGGTACTAGATTCCGGACTCTTCGGTGCGCACCAGCACTGCGCCACAATCGGGGCAAAAAATGACCTCGTCGGCCGGTGCCTGGCGGGCATCGGCGAGGTCGCTGCCGGTGAGGGTCATGGTGCAGCCACTGCAGGTTCGGGCGCGCAGCAGGGCCGCGGCGTTGCCGTGGCCGGTGATGCGCAGACGCTCGTACAGCGCCGCGAGGTCGTCGGGGATGGTGGCCGCTACGGTGGCCCGGTCGCGCGTGAGTTCGGTGAGTTGGCGGGTGAGGTCGACCAACACCTCGTCGCGCGCGGATTCGGTCGCGCTCACACGTTCGGCGATGGCGTCACGCTCCTTTTCCACCACGGCGACGGCAGCCTCGTGCTCTTCCTGGCGCTCCAGCACAGCGATCTCGATCTCTTCGAGGTCGAACAGGCGTTTCTTGAGCGAGGCGACTTCGGAGTCCAGAGCCTGGATGTCCTTGATCGACGAGGTGTGCTGCAGGCGGTCGGTGTCGCGCGCGATTCGCTTCTCCACGACCTCGACGTCGCTCTCGATGCGTCCCAGTTCGGTGCGCACGTCGTCAAGCTCGCCCGACCGACCGAGCAGTTTCATGCGGCTGGCCTCGGCTTCACGATTGAGGTCGGCCAGTTCGGCGTGCTGCACGAGCGATTTTGACTGGTGGCTGAGCTGAAGAACCTTGATGTCCAGGGCCTGAAGCCGCAGAAGTTCCTTCTGCTGGAGTGGTGATGCCTTCACGATGTCCTGACCTAACGCTTTTGATGAGATGTGGTACGAAAAAATGGGGATGACTCGGAGATTAGTGCACTAGTCAGTGCACGACGGCGAAGGACCACGGATCGGTGTTCAGTTCGCTGACGGTGACTACGATCCCGGGAAGAGCTGTTCGCAACTGCTCGGCCGCCGGTTCCAGCCAGAGCCACTCACTGGCCCAGTGCGACACGTCCATGAGCGCGGGGCCGCCCGTGCAGAGCGCTTGCTCTCGCGCTTCGGAGGAGGGGTGATGACGCAGATCGGAGGTGATGTAGACATCCGCTGTCAGCACGCTGGGGTGGCGCAGCAATGAATCGCCTGCACCGCCGCACAACGCGACGGTGGTGACCGGTGTCAAATAGTCGCCCGCGACGCGCACGCCCGACGCAGTCGCAGGCAGCAAGGCCAGCACGGTGTGCGCGAGGTGCCCCACGGTTGTTGGCTCGGCCAGGCGTCCAACGCGACCGATGCCGGTTCCGGGCGCGGCACTGTCGGTGATGGGTAGGGCGTCGATCAGTCCCAGCCGGGTAGCGATCACGTCGGACACGCCGTCAGCGACGACGTCGGCGTTGGTGTGCGCGGCGAGCAGTGCGCAGTCTGCGCGAATCAGGCGACTGAGCAGGGCGCCCTTGTAGCCGTCTTCGGCAATGCTCGTGACACCGCGCAGCAGCAACGGATGATGCGTCAGCAGCAGGTCGGCGCCGGCCTCGACGGCCTCGTCGACGGTGTCGGAGACGGCATCGACAGCCAAGTGGATGCTGCGAATCGGCCGGTTCGGATCTCCGCTGACCAGGCCAGGTGCGTCCCAGGCCTCGGCACCGCCCGGGGGCCACAGGGTATGAGCGACGCGGATAACGTCGGCTAGCGAGAATGACACTCGTTCAGCCTACCGGGCGCCCGGCGCTGGGGCTTCGCCGGACACGGTGCAACCCAATGCTCCGGTCCGGCGAAAGATAAGTCAGTAGTCGAAGTCGTCGAACTGGGCGACGGCCGATTCCTCACGGGTCCAGGCCGCGGGAATCATGGCCCCGGTTTGGGCTTTGCGGTGCAGAAAATCGGTGGTCTCCGGTTCAACCAACTCCGGCGACGGACTGTCGGCCGTCACGCTGACCAGCTGGCTGGCCGAACCAATCAGGAACTGGGCACGCAGCAGGTGTCCATCATCTCCCATCACCGGGATGTCGACGACGTCGACCTGCCGGCGGTTACACAGTGCTTCGGCGTAAAGGAGTACGGCATCAGCCAGATCGCTGCCGGTTATTACTGAACCGCCCGGGTGAAATATGCGTTTCATGATTGCCCCTCGAAAGCTCACGGAAAATGCAGGTGCTTCCAGGGACCGGGGTCGCTCTAGCAGTATATGCCCGGTCTACCCCCACGACGATGGAAACTCGGCTATCTCGCATAAACGCACTGGACCGCAGTGTTACAGCGTGAGCGCGCGATTCACGATCCGCTCGGCGACGTCCGCGAGGGGAAGGCCGTTGTTGCGGGCATATCCGCGAATCTTGTCAAACGCATCGCCCATGTGCACCCCGTGGGTATAGGCCACCACACCCTTGGCCTGCTCGATCAGCACCCGACTGCTGAGAGCATGCTGGAGTTGCTGGCGAACAATATCGCTCTCCCGAATAGCCCGTTCCTGCAGGATGCCGATGGTCGCGACGTCAGCGAGGGCCTGCACCGTGTTGGTATCTGCAGTGCTCAGCCCGCCGGTGCGATCCCAGAAGAGGTTGAGCGAACCGATCGTCGTCGCGCGCAGGCGCAGCGGTACGGCATGCATCGACGCGAATCCCTGAGCTAGAGCTCCCTGCCGAAACTTGGGCCATTTGTCACCGGTGTTGTCGATGTCCGGAATAGCCACGGCCAGCCCGGTCGTGAAGCTTTCGACGCAGGGGCCGCTTCCGGCACGCAACTGCAAAATTTCCACCAAGCGGCTGCGTTCGTTGGTCGACGCCATGACTTCGAGTTCACCGTCGCCAGCTGAGAGGATGATGCCCGCCGCCGAGGCTTCTAATAGTGCGACACATTTCTCCACCAGCGTGTGCAAGAGGTCGACAACGTCGTAATCGGCGACGAGTGTGTCGGCCAGGGTAACGAAGGTCTCAAGGAGTTGACCTTCCCGGGTTTTTGTCACCATATTTCCATTCTAAGACTCGGGAATCGACGAAAAATCCAGCTGTCGTGTCACTACATCAGCGGCGACTTCCCGAACAGTTCGTCCATGAGCAAAAGCATGTCCATGAATTATCAGAAGCGCGTCGGCGGCGGAAAGATTGAGCTGGGCCAGAACCATTCCGGTCGCTTGATGAACGACACGCCTCGAATATCCTTCATTATCTTCCAGATTCGTTTTAAGTGTTTGCGACGCGAGGGAACCACGTAAAACCTGCACGGAAGCAATGTGCACGAGCACTTGCGCATCGAGAATCTGTGCGGGAGACAGCCCGTCGGAATGGTTCGAAAACAGGGAAACGGCACCGATATCGAGCGACCCCAAGCTCAGCGGAAAGGCGTAGACGGCATGCACACCGGTGTGCCTGGAGGCGTTCATTAGTGTCGGCCAGGTCGCGCCCGTGGACGTCTGAAAATTATTAATGAGCAAGGGGCGCCGAGTGTGCAGCGCGTCCCAGGATGGCCCTTCACCCAGGTCCAATTGCAGCTCATCAAAGAGCGCGGCCATCGGATTGCTCGCGCAGACTGTTTCGCGTCCAAATGGATTCACGAGCGTGCAGACGGCTGCGGCGTTGACCGGCAGCACCTGAAGAAAAGGCTCACAGATGCTCGCGCGACTCTCGTGAGCG
Source organism: Cryobacterium sp. N19 (assembly GCF_002929595.1). Lineage (NCBI taxonomy): Bacteria > Bacillati > Actinomycetota > Actinomycetes > Micrococcales > Microbacteriaceae > Cryobacterium > Cryobacterium sp. N19. Next base: position 80,983 of record NZ_PJJR01000053.1, on the reverse strand, counting down.
AGCGACAGCTGTTCCACCGCGGCACCGAAGGCCAGCCGATCAGTCACTGAGCACGCACCCAATCCGGACGCACCTGCATCGTGCGTGTCATTCGACCTCACGATCACAAGCTGTGGGAGAAATCTCTGTGGGCCCTACCGGGCTCGAACCGATGACATCCACGGTGTAAACGTGGCGCTCTACCAACTGAGCTAAAGGCCCCGGCGACGACGTTTGTCGCGGGCGTTCTCAGTATAGGTCAGAGTCGCTGCGCGATTGGCGACCCGACGGGTTCAGAGAACCGGTGCCAACTGCTCGAGCGCGGCCCGATACGACTCAATCGACCGCGCCTCGCCCGGTGCGGTGATGAAACTGGAACGGATGATGCCGCTCGGGTCGATCAGAAAAGTCGCGCGATTGGCGAAGCCCTTCTCCTCGAGAAAGACGCCATATTCCTTTGCGACGGCGCCGTGCGGCCAGAAATCCGCGACCAGGTCAAAGGTATATTTCTCCTGCTCACCAAAGGCCCGCAGGGCGTGTCGGGAGTCGACCGAAATGCCAATCAGTTCAACGCCGCCATCGTCGAACAGAGCGAGGTTGTCGCGCAACTCACACAGCTCACCGCTGCAGATTCCGGAGAAGGCCAGCGGAAAGAAGACGAGCGCGACCGACTTCGTTCCCCGGTACTGGCTGAGCTGAACGCTTTCGCCGAACTGGTTGATCAGTTTGAAGTCGGGTGCCTGGGTGTCGTTTTCGAGAGCCATAAATGCTCCTTTCCTGGTGCGCCTGCGCGCACGGATTGGCCGGTGACACACTCTAGCCCCGCAATGTGCGCGGATTCACAGACCGCGTGGATCCGTCCTCGTGAAATTTGGCTGGTGAACCCTCCGTCTGCGGACGACGAGTAAAAATCTGTAGGCTTACGTGGTGCCGCTGGTTGCAATCCAACCTGCTCATTTACGGCACGTGCCTTCGTGGTGGCGAAAGAATGCCCCCACGAAGCACCATCGCTGCATAAACCCCAAGGAGAGGTCGACTGTGACGGTCAACGACCAGGACCCGTACTCTACGAACAACGCCGACTCCGATCCGGAGGAGACGGCCGAGTGGTCGCAATCCCTCGATTCGCTCGTTGCCGAACACGGTCACGAACGCGGACGCGAGATCATGCTCAGCCTGTTGAAGCGTTCGAAAGAGCTGCACCTCGGCGTTCCCATGGTGCCGACGACGGACTACATCAACACCATCGCCACGGAGAACGAACCCGACTTTCCCGGTGACGAAGACATCGAGCGCCGCTACCGCGCCTGGATTCGCTGGAACGCTGCCGTTCTGGTGCACCGCGCTCAGCGCCCCGGCATCGCTGTCGGCGGGCACATCGCGACCTATGCGTCATCCGCTGCCCTCTATGAAGTCGGGTTCAACCACTTCTTCCGCGGCCAGGATCACCCGGGCGGTGGCGACCAGATCTTCATCCAGGGACACGCCTCCCCCGGCACCTATGCTCGTGCCTTCCTCGAGGGCCGCCTGACCGAGAACCAGCTCGACGGGTTTCGCCAGGAGAAGTCGCACGCTCCCGACGGCATCTCGTCCTACCCGCACCCACGCCTCATGCCGGAATTCTGGCAGTTCCCGACCGTGTCGATGGGGCTCGGCCCCATCAACGCCATCTACCAGGCGCAGCTCAACCGCTACGTGACCAACCGTGGCATCAAGGACGCGAGCGACCAGCAGGTCTGGGCGTTCCTCGGCGACGGCGAAATGGACGAGGTGGAAAGCCGCGGCCAGCTGCAGGTCGCAGCCAACGAAGGCCTCGACAACCTCAACTTCGTGATCAACTGCAACCTGCAGCGTCTCGACGGCCCGGTGCGCGGTAACGGCAAGATCATCCAGGAGCTGGAGAGCTTCTTCCGCGGTGCCGGCTGGAACGTCATCAAGGTGGTCTGGGGCCGCGAGTGGGACAACCTGCTCAAGAACGACGTCGACGGCGCCCTGATCAACCTCATGAACGTCACGCCCGACGGCGACTATCAGACCTACAAGGCCGAGAGCGGCGCCTACGTACGTGAGAACTTCTTTGGCCGCGACCCGCGCGCCCTCAAGCTGGTCGAACACCTGAGCGACGACGAGGTCTGGAACCTCAAGCGCGGCGGCCACGACTACCGTAAGGTCTACGCCGCGTTCAAGGCCGCATCGGAGCACAAGGGACAGCCCTCCGTCATTCTGGCAAAGACGATCAAGGGCTACGGCCTCGGCCCGAGCTTCGAGGGCCGCAACGCGACCCACCAGATGAAGAAAATGACCCTCGACAACCTCAAGTCCTTCCGTGACAGCATGCACGTGCCGATCACGGATGCTCAGCTCGAGGAAAACCCGTACCTGCCGCCGTACTACTCCCCCGGCGACAAGGACGAAGCGATCGAGTACATGCACGAGCGGCGTCGTGCGCTCGGCGGCTACCTGCCGGAGCGTCGCACCCGGCACACCGCGCTCAATCTGCCTGGCGACGAGACGTACAAGGTCGCCAAAAAGGGTTCCGGAACCCAGGAAATCGCCACGACGATGTCCTTCGTGCGGCTGCTCAAGGAGCTCGTGCGGGCCAAGGACTTCGGCAACCGTATCGTTCCGATCATCCCCGACGAGGCCCGCACCTTCGGCATCGACGCGTTCTTCCCCACCGCCAAGATCTACAACCCCAACGGCCAGCACTACACGTCTGTTGACCACGCCCAGCTGCTCTCCTATAAGGAGAGTCCGCAGGGCCAGATTCTGCACGTGGGCATCAATGAAGCCGGGGCTGCCGCGGCGTTCACCAACGTGGGTACCTCGTATGCCACCCAGGGTGAACCGCTCATTCCGGTCTACGTCTTCTACTCCATGTTCGGATTCCAGCGCACCGGCGACGCCCTCTGGGCGGCCGGCGACATGATGGCCCGCGGGTTCATCATTGGAGCCACGGCCGGACGCACCACGCTGACCGGTGAGGGGCTGCAGCACGCCGATGGTCACTCGCCGCTGCTGGCGTCGACCAACCCGGCCGTGGTCTCCTACGACCCTGCGTACGGTTACGAGATTGGCCACATCGTGCGCGCCGGACTCGATCGCATGTACGGCGGAACCCACACCGACCCGAACGTCATGTACTACATCACGGTCTACAACGAGCCGGCCGTTCAGCCGGCCGAGCCCGACGATGTCGACGTGGACGGAATCCTGCACGGTATCCACCGGGTGAGCGCATCCGCTGTGAGTGGTCCGAAGGCTCAGCTGCTGGCCTCCGGCGTCGCCGTGCCGTGGGCGCTTGAGGCGCAAAAGCTGCTCGCCGACGACTGGGGTGTGTCGGCCGATGTTTGGTCGGTCACGTCCTGGACCGAGCTTCGCCGCGATGGTCTTGCCGCCGAGGAACACAACTTCCTCAACCCCGACGACGAGCCGCGCGTTCCGTATGTCACGGCGAAGCTCGAGGGAGCAGCCGGTCCGTTCGTGGCCGTGTCCGACTTCATGCACGCCGTTCCGGATCAGATTCGGCAGTTCGTTCCGAGCGACTTTGCAACGCTCGGCGCCGACAGCTTCGGCTTCTCGGACACCCGTCCGGCGGCACGTCGATTCTTCAAGATCGACGGTCCGTCCATGGTCGTGCGCACCCTGGAGCTGCTCGCCCGTCGCGGTGAAGTTGACCGGAGCCTCGCCGGCCAGGCGATTGCCAAGTATCGCCTGCACGATGTGAGCGCGGGCACCACCGGCTCTGCCGGGGGCGAGAGCTAAGAAACCGTGGCACCGGCGCCCAAGACGAAAGAGCAGACTCTCAACTGGCTGCGCACCATCTCCGGCGAGCTGTCCACCCAGACGCTCAAGCGGCTCGAGGACACGCTGTCCTGGTATGGCGATATGCCACCAGGACGGCGGTCGGCGGTCGGCCTCGTCGCCCAGGCCGGAATCACGAGTTTCATCTCGTGGTTCGACGACCCCCGGTCAACGCCGTGGATCGCCGCTGACGTCTTCGGCGCCGCCCCCCGCGAACTGCTGCGCTCGGTGAGCCTGCAGCAGACGCTGCAGCTCATTCGCGTAACGGTTGAAGTCGTCGAGGAACGGGTCAAGGACGGTGGGGAGGCCCTGCGCGAGGCCATTCTGCTCTACTCCCGGGAGATCGCTTTTGGGGCAGCGGATGTCTACGCTCGCGCCGCCGAGGCACGCGGGCTCTGGGACGCACGACTCGAAGCGCTCGTCGTCGACTCTATTCTCAGCGGGGAATATGACGACGAACTCCCCAGTCGCATCGCGGCCCTCGGCTGGCACGGCCACGGCGAGGTCTGCGTTTTGGTCGGCACGACGCCGCAAATGCTCGACGTCGACCAGCTGCGACGGGCCGCCCGGCACATGGCTGCTGACGTTTTGATCGGAGTTCAGGGCAACCGCCTCGTGCTCGTGATCGGTCGGGCCCGTCCGGCGCCGGTCGACAGCGAGGACGTCGGTACGGCCGCTGCCCTCACCTTCATGGAAATCGCCATGCAGCTCGAGCCGATCTTCGGCCCCGGCCACCTGGTGCTCGGCCACGAGGTCCCCAACCTCGTGGACGCGTCGAAAAGCGCGAAGGCCGCGCTGGCCGGTTTCGCGGTCGCTCGCTCCTGGCGCAATGCGCCTCGCCCGGTGCAGGCCGACGATCTGCTCCCCGAACGTGCCCTCGCTGGCGATCCGCTCGCCCGGGCCACGCTCATCCATCGCATCTATCGGCCACTGCAGGCCCACTCCACCGAGCTGCTCACCACGCTCTGGTGCTATCTCGACAATGGCCGCTCGCTGGAGGCGACCGCTCGCGAACTCTTCGTGCACCCGAACACCGTTCGGTATCGCCTGAAACGCGTGTCCGAGGTCATCGGCTACGACGCCACGGGAGCCCGCGAGGCACTCATTCTGCAGTCCGCGCTGATCATCGGCTCGATCAGCGACCACGACGGATCCAGCCGACGCCGCTGATCCAGCCCGGGGAAACCGGCGAATGTACTACTGTCGACAAAGCTTTCTTGGATACTTAGTGCGATCTACACATTCATTTACGTCACCAGATTGGAAGACTAACTAAGTGATCGTTGTCGTCTGCCCGGGTCAGGGCTCCCAAACTCCCGGATTCCTTGAACCCTGGCTGGCTCTGCCCGCCTTCGACGCGGGCCTCCGCCAAATTTCCGACGAGGTCGGGCTCGACCTCGTCGCCCACGGCACGGTCAGTGACGCCGACACCATTCGCGACACGGCGATCGCCCAGCCTCTGATCGTCGCTGCCGGCATCCTCACCCTCGAAGCCCTGCTGACCGATGGACGCCGCGACCGCATTGCCGGTATCGCTGGGCACTCGGTCGGCGAGCTGACCGCGGCCGCTGGCGCTGGCATCCTGACCAACGGCGAGGCCGTGCGCTTCGTGCGCGAACGGGGCCTCGCCATGCAGGCGGCTTCCGCGCTGGAGGCCACCGGTATGAGTGCCGTAATCGGGGCCGATGAGAGCGAACTGCTCGCGCGGGTCGCTGAACTGGGTCTCGAACCGGCCAACTTCAACGGGAGCGGGCAGATCGTCGTCGCCGGGGCCCTCAATGCCCTCGCGGACCTCGCCGCGACTCCCCCACACCGGGCCCGAGTCATCCCGCTGCAGGTCGCCGGTGCATTCCACACCCGGTATATGAAGCCAGCCGTCGAACGGATGACCATGGTCGCCGACTCGCTCAGCCCCGCCGATCCGACGCTCCCGATCTGGACCAACCGCGACGGCAGCCAAATGAGCGACGGCATCCATTTTGTGGATCTGCTCGTCGGTCAGGTGTCGTCGCCGGTACGGTGGGACAGGTGCATGGAGGCTTTCGCTCAAGCGGGAGTCACCGGAATCATCGAGGTGGCGCCCGCCGGCGCCCTCGTGGGGCTCGCGAAACGAGCCCTGAAAGGCGTCCCCAGCGTCGCCATCAAGACCCCGGACGACCTGCCCGCCGCCTGGGCCATGATCGACCAGCAGTCCTAACTGTGCCAGCAGTACTGAAGCACGAGAGAATGTGACGAAAGAGACAATGCCAAAGCCCACACTCCAGCAGTCCCACGGACCGCAGTACACCCGCATTCTGTCCGTGGGCGCTGCCCGCGGTGAAAACCTCGTACCCAACGACGACCTCGTTGAAGCCATCGATTCCTCGGACGAATGGATTCAGCAGCGCACCGGAATCATCACACGTGCCCGGGCCAGCCAGGACATCAGCGCCGTCGATCTCGCAACGGATGCCGCCCGCGAGGCCATCGAGAAGAGCGGCGTCGACCCGGCCCTGATCGACGCCGTTATCGTCGCCACCATCAGCAACAGCCGCCAGACCCCATCGATCGCCGCTGTCGTGGCCGACCGCGTCGGCACCAATCCGGCCGCCGCCTACGACATCAACGCGGCCTGCGCCGGCTACGCCTATGCCGTAGCCCAGGCCGACGCCCTGATTCGCACGGGGGCTGCACACTACGCGCTCGTCATCGGCGCAGAGAAGCTCTCAGACCTCGTCGACCCGACCGACCGCAGCATCTCCTTCCTCCTCGGCGACGGCGCCGGCGCCATCGTCATCGGCCCGAGCGACTACCCCGGAATCTCTACCACAGTGTGGGGCTCGGACGGCTCCAAAGCAGACGCGATCACCATGAATCACACCCTGCAGGAGTACCGTCGCGGCGAAGCCGACTGGCCCACCCTGCGTCAGGAAGGACAGACTGTCTTCCGTTGGGCCGTCTGGGACATGGCGAAGGTGGCTAAGAAGGCCCTCGAAGTCGCCGGGATCGAGAGCGCCGACCTGGCGGCGTTCATTCCGCACCAGGCCAACATGCGCATCATCGATGAGTTCGCCAAGCAGCTCAAGCTGCCGGAGTCCGTGGTCATCGCCCGCGATGTCGCCACGACCGGTAACACCTCCTCGGCTTCGATCCCTCTCGCCACCCACCGCCTGCTCGAGGAACACCCAGAGCTCAGCGGCGGACTCGCACTGCAGATCGGCTTCGGAGCCGGACTCGTGTTCGGTGCGCAAGTCGTTGTGCTGCCCTAACCTACCCACCCCCTAAACTAGGTCTCGGTCAACCGAGACACCCCTCAAGGAGAAATATCATGGCATTGTCCACCGAAGAAGTTCTGACCGGCCTGGCCGAGCTCATCAACGACGAGACCGGAATCGCAACCGACACGGTTGAACTGGGCAAGTCGTTCACCGACGACTTGGACATCGACTCCATCTCGATGATGACCATTGTCGTCAACGCAGAAGAGAAGTTCGACGTGAAGATCCCCGACGAAGAGGTCAAGAACCTCAAGACCGTCGGCGACGCCGTCGAGTTCATCGTGAAGGCCCAGGACTAGGCCCAAGCCTGAACCAGGTCGGCCGGCAAACGGCCGACCTGTTCACTGGGCTGGTGCTGGAACGCGCCGGCCCACACGTTTGTCGTTCCATGGAGAGTTGACTTATGACCAAGAAAATCGTTATCACCGGTATCGGTGCCACTACGCCGTTGGGCGGCACGGCGGTCGACACCTGGGCGGCCCTTCTGGCCGGCGAATCGGGCACCACCACCCTCGAGCAGGCCTGGGTCGCTGAAACAGCTATTCCCGTAACTTTTGCCGCACAGGCGCGCGTGAAGACCGCAGATGTGCTGCAGCGCTTTGAGGTCAAACGCCTCGACCCGTCCAGCCAGTTCGCGCTGATCGCCGGGCGCGAAGCCTGGGCCGATGCCGGCACTCCCGAGGTCGAGCCTGAGCGCCTCGCCGTGGACTGGGCCACCGGAATCGGTGGCGTGTGGACCCTGCTGGACGCGTGGGACACGCTGCGCGAACGCGGCCCGCGCCGCGTGCTGCCGATGACCGTGCCGATGCTCATGCCCAACGGCCCGGGAGCGGCCATTGGCATGGACCTGCACGCCCGTGCCGGTATCACCACGGTTGTTTCCGCCTGTGCCTCGAGCACCGAAGCTCTGGTCAACGCCTACAACCGCCTGCAGGCCGGATTGGCCGATGTCGTTATTGCTGGCGGCTCCGAAGCCGCGATTCACCCGCTGCCGATTGCCTCGTTCGCGGCGATGCACGCCCTGTCGACCCGCAACGACGACCCGGCCACCGCGAGCCGCCCGTACGATGTGACCCGCGATGGTTTCGTTCTCGGCGAGGGCGCTGCCGCCCTCGTCATCGAGACCGAAGAGCACGCCAAGGCACGTGGAGCGCACATCTACGCTGAGCTCGTCGGCGGCGTCGTCAACAGCGACGCGTACCACGTCACCGCGCCTGACCCTGAGGGAACCGCGGCTGCCCGCGCCATGGTGTCGACGGTGCAAAATGCCGGTGCGACCCTCGCTGAGGTATCCCACATCAACGCTCACGCCACGAGCACCCCGGTCGGAGACATCGCCGAGTACAACGCTCTCAAGCGAGTGTTCGGTAACCTGCTCGACGGTATCCCGGTGTCGGCCACGAAGGCATCAACCGGCCACCTGCTCGGAGGTGCCGGTGCCCTCGAGGCGTTCTTCACGGTGAAGGCTCTCGCCGAGCGCACCGCACCGCCAACGATCAACCTCACGTCGCAGGACCCGGAAATTCCGCTCGACGTGGTGACCACTCCGCGGGCGCTCCCTGCCGGAGACCTGCTCGCGCTGAGCAACTCCTTCGGGTTCGGCGGGCACAACGCGGTCGTGGCATTCCGTTCCGTCTAAGTACTGCAGATGAGAATGACCCCGTCCGGATTCGGACGGGGTCATTTCTGTAAGGCGATTCGCCGAATCTGGCCGTGTTCACGGGAACAGACGTCGACTTCGTGGGATTGCCACCGGGAGTATCACCGGTCGACAGGCCACGCCATCACGGGCGAACCGCACGCATTGGGGAACCGGTCTGATCAGCCGACCTGGTGCAGCCACACCACGGCGTTCAGATCGCTGGCCTGCCGGAACGGTTCAAGCTCGTCGTCCCAGGTTTGCCCGAGGGCCAGGCGCAGCTCCCGGTGCAATTCGATCGCGTTGGCTCCGGCACGCTCCATCGCCGATCGAATGCGATCTTCCGGCACGACGACATTACCCACGCTGTCGGTCTGTGCGTAGAAGATTCCCAGCTCAGGCGTGTGCAGCCAGCGACCGCCATCCGAACCCGGTCCGGCGTCTTCGGTGACTTCAAAGCGCAACTGCTCCCACCCTCGCAGAGCGGATGCGAGTGCCGCGCCGGTACCCGGGGATCCCTCCCAGTAATATTCGGCCCGATGGGATCCGGGCAGAGCCGGTTGTTCTGACCAGGCAAAGTTGACAGCCTCGCCGAGCGCACGGCCAGCCGACCACTCGACATGCGGGCAGACGGCCCGCGGAGAGGAGTGCACAAAAAGCACCCCCCGCGCAATCCGCGTCCGACGGTTAGGTGTTGCATCCATCGTGTTTCTCCGTTCCTAGTAGGTGCGTCTTCCCCAACGACCTCGGAACGACCGCGCTTGCAACGCTGAGCTACTTTCAACTCACTGCTGTGGGCACGATGGTGAATGTGAAATTGTTCGACCGCCAGAGCGCAGCGAGCCGATAGCGCCATTATGCCCCAGCCACCTGCGCATTGACAAGCACCTGACGGGCCTTCCCGGGGCCCGGTGTAGGCGAGGCTTCGTCGGCCGCGAACGCACATCTGTGACCACCAGAGGCCGCATTGGGACAGCGCATACGGGGAATCGTGCACAGACTCCACATTCGTTATACGGATGCGGTCGGCCCTGTTATTGCAGGTCCGGCCGCTTTTTTGTGCCCGTTTCCGGGTTTTCGTCTACCCCGGAACGGGGGGTGAACCTGAGAAAAACCCGTATTCGATTGTGACAATGCCCATAGTGGGCAATACTCATTTCACACGACGCGGCCCCCTCCACAGCCGCTCACCCGCACCCCCCGAATCCGTGCACTAGACGAAATGTGACCCATGTCCAACACTGCTTTCGCTTCACGCTCCACCCTTCGCCCCGCTGGTCGCCCGTCGCGCCGCCTGGCCCTGATCGCCGCCGCCGGCGCGTTCGCCGTCGCGTTCAGCGGCCTCGCCGTGCTGCCGGCCCAAGCCGCCACCACCACCGCCTCCGTCGCTGTCCCCGCCGGCAGCAAGGTCACCACCGACCTCGGCACCATCCCCGCCGACGCCGCCTCCGTGCAGGTCATGTTCGACACCACCGCCGCCGCCCGCACCGACATCAAAGTTCTCGTCGGCCCGGAAAACACCCAGCGCTACTACTTCACCGCCCCCACCGGCGACGGCCCCGAACGCACCTACACCGTCCCCGTCACCAGCAAATCCGACGGCACCCTCACCGTCGCCAGCGCCACCGCCAACGTCACCGTCGACATGACCATCGTCGGCTACACCGCCAAAACCGTCCCCGCACCCACCCCGGCACCCACCCCGGCACCGGCTCCTACCCCGACGCCGACGCCCACACCGACTTCGGCTCGGCCGACGGCGGGCACGCCGACCGCGACGAACACCGGTGTTCCCGCCGGCACCAGCCTGAAGGTCGTCAACGGGGACATCAACGTCACCACCCCCGGCACCGTCCTGAACGGCCTCGACGTGAGAGGCCTGATCAAAATCAGCGCCGCCAACGTCACCATCAAAAACTCCATCATCCGCGGCCGCACCATGAACGGTCCCGGCGCCCTGATCAACAACCTCGGCGGCTACAGCAACCTCGTGATCACCGACACCGAACTGTTCCCCACCGTCGCCTCACCCGACGCCAACGGCATCTACGGCTACAACTTCACCGCCACCCGCCTGAACATCCACAACGTCATCGACGGCATCCACGTCACCGGCAGCAACGTGCTCATTCAGAACAGCTGGATCCACGACCACATGCACTACCTCAACGACCCAAACCAGGGCGGATCACCCAGCCACGACGACTCCATCCAAGTACAGATCGGTAACAACGTCACAGTCACCGGCAACCGCCTCACCGACTCACACAGCGCCGCCGTGCAAATCACCCAGGACCGCGGAGTCGTCTCCAACTTCAGCTTCACCGACAACTTCGCCAACAACGGCGCCTGCACCGTCAACATCGCCGAAAAAGCCTACGGCCCACTCAAGGGAACGATCATCAAAGACAACAAATTCGGCAGAGACACCAAGGTCGCCAACTGCGCCGTGATCGCAAAAACCACCACCATCATCGACTTCCAACGCAACTACTACACCGACAACACCACCGTCGTCATCAAAAAGGGCTAACCACCAGACCAACCCCCACAGAATTCCCTTGCAGGAACACCAGGCGGGCCCCACGCACACAGCGCGGGGCCCGCCTTTCTGCGCGCCCAGACCCGCATACCCGCACCGCACACCCGTCACGCAGGTCGACTTTGACCGGCTACTTGGCCTGGGCGTAGTTGTCTACGGTGGCCACCGTGAGCATGAAGTCGACCGGAAAGTCGCCGAAGAGCAGCCGCCCCGCCGTCTCGGCGGCCGTGACGATGATCTGAGCCACAGCGTCGGCCTGCTCCGCCGGCGTGTGCACGATCACTTCGTCGTGCAGAAAGAACACCAGATGCGGTTCGGCGTCGAAGGGCGGGCGGGCCCCCGGAGCCTGCGACGTCGACCGCTCGTCGAGAGAACCGGACTCGGGGGCTGTGCCGGGGGCGGCATCCGCTTCGGAGCGGGCCGCTACCGCGCGATCGCGAGGTGCAGGGCCTGGCAAGGCCGTGAGCTCGCGGCGGATCTCGGCCATCCAGCACAGGGCCCATTCAGCGGCACTGCCCTGCACGATAAAGTTGCGGGTGAAGCGTCCCCAGTCGCGGGCCTGACTGCGGGCGCGCCGCTCATCGCTCGCTGTTGCCGCCGGATCATAGGCTTGCGCCTGGGCTTCGTGCCAACCCGGTCCCGGGATCGGCGACGATCGCCCAAGTCTGGTCGTGACGACCTCACCACGTTCTCCCGCGCGGGCGGCCGACTCGGTCAGAGCGATCGCCCGGGGATAGGCGCGGGCGAGGCGGGGCATCAGTCGACCGCTTTCCCCGGTCGTGGCGCCGTACATGGCGCCGAGCATGGCGACCTTGGCGTGGTCTCGAGTTTCGACGACGCCGCTCGACACAATTCCGGCATACAGGTCGGTTCCGCGCCCGGCCGTGGCCATGCTCGTGTCCTGTGCGAGCGCCGCGAGGATTCGCGGCTCGAGTTGGGCGGCATCGGCGACGACGAGTTTCCAGCCGTCGTCGGCGACCACGGCACCGCGAATCTGTTTGGGCAACTGCAGCGCTCCCCCACCGCGGGTGGCCCAGCGACCGGTCACGACACCTCCGGGTACGTAGTCGGGGTGGAATCGGCCGTCGATGACCCAGGATTCCATCCAGGTCCAGCCGTTGGCGCTGAGCAGCCGAGCCAGTTTCTTATACTGCAGCAACGGTTCGATGACCGGATGCTCCAGCTTCTGCAGCTCCCACCCGCGCGTGGACGTGACGTTGAGGCCCACTCGCTGCAGCGCCTTGAACAAATCCTGCGGGGAGTCAGGGTTGAGGTCCGGATCATCCAGTTCGAAACGGATGCGCTGGGCCAGCAGCTCCAGACGCTCCGGCCGTACCCCGGGCGCGACCCGCGGCCCCAGTTCCCGGGTGAGGAGCACATCGTGCACGTCGGTGCGCCAGGGCAGTCCGGCATAACGCATCTCCGCGGCTACGAGGGCACCGGCGGATTCGGCCGCCAGCAGCAGCCGCAGTCGTCCCGGTTCGCCAGCGGATGCCACGGCGTCGAGCTGGCGTCGAAACTCGCGCGCTGCGCCGGAGTCATCGGCAGCGGCACCACCGGAGCCGTCAGCGTCAAATTCATCGGCCGCGTCACCGTCGACGTCGAGGTCGAACAGCGTCGCCCGAGGTTCCGCCTCGTCGATCGGTCCCAAGCTCGCCACATCCCAGCGACCTGGTGCGGCCAGCGCGAGTGGGCTCGTCATCGTGAGGGCGGAATTCTTCAGGATCACGTGGCAGAGGCGGAGATCATGGCAACGGTCCACACGGATCCCGGCCGCGAGCAGAACGGGATAGATTCGGGCGGTGTCTTCCCAGACCCAGCGGGGCGCAGCGGCGTTTTGCCCCGCTGGCACGCGCGTTGTCGGCTCGCGGGACTTCACGAACGAGTGAAACTCGCTCATGGTGAGTCGGCGGGCAGTCTCGAGCGGGAAGCCGGCATCGTCCAGCGGGTCGACGAGCACGTCGCCCCCGCTCGCTTGCCGCACCAGAACATACACTCGTCTATTCTGCCCGGTGCCGGAGCACCCGTACCCCTCGGCTTCGCGGTGCCGACAGGTACGGGGTCTGCGAGACGACGCCTGATTGAGGACGTTATCCAGCGATCTTGTCGCCGTTGGGAGCGACAACCCACCAAACGCCGCCAACACCCTCGCCGGTGGTGTCACCGGCAGCAGCGTCGCCCGCCCAGTAGTAGAGCGGAAGCCCATTGAGGGTGACTTGCTTGGTGCCGTCGGTGCGGGTGATGACACCGACCGTGCCGGTCACACCGTCAACGGTGGGGGTGTCGGATTCGGCGATGACGGCTGGCCATTTGACGAGGCATTCGCCCTCGCAGGTACTCTTGCCGGAGTCGGCGACGTCCTTGTCGAACACATACAGGGTCATCCCGGCGGTATCGACGACGATCGTGCCGAGCGAACTGTCCGCGGTGGCCAGAGCCGGCTTGTCGGCGGCGTCACTCGTCGCACTGGATGAACTTGATGTGTCGGCAGCCGGTGCCGTCGTTCCCTGCGAGCATGCGGTCAGCGCAAGAACGCTGAGCGCAACCGCCCCGACGACGGGCCCGACCTTGAGCCAAATTCTGCTGTTCATGATTGCTTCCTTCTCTCGGTGCACGCTTTTCGAATTGGTGCGTGATGAAGTGTTGCTATTCGATGAGTGGTACCGGTGCTGTGGTGCGAGGCAGAGGGGTCCTTGGAGCTACCACGAGTTACCACGGGGAATGGTTCAGTGGCCAGAAGGATTTGTCCGACGACCTTTGCCCGCGGCAATGTCGTTAGCTTTGCGGCGTGCGGCGTATGGAAGTCGTGAGGATCGTCCCGTCCCGTTCCCGGCGGGTGTCTACTTTCTCCGGTGCAGCACACAACCCGCGCCGCCACGTCTATCTCTCGCCGCCGCAGAAGGAGCTTTCATGCTCGACCTTGTCTATCTCCTGGGCGTCTGTGCCCTGTTCGCCCTCGTCGCGTTTGTCGCCTGGGGGGTCGAGAAACTGTGATCGTGTTCTCGGTCATTGCCGCCGGTCTGACCGTGGCCGCCATCGTCTACCTGCTCGTTGCCCTAATAAAGCCGGAGTCGTTCTAATGGATAACTGGTTGGTTGCCCTGCAGGCGGCAACCGTGGCTCTGGTTCTCGCCCTCATCTATCGCCCGCTCGGTGACTACATAGCGCTCATCTACACCAGCCGGCGGAACCTGCGCATCGAGCGCGGCTTCTACCGACTGATCGGTGTCGATCCGCGCTCCGAACAGACCTGGCAATCCTATCTGCGCAGTGCGCTGGCGATCTCCTTCGTCGGAGTACTGCTGCTCTACGGCCTCCAGCGGCTGCAGGCCGTATTGCCCTACGCCCTCGGCTTTCCGGCTATCCCGGAAGGGCTCTCGTTCAATACCGCCATCTCGTTTGTCACCAACGCCAACTGGCAGTCCTACTCCCCCGACGTCACCATGGGGTATTCGGTGCAGCTTCTCGGCCTGGCCGTGCAGAACTTCGTTTCGGCCGCGGTCGGGCTGTGCGTGGCCATAGCCCTCGTGCGGGCGTTCGCTGCCGTACGGGCCGGCACGATCGGCAATTTCTGGGTGGACCTGACCCGCGGCATCCTGCGCCTGCTGTTGCCGTTGTCCATTGTGGCCGCGATCGTGCTCATCGCTGCCGGCATGATTCAGAACGTGAGCGGCTTCACAACCATCACGACCCTGAGCGGCGCGACCCAGTCGCTGCCCGGTGGGCCGGTCGCTTCACAGGAGGCGATGCGATCGCGCCGCTAGCCGAGGCCGACCGGGTGCGGAGCGCCCTGCTCGCTGCCGTCGGACATGACCTGCGTCGCCCGTTCGCGTCGGCCACCGCGGCCGTGAGCGGGCTGCGCGCCACCGACGTTGCGCTGAGCGCCGACGACCGCGCCGAGTTGCTCGCGACCGCCGACGAAAGTCTGGAATCGCTCTCGGCGCTCATCACGAACCTGCTCGATGTGAGCCGACTGCAGGCCGGCGCGCTGGCCGTGCGGCGGGGCCCGGTCGATGTGGCCGTCGTGGTTCTTCCGGCCCTCGACGAGCTCGAACTCGGTCCCGAGCAGGTCGACCTGGACCTCGGCCCCCAGCTCAGCATGGTTCTAGCCGACGCGGGGCTGTTGCAGCGGGCCATCGTGAACGTCGTGGCCAACGGCATCCGCTTTGCTCCCGCCGGAACGCGCGTGCGGATCTCGGCCAGCGAGTTCGCCGGTCAGGTGGAAATTCGAGTGACCGACCACGGACCGGGAATTCCCGCCGGGCGGCGAGCGGATGTCTTCGTACCGTTCCAGAGACTGGGCGACACCGACAACCTGACCGGTCTCGGTCTCGGCCTGGCCATCGCCAGGGGGTTCGTCGAGGGCAGGGGCGGCACGCTCGACGCCGATGACACGCCCGGTGGCGGAGTCACCATGGTGATCGCCCTGACGGCTATTCCGGACGGCCCGGCCGGGGAGGAACCCAAATGAAGATTCTCATCGCCGACGACGATCCGCAAATTCTGCGCGCTCTGCGCATCACGCTCGGCGCGCGCGGCTACGAGATCATCACGGCCGGCGATGGCGCCGACGCGCTCAATGCCGTCATCGAACAGCACCCCGACCTGGTCATGCTCGACCTCGGAATGCCGCGCCTCGACGGTCTGGCCGTGATCGAGGCGGTGCGGGGGTGGAGTCAGGTGCCGATTCTCGTGGTCTCCGGCCGCACCGGGGCCGCCGACAAGGTCGACGCCCTCGACCTCGGCGCCGACGATTACGTTACGAAACCGTTCTCCATCGAGGAACTGCTCGCCCGAATCCGCGCTCTCACCCGGCGCGTGCCGTCGGTCGGCGACGAACCGGTGGTGCAGTTCGGCGCCGTCACCGTCGATCTCGCCGCCAAGCGGGTGACCGGTGCGGCATCGGAGGTCATTCGACTCGCCCAAACCGAGTGGCGCATTCTAGAAGTTCTGCTGCGCAACCCCGGCAAGCTGGTCACTCGCGAGCTCCTGCTGAGCGAGGTGTGGGGGCCCCACCACACCAACGACTCCGGCT
This sequence comes from Cryobacterium sp. N19, assembly GCF_002929595.1. Taxonomy (NCBI): domain Bacteria; kingdom Bacillati; phylum Actinomycetota; class Actinomycetes; order Micrococcales; family Microbacteriaceae; genus Cryobacterium; species Cryobacterium sp. N19. The sequence continues at coordinate 64,728 of NZ_PJJR01000053.1, read as the reverse complement.
ATCTGCGGCTCTGCGTTGCGCAGCTGCGCAAGAAACTCGAGGCGGTGCCGGCGGGGAAGCCGACTCCGGCAGCGATCTCGGGAGTAACCACGATCGGGTCACCGGCCGGGAGTACGGCGGCCGTGCTCACCGTTCCGTCGTAACCGACCTTGAGAACGGCGTGAGCACCGGCATCCGCTACATACACGCCGTCATCCAAAGGAAGGCTGGCGTAGGGGTGGGTATCGACGATTCCGGCATAGGTGGCTGGGCCGGTAGGTGCCGCTGGATCGAACTGGTCGAGGCAGGACTGCCGCAGGTCGACGAACCCATAGGTGTTGACCTCGGCCGGGTTCGCCGTGCTCTCATAGGCGAAGAGATCGGCCAACGGTGCGGCCACACCGCCCGCCGGCATCGAGTACAGCGCCGATGCGGTGCGTGTTGGTCGAGTAGTAAACGGTGCCGTTACGCACGGAGACGGCCCCGAGTTCATCGCCGGGGTTGGCACTCGCAACGTCGTGCCGTCGGGACTGACCTTGGTGAGCACCCCCAGTGCGTTCTGCGAGACATAGGCTGTGCCGCCCGCCCCGACGCCCAGACTGAGCGGCAGAAACAGGCCGCTCGCCAACACTGTGGGTCCACCAAGTGTGGGAATCTTCGTCGGCGGACGTGTGCGGATCCAGGTGACTTCTCCGTTCACCGGGCTGGGTCAGACGGTGCGCGGCGCCTTCGCCAGGTTGGCCTCGAGCTCTGCGATGTTCTGACGCACGCCATAGGCGGGGCGGTCACGCTCGACGCGCCAGCTTTCGGCGAGGGGGCCGATATTGACGGTGTCGAAGCCGAATTCGTCGTAGAGCTTGGTAACGAAGGCAGAGGCATCCGCAAAGTCAGAGGACGTGGCCAGCGCGCGCCGCTCGGAGTCCCCGGTCGGGAAGGAATCCGCGGTGATGTCGGCGGCCGTGATGTGGTTAAATCCCTTGGCCACGCGAGACGTTGGCAGGTGCTTCTGCAACATGCCCGTCACGGTCGCCTGGCCATTGTCGAGGGCGTCGATGTGTCCATCGCGTTCGAAATAGTAGTTATTGGTGTCGATGACGATCTTGCCGGACAGGGGTTCGACGGGCACGTTCGCGTAGGCCTTCAGCGGCACGGTGACGACCGCCACGTCGGCGGCCTCGGCGGCCTGCGCTGCGGACCCAGCGCTCGCTTTCGGACCCAGTTCCGCCACGAGGTCTGCCAGGGTTTCCGGTCCTCGGGAATTGCTGATTACGACGTCATAGCCACTCTCAATCGCCTTTCGCGCGACCTGGCTGCCAATGTTTCCTGCACCGATGATTCCAATAGTTGTCATACTGGCGACAACGATAGCGACCCCAAAAATGTTCCCGCCGTGCGGCCGCGCGGAGAGGCGGGGTCGGCGCTGAGAAGGGAACGGTACGCAACGGATGCCTCGATTCACCACGAATTTATTGCAAAACGGCAACAACATCGGCATCGTGATCCCGGACGCGGTCGTCGCAGAACTCGGCGGCAAACGCGTTCCCGTGTTGATCACGCTCAACGGCACGTACAGCTATCGCAACACGACCGCTGTCATGGGCGGGCTCAATCTCGTGGGACTGAGTGCTGAACACCGGGCTGCCTCTGGACTCGGCGGCGGAGACGCCGTGGAGGTCACTATTGTGCGTGACGACGAGCCGCGGGAGGTCGAGGTACCGCCGCCGCTCGCACTGGCGCTCGCGGAGGATTCCGACGCTACTGCCGCCTGGAACAGGCTGTCCTACAGCCGCCGCAAAGAATATGCTCGGGCCATCGCGGATGCGAAGGGTGACGACACCCGCGCGCGTCGCGTCGGGAAGACGATCGCCGACCTTCGTGGGGTGTCCTGAGCCCTCTGACGATCGGTTCCTGGGCGATCAGGTAACCTTTCTGTCGATGCTGGCCGTCTGCCGACTCGCGCGCGGCGTCAAGCTTGATGCCTGACCTGCGCGGGACGGCGCAGATCTGGGCGCGCGTGAAGTCGCGCTAGCCAACGGCTTTCTTGAGCAATGCCACCAGCCGATCCTGATCGGCGTTGGTCAGTTTGGTGACGGCGTAGGAGGTCGGCCAGAAATCGCCGTCGTCAAGGTGCGCGTCTGGCTGAAAGCCGATGGTGGCGTAGCGCACCTTGAACTTCGCGGCGCTCTGAAAGAACACCACCACCTTGCCATCGCCATCGGCGTAGGCCGGCATGCCGTACCAGGTCTTCCCGGCCAGATTCGTGTGGCTCGTAACCAGCGTGTGCAGGGTCTCGGCCAACTCCTTGTCTGTGCCGGTCAAGTCGGCGATTGCAGCGAGGCAGGCTGCCGCCAGGTCGGCACCGGCCTTGGCGGCCTTCTCCTCGGCCACAGCCGCCCGCATGGCTGCCTTTTCCTCTTTGCTGAAGGTGGTGCTCATGGTTTGTTCCTTTCCAGGGGCCGATCTACGCCATTTAGTGTAGGCGGCGTCTCGGACATCCGTTTTATGCGGTTGAGTGAAGAAACACGAGCGTGCGGTGCAGCGACAGCGCGGCGGCCTCCGCGTCATACGACGGCAACGAGCTGTCGGCGAAATAGTGCTGGTCTCCGGGGTAGAGAAATAGTTCCGCCGCGTCCGTCGACTCGACGAGCGCACGGGCAGCATCGATGTCACCCTCGCCAACGAAGATCGGGTCGGCGTCCATGCCGTGCACTTGTACCGGAACGTCATCCGGCCAGGCTGCGCTGAATTCGGATACTGGAACGCAGGAATAGTACAGCAGCGCCCCGCGTGCGCCCGAGCGCGTCTGCGCCAGCTTCTGGGCGGGGAGCACCCCGAGGGAGAATCCCGCATAGATCAGGTCTCCGGGTAGGCCCGCGACCGTCTGTGCGCCGCGGTCAATCAGGTCGCCGAAGCCGACCTGCTCGGCGTAGCCAACGCCCTCGTCTATGGTTTCAAAGGTACGGCCATCGAACAGGTCGGGTGTGTGAACGACATGCCCGGCCCTGCGCAGTTCGTCGGCAAAGAGGGATGTTTCCGTGTCGAGCGGTGCTCGAGGACGCATCCGCGCATTCAGCCGGGCTCCAGCCCCATGAGATGGTGCAGCTCGGCCGTGAGGCCTTCTGCTCTGCCCGCCCCCGAGCCAACGGAGCTTCGGCCGCCGACTCGACTTCTGACCCCGCAAGCAGATCGGGTGACCGCCACTTGGCGGCGGCGAGCGGTGCCGAGCGTGAGCATCCGCTCGCCTGAATCCACCATGACGACTCTCGCTCACCTCCCCACGGTAATCTGGACCTCACCGCCATTGCATCGTGCGAGCGCGATGCCCCACCCGAGGAGTACCACATGTCTGTCGGCCTGCTTGCTGTCGTCGATGACATACTCACGGCCGCCCTCAAGGCGAGCGCGAAGACCGCGGGCGTCGTCATCGACGATGCGGCCGTCACGCCGCAGTATGTGCAGGGGCTCTCGCCGGCACGCGAACTCCATGTTGTCTGGCGCATCGCGCTGGGCAGCCTGTTCAACAAGTTCGTCATCATCATCCCGCTCGCGCTTCTCCTGTCCGCGTTCGCACCGTGGGTGTTGCCGTTTCTGCTGATCTTCGGCGGGACCTATCTATGCTTCGAAGGTGCGGAGAAAGTCACCGAATGGTTCGGCACCCATCACGTCGCCGACGAGACGGAATCCCGCGATGAGGGCAAGCTCATTTTCGGCGCAATCCGCACCGACCTCATCCTCAGCACCGAGATCATGCTGATCGCGCTGGCCAGCCTCGACCCCGACTTCGGCATCTGGATGACCCTCGGCGCCCTGGTGGTCATCGGTCTCGGCATGACCGCGCTCGTCTACGGTGCCGTCGCACTATTGGTCAAGATCGACGACATTGGCCTGGCTTTGATGGAGAACCCCGCCCGCCAGGTGCGACGTACCGGCGCACGCATCGTGGCATCGATGCCCACCGTGTTCCGTGTGATCGGCATCATTGGAACGGTCGCCATGCTCTGGGTCGGCGGCCACTTGGTCATCGCAAACCTCGCAGAGACGTTCTGGCACGGCCCCTACGACCTGCTCCATGTCGTCACGCACTCGGTCGAATCCGCCGGCCCGGCTGTCGTCTGGCTCACCGACACTGGCTTGTCGGCCGTGTTCGGCCTGACTCTCGGGCTCATCATCGCCGGGATCACTTTCGCACTGTCGGGTCTCCTAAAACGCAGTAAACCTCCCGTTACGACCAAGGAAGTCTCCACCCCGAATATCTAGCCTTCATCCGTACAGCACGCCACGTAGCGCCTGGACGGCAGTGCCGAGCTACCAAGGGGCAGGCGGCCGAGCGATAGGGTGAAGTAAACGATGCGGGGACGAGTGAACAATCTGGCGCTCCAGTTACGAGCGGCCGCGGAAAGAAACGATGCCCTGCGAGCGGATCTCGACCAGGAATTTGCCACCCTGATCGGTACCAACCGGGACGCACACGACGTGATGGACGCGCTGTGGTGGGCCGCGCATCCGTTACAGCCGACACCCGCCGGCGAGATCGACCCGGCAGTGCACCTGGTGGAGCTGCAGTCCAGTGTTTTCTCCCGCGCAGCAATGCCCGAGCCGACGCTCGAACGCACGGAGGCTGGATCGACCGTGCGTGCGACAGCCAGCGAGCACCGACTGCGGCAGCTCACCGTGCACCTCGCTGCGCGCGCGGATGCCGTCGCCCAGTTGCTGGAACGGTTCGGTACCGATCTGACTGATGCGGGTGCCACCACGATGGCGGTCACCAAGGATCTCGCGTCCGGTGTCGCCGCTCCCCCACCCGCCGACAGATCCACGAACGCGGTCACCGATGACCGGCCGCTGGCCGGCCGAGTGCGTTGGCGTTCAATCTTGCTGGCCGCAGGGGTGGCCGCTGGCGTCTTGGGCACGCTCGGTGCCCAGGCGCTGCAGCAGGGCATCATGGCCACGTTCGAGAACGGCTCTTCGGCCACTGCCGGCCCCAGCTCAGCTGAGAACACACCCGGCGTGCTGCCGAACGAAGCGGCGGTCGGCGCCATTGCCGGGCTTTTCGACCAACCGGTCGACCCCTCGGCCGGTGAATTGGCCGACCTCGGACCGTCTTACAGCATGGTGCGACCCTCCGGACTCACGCCTCGAGGCTCCTACGGAATTTACCTGGCCCGGCTCGGTTCCGGCCCGTACTGCCTCGTGGTGCAACAGGTCGACCTCACCGCGACGAGTATCTGCGCGGCTGCCAGCGAGATTGCCGAGAACGGCCTGCGCCTCAACGCCGTGGTTTTGGGTACCCTCGACCCCGAGGCGACCGGGCCACGCGTGCTTCTCGATCTGACGGCAACATGGTTGGCCGACGGCATGGTCATGTCTAGTACCTCGCCGCACGTGCCAACAGTGTCCGCCTACGTCGCACCGTAGTCAAGCTGCCCGCTGGCTGGCTATCGCGGTAAACCGGTACGCCGCGTCTGCGTCAGCGCATCCGCTCCGCCAAAGCCACAATGATTCCCTCCGGGCCTCGCACGTACGCCAAGCGCCAGACACCCTCATACTCGCCGATGCCGCCGACCAGACTGTACCCTTCCGTGGCCAGCCGGTCGACCAGCGCTTGAAGATTCTCGACTTCGAACGACAGGCTGCGGAGCCCGAGCTCGTTGGCCATGGCGTCGGGCGATCCCGGTACGGGATGCGGTCGAACAAAACTGGAAAACTCTACCGCCGTCCCCACTCAGGCGTCTTCAGCATGACCATTTCTGAACGTGAGTTGGGAATCGCGGTGACGATGTATATAAAGTTGCCCTCCACGAAGGTGCGGCCCTCGATCTCGAGGCCCAGTCCAACAAAGAACGCCGTCATCTGGTCGAGATCCTGAACGGTCACACCAACATGATCGAACCGCTTGATTCGCGGCATGGGCAGCCTCCAGATGTTCTTTCTGCACAGACGAAGGGAGCCTACAGCGGAATCATGACGCACAGAAGTCCGGGCGGGCGTGAACACGGTCATCCCCGGGAGGCGCGATACCCTCGGAATGGTCCAGCGCAACGTCGAGGGGCTTGATCGGATACAACGAACGGAGCTCTGTGGTTGACGCGGGCAGGCGAAGCAAGCGGATCGTCGGAGTAGCACGTCACGGGCGGCTGACACGCTCGAATCCATATGCTGCCGCCCTCAGACTGGTGGCGACCGTGCTGGCCGTTGTCGTAGCGAGCACGTCAGCGGTGGTTACGGTGGCGGTGTGGAGCTTCAGCAAGACGGTCGACGACAACGCGATCGACATCACCACGGGTGACACGGCCGCGCCCGTGCCACAGCTCGAAAGCTACGAAAACGGTTTCAACATTCTGCTGGTCGGCATCGACAACGATGCAACGCAAAGCGCGGCGTACGGTGAACGTGACGGCACTCTCAACGATGTGAACATTCTCGTGCACGTGTCTGCCGACCACAGCAACGCGGTCGTTGTGAGCATCCCCCGCGATCTCATCGTGGCGCACCCCGCCTGCACGGATGCCGCGAGCGGCACCGAGTTTTCGGCGATGGCCGCACGGCCCGTCAACGAGGCGATGTCTCGTGGCGGACTCCCCTGCGTGGTCAAAACAGTGTCCGAGTTGACCGGGCTGACCATCCCCTACGCCGGGATGATCTCGTTCGACGGGGTCGTGCAGATGAGCGACGCCGTCGGCGGCGTTCCCATCTGCCTGAATGCAGCCATCAACGACCCCGCTGCGGGACTGGACCTGCCCTCGGGCACCAGCATCGTCGCCGGAGACACCGCGCTCGCGTTCCTGCGCAGCCGCAAGGGCGTCGGCGACCGCAGCGATCTGGCACGAATCTCCTCGCAGCAAATCTACATGGCCTCACTCATGCGCACCGTGCAGGGCAACGGAACCCTGACCAGCATCCCCACCCTGGTCAGACTAGCCAATGCTGCAGCCACCAACATTCAGTTGTCGACCTCGTTGGCCGACATCGACACGATGGTATCGATGGCCCTGGCGCTTAAGGACATCGATCTGGACCGACTGCTGTTCGTGCAATATCCCGGCACCACCGAGGATCCCGATTTTCCGGGCAAGGTCGTTCCGGTGGAATCCGTGGCCGCTGAGATGTTCACCAAACTCGCAGCCGATCAGCCCTTCACTCTCCCGGGAACGACCTCCACTCCGGAACCGACAACGGATTCCGCAGTGCCGGTCGAAACGTCAACGCCGGAACCGGGCGAAACCGCCGTCCCTGCACCAGTACCGACCGTTCAGCCGCTGGACGGTCTCACCGGCCAAACGGCGCAGGACGACTCGTGTGCCGAAGCGGCCATCAGGTGATGGCAGTCTGTCGATAGTCCGGAGCCGACACTGCGCGGCCACGCACACGTCTCGAGCCTTCCTGAAACCGAACCACGTCGCATCCGCAGAGAAATACAGCACCAGGGACTTCAGCGCGACGCTGCTCGCCTCCCCCGGCGGCGTGGTCCTTTTGTTCAGGGCCGGGCTGATCGTGCTCGCGATCAGCGCGAACACCGTTCTGGAACTCCGTCCAGACGTCTCAGCGCACCCGGGACGATGGGACATTGGCGTGATCGGCGCTCACGACGCCGATACCGGCATCTCCAAGTCCGAAGTGTTCCGGATTTGCGCCGATCTCGACGGGAAGTCGCTGCGTTTCGTGACCGGTACCTCGGCGTGACCGGGTACCCCTACGTGTTTCTCGACGCCACGTATTGCAAGGCCCGCGTCAACCACTGTGTCATCTCCCAGGCTTTGGTCGTCGCCATCGGCGTGGCCGCCGACGCGCCGCGAGGTCCTCGGCTTCGATGTCGGTGATAGCGAGACCGAGGCGTTCTGGACCAGCTTCCTCCGGTCGTTGAAGACCAGCGGTCTCGACGGCGTGAAGCTCGTCATCTCCGACGCCCACACCGGATTGAAGAAAGCCATCGGCACCGTATTCCAAGGCGCCAGTTGGCAACGCTGCCGTGTCCATCAAATGCGAAATATTCTCTCGATCGTCCCGCGGGCCAGCCAGGAAATGGTCGCCAGCGTCATCCGCACGATCTTCGCCCAGCCGGACGCCAAGCACGTTCAGGCCCAGTTCGACGAGGTCACCCGCATGCTCGAACACTCCCACCCCCAAGGTCGCCCAGATGCTCCACGACGCCCTCGCAACCGTCGACGCCAGCATCCTCACAGGGGGATTCCCGTTCCCGAACTCACTGCGGCATAATCAGAACCACTGACCTGCACGGTGTCGAGAAACTCCACCACTCAGCGGGACGTGACGATGGCGCCGCCGAGATAGGCGGTGCTGGTGCCCTTGGACTCTGCATCGGACTCAGCTTGGTCAAGACGCGTCATGCTCGAAGCCTACTGCGCTCATTCATCGTGTCTCGAAACCGCCCTAGGACTATGGGACGTGTCACCAGTCCCCCTTTTCGCCTTTCCAAATCGCCCGAATCTCGCGGCGCCGTGATTGTCATAACCAAGTCGCATAGCGTCCTGGTGGAATGACGGTACTGACTGTTAGTCCTGAAACGCTCACCAAGGGCAGATTGACGAAACGGGAGAGGCCGAGCAACGTGACCCACTCGTCAATCGACTCCCCTGTAATCGTTAACTACTCCGAGACAACCTCGAATAGGAGCGCGAGTTCGTCGAGTTCGACGTCCCAGCCCTCTCGGTTCTGCTCAAGTCGTTCGCGACGGTAGCGGGTGCCGCCGGGGAGTGTGTCGAAGCCCGATTCGATCACCGTGACATCCGTCCCGGAACCAGCATCGGCGAGGGTGAAGCGCACGTGCGTCGAGTACTCATCGAGCTGTTCGGCGGGGATTCCCGACCAACGGAAGCCGAACGAGCCGTCGGGCACGACCTCGGTGATTTCGATCGGGAAACTGCCGTAGTCATCCCAGTCGATGCTGCCCGTTGCACCGGGCTCGAGCGCGGCGAACCCCACACCGTCGCCAAACCACTTGACCATCACCTCGGGATCGGTCAGCGCCTTCCAGACGCTCGCGCGCGAGGCTTCGATGTGCACGGTGCGGGTCACGGTGTGCCCCTTGATTCTTGCGTGATCAGACACGGTGTTTCCCTCACGTTCAAGCCGAGCGCGGCGGGACATTGCCCGCCGAGCGGAACGCCGACAAGTTCTGCAAACGCCCCCCATCGAGCGTACCCATGATTGCGTGTCTGTTCACGGCCTGGCGAGCGCCATGAACGCGAAGGGCAACGCATCAGAGGTCGGTCCTTTGGCGCCCATGGTGCGTGTACGCCTTACGAGCTTAAACAGTCGCCAGGCGTGGTTCCCCCAGTCCAGCACTGGTATTCGGAAGAGCCCGGTTTGCTCAATCCTTTCGTTGCCATCGACTAGGAGAGCGCCCGTCGATCAACCGATTGATCCACCTGCGATATCACCGAATGGCCTAGTCGTCGATGACCGCGCGGCCTTTCCGGGTGAGGGCGGCGAGACTATCTCGCATCGACTGCACCTGAACCGGCGAGTGCCCAATCCAATCGACGAGTTCACCGACCACTTTCACCGGTTCGCGGGTGCGGTAAGAGTGAGTCGGATTGCCGGGGAACTGCCAGTTCAGCGCCCCCGGTTGCGGCGTCCAGCGTTTCCGTCAGGTAGACATGGTTCGCTCGCCTCCCGGCTTCGAAATTCGAGTCGCGACCAGCAACTAACAGGTCGCCCAGCGCCAAGTCTGCTTTTGTCCCATGCAACAGAACACGGGGTTCGTAGACATCGAATGGTTTGGGCTCGCCGGTCATCGTCACCTCCACAACAGTTGGTAGCAGATCTGAACTCGAACCGTAGGGTCCACGACCCCGCCAGAATTCGGCGAGGTAGTCAGCGCTTGCTGTGCCCTGCTCGTATCCAGCCCGAGCAGCGAGCGGCCGAAGCGACAGATTCATCGCGTGAACACCGAACAGGTGCTCGGAGCCCTCTTCTGGAAAGATCGTTTCGACCGTGCTGCCCTCGGCGCGGAGCTCGGCGATCTGAGTGGCGAGATGCACTCCCCAGGGCAGCGACGTCAATGATTTGCCGCCGAACGGTGACAGCACCAGCACCCGTCCGTATCCGGCGGCCAGATCAGCATTCTCGGCGTTCGATCGGTAGCCGCCGTCGATGTAGCGGATATCGTCGATTCGGTACGGAAGGCCACTGGCGCAGCTGGCGGCGACGGCATCAGTCAATTCGACTCCGCAACCGGTTGCAACTCGACGTGCCACGGTGATTTTGCGAGCGGGCCGAGTCGAGTCCGACCCCGGGCGGAGGAGAGCCCGCCACCGATCAGCGACGGGCTCTCCTCGAGTCTCTACTTCGCGAGAAACTCGAGAACGTGCCGGTTCCATTCGTCCGTGTGCGACACGGTGAGACCGTGCGGAGCACCTTCGATCAGCACGAGTTCACTGCCGGCGATGGCCTCGTGAGTACGCTTACCGCTGACCTCAAACGGCACGATCGTGTCGGAGTCGCCGTGGATGACCAGAGTAGGCACGGTGATTTTCGTCAGGTCGTCGCGAAAATCCGTCGTCGCAAACGCGGTCGTACAGTCGAGCGTGCCCTTCGGTGACGCTATTTCTGCGATGTCGCGGTTGTAGGCAATCTGCTCGGAGCTGACCTTAGGCTTGTTGACCAACGAGGGCTTACCGGCCGTGAAGAACATTTCAAGAAATTCGTGCAGAAATGCCGGCCGGTCGCCAGTCAGGCCGTCGTGGAACCACTGAGCCAGGCCGGCGTCGACACCGCCCTCGGGGTTGTCCTCCGACTTCCAGAGATACGGAGTTACTGCGCTGGCGAAGACGAGTTTCGCCACGCGGTCGGTGCCATGAGTGCCGACGTAGCGGGCGAGCTCACCGCCGCCCATCGAGAATCCGATGAGGGTGACCTCGTGCAGGTCGAGGGTGTCGAGCACGACCTTCAGGTCCGCAGCGAACGTGTCGTAGTCGTATCCGTTCCAAGGCTGGGACGACTGGCCGAACCCGCGACGGTCATAGGTGATCACCCGGTAGCCGGCGTCCACGAGTGCGGGCACCTGGCCCTCCCACGACCTGCCACTGAGTGGCCAGCCGTGAATCAGCACGACGGGCTTACCGGCGCCTGCGTCCTCGTAATGCAGTTCGACATCGGTTTCATTTGGCGCGGGAACGGTGATGAAGGGCATGGTCTCTCCTTGAAATTGGTATGGTGCCCCGAACGTAGTCGGGATAGTTGCGGGGCGTAATCCGAGTTTGCTAGGAGAAAGCTGAGTCCTGCCCGACCTGGGGGTGCACGCGAACTCCAGGGCGAAGGCGTCGCACCGCCGTTAGCTGCCTTCCTGCCCGTGATTGAGCCGCACCGAACGAATGGCCACCAGGAGCGGATGCCGCAATCGGCTCTCAGCCGGAAAGCAGCTTCACGAAATGGCTGCGCCCGAGCGTCTTCAACACACACGCTCACGGTCGATGGGCGAAAAACGCTCGAAGGCCACTTGGCCGCCCTCGCTCAGATCGCCGGCAGCCAGCCCGACGCCGTCAACTGAGAATCACAGCGTGCGCACCGACCAGATGCCCGACCAACTCGCCGTATTGCTCGACGCGCAAGTCACCCATGGGGCTCGTCCACAACATCGTCTTGGGGCCCGTCGGTGCCTGGATCGACCTCCATGTACATGCGAATACCGGTCTCCCGCATGATCGCAAAGATGCGCTCGATCACGATGGTGTTCTTGCCGGACTCCAAACCCCAGATGTACTTCTGGTCGGTGTCCAACCTCTCCGCGAGATCGCGCTGCGTCAGACCGCTTACGAGACGGCCCCGCTGCAGCATTCGACCGAGACCCTCTGGGCCCTTCACTTCTCCACGTGCAGCCAGGACAAACTCCTTCCGACGTTCTTAAACCCTTCAGCCTGGCTGGCGGTATTATCGCCGTCGAAGCTACCGATGGCTATATGACCGTCAAATTTTCGGCAGAGGTGATCGAACCCGATCATTGGCCGGGCTGTCGCCATGGCTCTTAACGAGAGTCCTGATCAAGGCCGAACAGAATGACGCCCCGCACCGGCTGGGGCACACGACTGCGATGGAGAGCTCATCGTCCTCGCCGGAGTGGCGTTTCCTCTCGGTTTCTTGTTCTACTTTCTCACCTCTAACCTCTAACCTCTAACCCCTAACCCCTAACCTCTGGACCTTGGTCCAGCACGTCACGTATCTTGGCGATCTCCCTGCGGTGCAGGGGGTATCCGCTCGATAACCGGAGCGTGCGACACTTCATTTGTGTCCAGAAAAGTAACTCACAAGCGGAACATCAGGCCGAACGCGTGGGGAGTGGGCCAAACAATAGCCTCGGAAGGCCGCATGGTTGAACCTCGCGTGCGTAAGAGCGCCTGGGAGGTCTTCTGGGTATTTTTGAGAATGGGATTAACATCCTTCGGGGGCCCGGTGGCACATCTCGCATATTTCCGTGAGGAGTTGGTCCAACGCCGCAGATGGCTAAGCGATAGCGATTACTCAGATCTCGTCGCGCTCGGGCAGTTCCTCCCGGGCCCTGCGTCGAGCCAGGTCGGATTCGGTCTGGGCCTGTACCGAGCAGGGCCGCTGGGGGCTATCGCCGCGTTCCTCGCTTTCACTCTCCCCTCTGCCGTCCTGATGGTGGCTTTCGGCTACGGTGCGAGCGTATTTCACGGCGAGATTGGTTCCGGGATCATCCTTGGACTCACGATCGTCGCCGTAGCGATTGTCGCTCAGGCTGTCTGGGGAATGGCACGTATGCTTACCCCCGATCCTGCTCGCGCTTCCATCGCAGTGATTGCTGTTCTCATCGCGCTTCTGCTCGCGGGACCAATGGGTCAGATCATCGCTCTTGTGGCGGGCGCGTGTGCTGGCCTGATCCGGTGCCGTGCTGGCTCCGGCACCGTGACTGAAATGATCCGATTCCCGGTCTCCCGTGCCGTCGGATGGGTTTGCCTGTCGCTCTTCGCAATCTTGCTGGTCGCGTTACCGGTTGCGGCTGCCGCGACCGAATGGGAGACGATTGAAGTGTTCGACGCGTTCTACCGGGCCGGGGCGCTGGTGTTTGGCGGCGGTCACGTCGTTTTGCCGTTGTTGCAAGCCGGAGTCCTGGATCCGGGATGGGTTTCTCCGGATCAATTTCTCACCGGATACAGCGCGGCGCAGGCGCTACCCGGCCCTTTGTTCACATTCGCTGCGTATCTCGGCACCGTCTCAGCCGTGGGCCCGGGCGGTACCGCAGGTGCCACTCTCGCCTTAATTGGTGTGTTCCTGCCAGGATTACTTGTCTTCATCGGGGTATTACCGTTCTGGAATGCGTTTCGATTGCGAGCATGGGCGCAAGCGCTCATGCGCGGCGCGAACGCTGCAGTTGTCGGTATCCTCGCCGCAGCCTTGTATGACCCAGTTTTTACAAATTCGATCACGGGTCCTGCCCCATTCGTCCTGGCTCTCTTGTGTTTCGTGCTGCTCATCGCGTGGCGCATACCGGCTTGGGCTGTCGTAGGCGTCGGTGCTGTCGGCGGGATAGTGCTTACTCTTCTGCCCGAAGAAATGCTTTAAACAGATAGCGATCCCGGCTCCAACGACGTTAGCGCCCCCCCTTTGAATGAGATTCGACACGGGGATGACTGTCTCATTCCCGCTATGACGCGGCGCGATGCCGCCGCGGTCTACTCCAACACTCGGCTTGGCTTGTGCGGCTTGAAGTTTCTTGTAACTATCTCTCGAAACAATATGGTCAATTCCGCAACCTTAAATCTCGCGTTTGATGGTCAGGTATATCTCGGCCAAAGCCGCCATGTGCATGAACGCCATACCGCGCATTCGGGTCTACGGAAGACGTGACAACCAGGGCGGGCTCCGAGTCGTTCGGGTCTCATCTGTGGCTTGGACCGTCGATCCCATCCGGCCAACGCCACTGTCCTGACAGCGGATACTGTGCAATAATCTGCGTATGAATGCAGATAAGAAGATGTGTGCGCTTGATTCTGATGGAGAGTACGTCGAGCTGGCCGTGGAAGTCTTTGCGATGCTCGCCGATGCCACACGTATCCGCATCATTCTTGCCCTCCGCGACACGGAGTTGTCGGTCAACGAGCTCGCCGAGACAGTCAACAAGTCTCAAGCGGCCGTATCCCAGCACCTCGCGAAGCTGCGGCTGGGGCGTATCGTGGCGACCCGCCGCGAGGGCACGCGGGTGTTCTACCGTCTGGCCGATGAGCATGCCCGCCAGCTCGTCGCGGATGCGATTTTCCAGGCTGAACATGCGGTCGAGGGCACACCGGCGCACCACCGGCTTCCGCTTGAGACGTCGGCTGCGGCCCACGATGCGGGCGCTCATGCTTGAGGTTCTGCGCAACCGAACGTATCGCCGGTTGTTCAGCGCGCAGATCGTGGCGTTGGTCGGCACCGGACTGCTCACCGTAGCTTTGGGCCTGCTCGCCTTCGACCTGGCCGGCGGCGACGCCGGCATCGTGCTCGGCATCGCACTGACCATCAAAATGGTCGCCTATGTCGGAATCGCGCCGGTGATCTCCGCCCTGACAGCGCACGTGCCGCGCAAGACTCTGCTGGTGTCAGCGGATGTGCTGCGCGCGATCGTCGCGCTCTGTCTGCCGTTCGTCACTGAGGCCTGGCAGATTTATGTGCTCATCTTCGTGCTGCAGGCCGCCTCGGCCACGTTCACCCCGGCATTTCAGGCCCTCATCCCGGCCGTACTTCCGAAAGAGAGCGACTACACCCGGGCGCTGTCGTTGTCTCGTTTGGCCTACGACCTCGAATCCCTCCTGAGCCCGATTCTGGCCGCCGCTCTGTTGACCGTGATCAGCTACCACTCCCTGTTCGTGGGAACTGTCGTAGGCTTCGTCGGCTCCGCCCTGCTTGTGCTCACAGCAACCCTGCCGGCACACCATGTCTCCTCTCCGACACCGTTCTGGGAGCGCCTCACCCGCGGCGCACGCGTTTTCTGGCGCACACCGCAATTGCGCGCTCTACTCGCTATGAACATGGTCGTCGCGACGTCGACCGGCATGGTCATCGTCAACACCGTCGTGCTTGTGCAAAGCCACTTCGGCCGCGCTCAGTCCGACTTCGCGATCGCCCTGGCCTGCTACGGATTCGGGTCCATGCTCGTCGCGCTCGCGCTGCCCCGGGTACTCGAGCGCTTCGCCGACCGAACCGTCATGCTGCTCGGCTGCTCTGTCTTACCAGTGGGGCTTCTGGCCCTCGCCGGCGTTGTTTCTTTGCCAACAACCACCTTGACCTGGTCTGGTCTTCTCCTGATCTGGTTCGTGCTCGGCGCCGCGACCGCGCTCATTCTGACTCCGTCGGCACGACTGTTGCGCCGCTCGTCCGACGAACCGAATCGACCGGCCGTCTTTGCTGCACAGTTCTCGCTCTCGCACGCCTGCTTCATCGTCACCTACCCTCTCGCCGGGATCCTCGGCGCCCTGCTCGGATTGGCACCCACTGCAGCGGTACTCGCCGGCATCGGAATAGTCGCAGGCATCATCGCGCTTCGTGCGTGGACAGCTCAGGCAACAACCTCATCACCGATGGACGCGCCAATCGCGGTCTGAGAGAAGGGCGCGCTGCGTGTCGTGCTGCCCGCGGAAGGGGGTGTCCAGATCCGTGGCAGTGCTTTGGTAAAACTGGCATTCAGGATTCGCTGCTCACGGTGGGGTACTCTGCGAAGGAAGACATTGGCAGTTCAGTCATGGACTGAGTGCAGAGAAGTAGGTGAAATGACGCTGAAGCGTGCGGTAGGACGGCTGTTTGCACCCGTCTCTGTGTCGCCTTTCGTCTCGTTGCTTGCTTTGGCCGCGCTGCTTTTTGCTGTTTTTGCCATTCATTCCGAGGCGACCGGGCATTCCATGCACACGCCAGCCACCGCGTCATCAAATGTTGCTGCTTCATCGGCTACCACTGAGCAATCTTCAGTGATGGGAATGACTGCTGTCATGGCCGCTCCCGTCGTCGCGGCTATCACGTCCGGAAGCCTGAACGGAATGCTTGATTGCGCTCTGCTGGCAATGACGTGCGTCCTGCTACTGACCCTCGTCGTCATGGTTTTTCTGACTCGGCTTCCGGCCACGTATCGGCGCCTGCTCGATGCCGGCAGCCACCTCTTGAACTCCTGGCGCACCAGCGCTCTGCCGGCTCAGCGCCCCAGCCTCACCCGTCTCTCCATCTGTCGCGTTTAAACCGAGAGGTAGTTCCGAGCCAGCACATGGCCTCGGAACTACGCCGTGCCCACGGCCACTCGATGTCTACAACTTATCGACGAATGGATGAACGATGCTCAAACCACGAACTTTTCTGTATGCGGCTGTGGCACTCGCGGCCACACTGACTCTCAGCTCCTGTGCCGGTGGCAGTCCCGCCACAGATTCAGTAAGCCCCTCGGCCAGCCAAACCACAGCGGCCTTCAATTCAGCGGACGTAACCTTCGCGCAGATGATGATCCCCCATCACGAGCAGGCCGTTCAAATGAGCGATGACCTCCTCGCCAAGGACGGTATCGACCAAAGCGTCACCGATCTCGCAACCGAGATCAAGGCTGCCCAGGAACCCGAGATCACGCAGCTGAAAGACTGGTTGACGGCGTGGGGCGAGGATGACAGCAGCATGTCGGGCATGGACGGCATGTCCGGCATGGGTGGCGGCTCCGACGGAATGATGTCTGACGACGACATGATGGCCTTGCAGGACGCCTCAGGAATCGAGGCCGCCACCCTGTTTCTCGAACAGATGACGGTGCACCATGAGGGCGCTGTCGCGATGGCGCAGCTCGAAGTCGATGATGGTGAGAATGCGGACGCCCAGGCGATGGCCGCCAACATTGTCAAGTCGCAGACGGCTGAAATTGCCGTCATGGCCGAGCTCCTCGCGTCGCTCTAAAGCGACACGTTCGGGGCGCGCTCTTCTTTGGAAGAGAGCGCCCGTGGAGCCCAGCCTTCGTTTCCCGAATGACCCGCAAGGACATAAGTATGCATCACCGTCACACTCCCCCTCTGGCTCACCTCGCTAGCGCGGTGATCCGTGGATAGCACCGGTCACGTCGCTACGGCGCCCCACATCTCCGGCGCCACTCCACCCATGGCGCGACGCGATCTGCGCGCCATGGAAGCCATGCTGCGGACGGGCCGATCCGGCCCATCGGAAGCTGCCCCACCCGCGAAGGTTGTTCCTCGGCAGATCCCGCTTCGCCAACGTGCTGCGGCCGGCAGCGCCATGGCGATGATCGCACTCTTCGCGATCAGCACGTCCCTGCCCGCGCTCGTGGTCAAGACGAACACGCCACAGGCCGCCGCAGCCAGCAGCGCCGCCCCGACGGACGATCTGCAAAGCGTCAGCGCCGCTGGGGCAGCATCCGTTCTCATCGAACGCGACGGATACACCATCACGGAAGCGCCCGAACCGGCCTCGTACACCGACCTCGCCAGCAATGGGGAGTGGGCGAGCCTGAGCCCGGGCCAGATCAGCGATGAAGGCTGGGCCTTACCGGTTTTGGGCCGGATATCGAGCCCGTTCGGTTCTCGCCCGAACAAGCCTGTTGATGGTGTCGGCGACTTCCACAACGGAACCGACATAGCGGCACCCTGCGGCCAGCCCGTCTTCGCGGCTACAGGAGGCAAAGTTGTCACCTCGGGCTACCAGGGCTCCTACGGCAACTGGATTCTCATCGACCACGGCAACGGTGTCGAGACGGGATATGCCCACAACAGTCAGCTTCTCGTGGACTCCGGTCAGCTGGTTGTGGCCGGTGAGATCATCGCGATCGTGGGATCAACCGGTGCATCCAGCGGTTGCCACGTACATTTTGAAACACGCGTCGACGGTGAACGCATCGATGCGGAACCATTCATGAACGCTCGGGGGGTCTCTCTTGGCTAAGCACAGGACTTTCACGAGGGTCGCAGTTGTCGCGGTGACGGTATTGTCGTTACTCGGAATCGCCGGGCCTGCCCAGGCGGTTGAGTATCCGAGCTGGTCTGATGTGGAAAGTGCTCGATCGTCCGAAGCCAGCAAACAAGCGCAGGTCACGGAGTTAACCGTGCTGATCTCGGGTCTCACGACCGAAGTGGATGCCGCCCGTGCGGAAGCAGATCGGCGCGCGACCGACTATGAAGCCGCCCAAAGCGCGTTCGACGGGGCAACCTTGAGGGCGACCAACTTGCAGAATCAAGCCGATGAGGCCTCGGCCGCTGCCGTCGTCTCCGGAGAGCAGGCCGGCCGACTGGCGGCGATGCTCGCTCGCACGGGGAACAGCGATCTGTCGCTGTCCCTGTTCGTGGATGGGTCCAGCGCCAGCGACCTCCTGAATCAACTTGGCTCGATGAGCAAGTTGACGGAGCGAATGAGTCTGGTCTATGCTTCCGCGGCGGCCGACCGAAATTCTGCCCGATCACTTACCGATCAGGCCCAGATCGCCGAGCAAGCGCTGGGCGTGCTGGCCGAGACGGCCCAGACCGCGCTGGCTGAGGCGATGGCCTCGAGCATTCGCGTTGAGACGGCGCTGGCCGACCAGCAAGAAGTAGCCGGAACCCTGCAGGCTCAGCTTGCAGTGCTGACGGAGGATCGAGCCGCGACAGAGGCCGACTATACCGCGGGCGAAGTAATTCGCCGAGCGGCCGAAGCTGCTGCCGCCAAAGCGCGAGCTGAACAGGTTGCGGCCGCGGCCGCAGCAGCGAGCAGGCCTGCGGGCGGTGGCAGCACACCCAACGGACAGGGCTGGACCTTGCCCGTGTCGGGATGGATTAGCTCGGCATACGGAGCTCGCCCCAACAAACCGGTAGCCGGGGTCGGTGCGTTCCATTATGGAACCGACATCGCCGCAGGCTGCGGGAGCAACGTTTATGCCGCATCCGCTGGAACGGTCGTCTACGCAGGCTGGCTCGGCTCCTACGGCAATTGGGTTCTCATCGACCACGGTGACGGCACCCAAACCGGCTACGCACACAACAGTTCCCTCTTGGTCAGCGCCGGACAGCAGGTTTCCACCGGCGCCACCATTGCGCTCGTGGGCACGACAGGTGCGTCCTCGGGCTGCCACGTGCATTTTGAAACACGAGTCAATGGTGCCCGCGTCAATCCGCAAACCTTTATGAGCGATCGGGGAGTCTCCCTTGGTTAGATTGCCCCGTTCTCCACGCCGGTTCCTCGCCCTAACCCTGCTGCTCGTTGGCCTGGTTGCCATCACCGGTTGTTCGGCCAGCGCTTCGAACTCGGCAGCGGGGTCACTCGTCACCGCTCCGGTTCCGAACGCCTTCGAGCACGTGCACGGCCTCGGAGCCGATCCACTGACAGGAGAGACCTATGCGGCCACGCACCATGGGGTATGGCTCGTCCCAACCGGAGTTCTTGCGGATAGCTATCTGGCGGGGGCGCCCCGACCCGATACGACGCAACCGATTCAGATAGCCGGTCTGGCGCAAGACACGATGGGCTTTACCGTCGCTGGGCCCGGTCAATTGCTGGCGTCTGGTCATCCCGATCCAACCAAACCGAGCGACTTGGCGCTTCCGAATTTGGGACTCATTTCCAGCACCGATGGCGCGAAGTCCTGGACGGCGCTCTCACTGGCGGGCGAAACAGATTTTCACGATCTAGATGCCGTCGCTCTCGAAGACGGCACCCTGCGCGTCTACGGCTACGACGCGGGTGCCGGGGCGATCGCTGTCAGCGACGATTCCGGCCTCACTTGGTCCTCTGGAGCGGTCCTCGCGCTGCGCGACCTGGCTGCGGATCCGTCCCAGGCTGATCGACTCTACGCGACAACAGCAGACGGTCTCATGATGAGCACCGATGCAGGCCGAACGTTCGCCCTAATCGTCGGCGCGCCAGCGCTCCTCCTCCTGGATGTTGTCGAAACCGACACCGACACCCAATTGGTCGGTATCGATCCGAACGGTGCGGTTTGGCGGCAGACCGCCGATACGTGGACACAAACCGGCACCACCGGCCGCATATCCGAAGCGTTCACCGTTGTCGGCGGCCCCTCCCCCTGGCTCCTCGTCGCGGATGCCGCCGGCATCGCCGCCAGCGACGATGGTGGTGTCACGTGGACCTCATTGATTTCATTGGCTGACTGACACCCACCATCTGCCGACACCAGCCATACGACCAACCTCCACCTCGTCGACTGAAGGAAACTTGATGAACTCATTCCTCGGAGTCTCTCACTGCGTCCAATTCCGACGAAATCGCTCTGGCGACGTTCACGGTCACCGGCGGCGGCATGAGCGGCGAAATGATGTCCGCCACAATCAACGGCCACGCATTTGATGCCTCCCGCGTCGACACAACCGTGCAATTCGGCAGCGTCGAAGAGTGGATGCTCAGAAATACCAGCACACTCGACCACCCCATGCACCTGCACGTCTGGCCGATGCAGATCGTCGATCGGGCCGGCCAACCGATTGAAGAAGTGATTTGGCAGGACGTCGTGGGCTAATGGTCACACCCGAGCATTCTGGCGGCGTGAAACGATGGCACGGATGACGACGGGAACCACGGAGAGCACCACGATGCCGATCAGCACGAGATCGATGTAGCGTGCGGCGAATTCGGCGACGCCCGGGATATGGGCCAGCCCGAAGCCCAGGAGCACAACCCCGGTCGTCCAGAGCACGGCGCCGATGACGTTGAATATCGTGAACACCCGTCGCGGCATTTTGCCCACGCCCGCCGCGACGGGGGCAAAGGTACGCACGACCGGCACGAAGCGGGCGATGGTGACGGCCGCCGGTCCGAACCGATCGAAGAAGCCCTGCGTTCGGGTGACGCTCGACCGGCTGAACAGGCCGGAGTCGCGCCGGTCGAAAATGCGGCGGCCCGTCGTGCGCCCGATGCGGTAGCCGAGCTGGTCGCCCAGCGCGGCTGAGACGGCGATGGCCGGGATGACGATCCAGAGCGGCTGGCTGATCACCCCGCTGAGGGTGAGCACGCCGGTGAAGAACAGAAGGGTATCGCCGGGCAGGAAGAACCCCACAAGCAAGCCTGTCTCCACGAACACGATCGCACACACGACGACGAGGCCCCAGACGCCGGCCCCTGCGATCACCGCCTGCGGATCCAGAAAACCAGAAGTAGGGAGTGCGGTGACGGTCATAGTGTTCATGCTGCAAGTCCTTTCTCTGAGTTGACTGACGACGAGCCGGGCATCCGCTGCTGCGCGAGGTGTTTAGGCGGTGGCCGTCAGTTGGGCGTTCGTGGTGCGGGCGCGGCGGGTGAGTACGACCACCAAGATGAGAATCACCGTCAGGAACAGCACACTCGTTCCCGTGGTCCCCAGCCCCAGGCCGCCATCAGCGACAGGCTGAGACAGCAGATCGCCGGTGGATGCGCCCAGCGGGCGGGTCAGGATGTAGGCGATCCAGAAGACCAGCACAGCGTTCAAGTGGAAGACGAAGTACGCCACAGCGACCAGCGCGATGGCGGCGGCGAAGACGAGCAGGGCGACGAGGAAGCCCAGGTTGAGTCCTTCGGCGACGAGGTCACCGGCCGCGGTGCCGAGGGCGAACGTGAACAACACGGCCAGCCAGTAGAACGTCTCCCGCCGGGTCGTGAAGATGGAGTGGATGGACAGGGTCTTCTCCGAGATCGCCCAGACGGTGAAGGTCGCAGCCAATGCGATGGCGAAAACGACCGTCGTTACCCACAGGGGAACGCCGAGACTGTCGGTGAGGTTATCGGTGATGAGAGTTCCCACAACGCTGATGAGCACCACGGCCAGCCAATACACAGCCGGGGTGTATTTGTGCAATCTGAATTGCACGATCAATGCGGCGACCAGCAGTACGGCCATGATGACCGACGTGATCGAAAGGCCCAAGCCGAGGTCGACGTTGAGAAAGTCCGCGGCGGTCTCCCCCACGGTCGTCGCGAGCACCTTGATCACCCAGAAGATGAGGGTCACTTCGGGCACCTTGGTCAGGATGTGCCGGATGGGCGAAACGGTCGTGGAGAGCGTTGAGGTCGTGGACAAGTGTTCCTCCTTGAGTGGGGTCGGTAGCACTAGCGAACACGGCTCCGTCTAAGACTTCTCACAGAACCGAACAATCGACACCCTTCTTCCCGGTGCGCGGTAACCCGATCGACGGCAAAGGATCAGGATGCGGCTGGCTTGGCCCGCGGGAGGGTGAGGCTGATCGCGGTGCCCGCGCCTGAGCTGTCGACGACGTGCACGGCTCCGCCGTAGCGCACCGCGATCTCCCGCACGAGGGACAGTCCGATACCGAACCCGGTGCGGGCCTCTCCGCCGCCGTCCACGGCCGTGCCGGAGCGCGCGAACCGATCGAAAATGCGGGCGGGATCGATGCCCTGGATACCGGGTCCGCGATCGCGTACGGTGACCGCCACCGTTTTCCTGGTCACGCTCACGCCGACCGTGATGATCGAGCCGGTGGGGGCGAAGCGCACCGCGTTATCGAGCAGGGCGACCACGCACCGGGTGATGCTGGAGGAGGGCACGCGCACAGGCGCGGGCTGCGGGGCATCCAGTTCGATGGTGATGTGTTTGTCGACGGCGATGAGTGCCATCGACTGCACAGCGGCGTCGACGGCACCGACCAGATCGCCGACGGTCGTGTCCGGCCCGGCCGCGCCGCCGATTTCGGCCGATTCGAGCAGGTCGTTGACAATGTGGATGAGGTCCCTCGCATCACTGCGGAGCTCCGCGACAACCGAGGCCGACGGGTCGTCGGCGGGGAGGGCGCGCTGCAGAATCTGCAGGCGGGCATCGAGCACCGCGAGCGGGGTGCGGAGTTCATGGCTGGCGTCAGCGACGAACGCCCGTTGGATGCGCAGCACGTCACCGAGAGGTTGCACGGCCCGGTGGGTGACCAGCCAGCTCAACACCCCGGCCAGAACGATCAAGGCCACGCCCAACACGGCGGCAGCGCGCAGCAGCTTGAACGCGCTGACCTGCAGATTCTCGGTGTCGGGCACCGGTTCGAACAACTCACCGGGCGAGATCTCGGACAGGATGTACACGAACACGGCCACGATGACCACCGCGACGACCGCGGCACACGCGATCGCGATGCGCGTGCCGACGAGTCGGGAGGCCCGGCGGATGGCGAGGGTGTCGCTGTCGACGACGCGGTTGCTGCGGGTCATGGTTGTCCCAGGCGGTAACCCTCACCGCGCACGGTGAGGACAATGTCGGTGTCGGTCTTGCGCCGAAGATAGTGCACGTAGGTGTCCACCGTTCCAGCGGTGTCCGCGGCGCTGAAGACGGCCTGCAGAATCTGCTGGCGGGAGAACGTGCGCTGTGGCGCATCCGCTAACAGTTTGAGCAGTTCGTTCTCTTTCACGGTGAGCAGGATGCGCCCGTCATAAGGGGAATAGATGGTGCGACTGTCGGGGTAGTACTCCCACCCGCCGACCAGCACGGTGCGGCCCTCGCCGGTGAACACTCGGCGGATGGCGCGGAGCCGGGCGAAAAGCTCGTCGAATTCGAACGGCTTGACCAGGTAGTCGTTGGCGCCGATGTCAAGCCCAGCTACCTTGTCGCTGGTCGTTCCGAGGGCGGTCAGAAGCAGGATGGGCGTAGTGACCAGTTTGCGGCGGAACGCTTCCACCACTTTGAGGCCGTCCAGCGTGGGCAGGCGCCGGTCGATGACCATCACCTCGAACTCGCCAGCCAGGCCGGCAGCCAGGCCGTCTGAGCCGTCGGCGACCAGGGTGACGTTGTAGATTTCCGTGAGCACGTCCCGGATCATTGGGCCGAGCTTGGCGTCGTCTTCGATCAGCAGCAGTCGGGCGCGGACCGTAGTCTCAGCGGGCATGCCTAACTCCTTCGTGCACGCGTCCGGCCGGGAGGACGGATCGACGTTGGCTCCAGTGTGCCAGTAGAAGCGTCCAGGCGGCGTTCACCAACGCCACCGCCGCAAGCGAGTACACGATCGACGCCACCACATCCGACGGGTAATGCACCCCCAAATACACCCGGGACGCAGCCGTGGCGAGCACCACCACCGCGGCATTTCCGATCACAAACGGATGCCAGCGGTGGCCAGCTGTGACGAGGATGACCCCGAGGAGGAAGCAGGCGGCGAAGCTGGTGTGTCCGCTAGGAAAGCTGAGACCGCCCGGTTCAAGAAGCAGAATGTGCGGCAGCGACGGAATGTCGGGCCGAGCCCGATGCACCAGCAGCTTGATCACGTCGGCCCCCACCGTGGGAATCATCACCACCAGCACGAAGCGAATCGCCGGCCCGGGGCGCCGGGTCACCAGCAGCACCGATCCGGCTGCCAGCAGCACGAGCACCGCGCCTGCTGCGGGGCTGAACAGCCAGTCAATGCTGAGAGCCACCGCGTCCAGCGGTTTCGTGTGGGCAATGTTCACTTGACGGAGCAGGCCCATCTCTCCGGCCGTCCACCCGACTGAAGCGCTCAGCAGCAGCCCGGTGAGGATGACGGCGAAGATGACTCCGGCGGCGGGAACAGCGGTTCGGGCGAACCGTCGGAGTGGTCGAAGGTATGTGCTCATCCCCCTAGAGTTGCCCGGGGCGTCACAGAACCGTCTAAGAATCATTTTGCCGGGCTCGCCCGTCTTAGCGGATTCTTATACCGCCCGGCTACGGGCTGGACGGGAAGATCAGGGTGAAGCGGGTGCTCGGCCGGCGGCGTGCCAGCAGCAGTCGTCCGCCCTGATCGGCGGTGAGCTGTTGTGCGAAGGCCAGACCGATCCCACTACCCCCGGCGTACGAGACACCATGGTCGAAGATCTGGTCGGTGGCAGCGATGCCGGTTCCCTCATCGTCAACGTCGATCGCGAGGGCACCGTGCGTGGCCCGGGCACGGAGGGCCACGGTGCCCGCGCCGTGCTGCAGGGCGTTTTCGATCAGCGCATCGAGCACCTGCTCCAGCGCTGACGCCACCAGGATGACCGGGGGAAGGTCAGCGTCGATGATGACGTTGAGCCGGCGAGCGTCGCGCGCTAACGGTCCGCGCCACCGGTCGGCGGCCGCATCGAGTTGTTCGGCCGCATCGACGGGCGCTCCCGGTTGTCGGTGACGACTGAGGCCGATGATGTCGTTGATAGTGTCTTCCAGGTAGTCGGCCCGTTCGATGGCCGAGTGGATGATTTGACGCAGGTCCGAGGCCGGGTCGGCCAACCCGTTCTCCAGTAACACGCGCAGCCCGGTCAAGGGTGTGCGCAGCTGATGCTAGGTCTGCGCGGACAGGTGCCGTTCCCTGCGGACCAGCTCGCCCAGCCGCTCGGCGGTCACGTTCAGCGCGGCATAGGCCTGATCGATCTCGGGCAGCCCCGAGGGGTGGGTGCGCACGAAGAAGTCACCACCGCCGAGGGCTAGGGAAGCGCGGGTAAGGCCCTCCATCGGATCGGTGATCATGCGGGCGAGCCGACGTGCCGTGCCGATCCCGACCAGCAATGCGGCTGCGGCCGCGACCAGCAGCACCAGCCAGGTCAGCCCCACGCGTTGCCAGAGCACGCTGATCGGCATGGCCGCACGCACGGCACCGGTCACGGTTTCGGCCGACGCCACCGGAACGGCGACGGAAATCCAGCCCCCCTCGGTCGTCTCGGCCGGTTTACCGGCAAAGGCGGCGCGCACGGCGGCATCCGCTTGCGCCGGCCCCAAGCCAACAAGGAGGGTGCCGGCCGTATAGAAGCCCAGCTGCTCACCCGGTACGGGTGCACCGATTTCGGGCTGCAGGTCATACTCCCGACCCGGCAGGGCAACGTTAGAGCCGTTGACCTGCACGGTGCGCGCGGCGGCGTTCACGCTCAACGAACCGAGCACGCGTACGTCGTCGGCCGGAACCGACTGGACCAAG
Organism: Cryobacterium sp. N19; assembly: GCF_002929595.1. Lineage (NCBI taxonomy): Bacteria > Bacillati > Actinomycetota > Actinomycetes > Micrococcales > Microbacteriaceae > Cryobacterium > Cryobacterium sp. N19. The sequence continues at coordinate 38,965 of NZ_PJJR01000053.1, read as the reverse complement.
CCGGAGTCTCCGTTGGCCCGGCGTAAATGCGCGCCCACGCGGGCCAGCACCTCAACGACCCGGAACGGTTTCGTGAGGTAGTCATCCGCTCCCGACTCCAGCCCAGACACCACATCCAGCTCTTCCCGATGAGCGGTCAGCAGAACGATGATCGTGGCCGGCAGCAGACTGCGAATCTCCCGGCACACACTTAACCCGTCGAGATCGGGAAGACCCAGGTCAAGCAACACCAGCTGGGGCTTGTGCGCGATCGCGGCGTTGATCCCCGCACGGCCGGTCGAAGCCCAGAAGACCGTGTGGCCACCGGCACGCAGAGCCAACTCCAAGGTCGTGGCGATGGTCACGTCGTCTTCGATGACCAACAGACGGGACATGCCCGCAGCTTATCCACTCCCGGTGGCGCGGGGTCACGGACATCGCCATGCCGTCAAAGCGTAGGCCCGGCGGATCGCACGTTGCGCTCTCGCACAGCGACCGCGGCCGGGCAACTGCGCGACCTACCAAAGTACTGAGATTCGGACTCAACGCGCGACCAACAGCCTGTTGGCGTCCACAATGACGGGCATGGCAAACATCACTCGCGCCGCGATAGCAAGTCGCGAATCGTAGAGCGATCGCGACAACGATGGCATCGTCGGCGTAACCGAGAACGGGTATGAAATCCGGAATGAGGTCGATCGGCGACAGCAAGTAGAGCAAAAGGACCGCGAGCCAGATTCGAGCCTCGATCGACACGGTTCGATCGGAGGCCAGGCGTTTGAGTAACCGGGCGACCTCGGGCGCGAGGCGCAGCAGATCACGAAGTGACGCACCGCCAGGATGCCGGCGTTGTTCGATCCAGAGAACCAGAACAAGGGCCAGCCACAGCACCAGCAATCCGCCGAGCACGCTCAGAGCCGTGGCCCACCAGGTCGTCATGAGCTGCCCCGTTCGAACGAAAGATACTGACGGCCTCGCGAGCCGCGTAATAGACGATAACGTAACCCGCGAGAGGGATGTCCCACCACTATCCGAGTGCCAGATTGAGCACCAAGCCGAGAAGTACAGCGCAAGCGAGGAGACCGTCGATGACTGTCACCCGTCCTTCGGTAACCAGGACTGGGTTGCCCAGCTTCGCGGGCCAGTCTTTTAAGTAGGTATCGTCGTCTGCCGGTTCCGTGCGGTAACGCAAGGAATTGAATTGGCGAATTGAGCCAGCCACTTGCGCCGGGAAGCTACTGGTATAACTGCTAATCAGCAGAGCGGCGCCTTTTGGTAATGGACTGTATTCCCTTGTATGCAAGAGTGCCTGCGAGGCAAAGGAGGGCAACGCCGAAAACGTAGTCGAACCATTCCGACGCATTCCCAAAAGTGAGTATCGAGAAGCTAATAATAGCGATGGCGCCACCGAGATAGGCGGTGCTGGTGCCCTTCGACTCTGCTTCGGACTCAGCGCGGTCAAGACGTGTCATGCTCGAAGCCTACTGCGCTCATTCATCACGTTTCTCAGTCCGCTCCCAATTCAGATTCGCTGAATTTGCGAGGTCCGCCGTCGGAGACTACGGGCAGAGCCGCGACGAGTTGTTCGCAAAGGCGAATGTCGTCCTGCTTATCGAAGCCGCGCGACATCGTTCTCGACGTTCGCCTGCTTGCTTTCGCCGCTGGCGCACAGCTGCCTAAGCGTTCAGGCGTGCAGCCAACTCGTGGAGGGTGGGAACGGTGTAGTCCGGTTGCGCGAAGTAGCTCGGATAAGGGGCATCGCCTCGGTTGATCCAAGCGGTGCGGAGTCCCGCTTGGGCTGCCCCGTGGGTGTCCCAGGGGTGCACGGCGACCAGGAGCATCTCCGCCGTTTGAACCCCGAGTGCTTTCGCGGCGTAGTGATAGGCGGAACCAACGGGTTTCCACGCCGGTGCGTCCTCGACAGTGAGAAGGGTGTCAAAGTTGTCTCGAATCCCCGCCTCGGTCAGCATGGCTTGTGCCAACCGTGCCGACCCGTTGGACAAAGTCGCAAGGCGGTATCCCGAGTCCTTCAATGCCCTGACCCCGTCTGCGACGTCGGGGTGCAGTTTCAGCGTGCTGAGGCCCTCCAAGACATGGGATACGGCCTCATCGAGAGTGCACGTCAGGGCGACGCCGCGGAACAGATGATGGAGCATCTCGGTGCCTATCACGGAGAATTTCGCACTGCCGCCAGACGCGGCGAGGGCGAATCCATCCCGAAGCAAGGCTGCGAACCAAATGTGGGCCAGATAGCCCGGGGCACCGACCTCCACGAAACGACTCTCCATCGGTAACATGTCCGAGAGAGTTTCATTGACATCGAAAACGATCACTGCTGTGGCTGCATTCATGGTGGAGTCCTCAAGATTGGTCAACGCGCCGGATAGTGGGAAACGACCGATAGCGACTGGTTCACGCCGGTCTTGCATCGACCCAAACCTGAAATCGGACAAAAGAGTTGTTCGTGCTTTCCCATACGCTTCCGGCAGCGAACACGATGCGATCCACCGATCCGCCCTCATCCAGTCTACGAAAGTCTCGCCCACGCCCTAGAGCTGATCCTGTGAGGCGTGGGACGCACCGCCGGGAATTCCTCCCGTGCCTCATAGTTGTCTTTTAGACGCATCGGAATCGGCGGGTGCAATGCCGTCCGAATGACCGACGCTGAACTCAACGGAAAGAAGATCGCCCATGGACCTCAACAATCTGGATCTCACCAATCGCCGCGGAATTATCACGGGCGCGGGACAAGGCATTGGCCGGGCCATCGCCCTCGAGTTTGGTCGACGCGGTGGTCACCTCCTTCTGGTCGGCCGCCAACTGGCCACACTCACCGAAACCGCCCGCCTCGTCGCCGCCGCGGGCGGAACAACAGCGATCTTGGTCACAGACCTGACCCAGCCTGGCGCCGTTGAACGGATCGCCGCAACCGTCGCACCGTGGACCACTGTTGATCTGCTCGTCAACAATGCCGGAAATGTACGCGCGGGCCGGCTAGAAATCATCGGCGATGCGGATGTCCATTCAATGATCGATCTGAACCTCACCGCCCCGATCCTGCTCACCAAAGCACTGCTGCCGGCGCTTCGTCAGAGCGGCAAGGAACGCGGAAGTATCCTCTTGAACGTATCCAGTGGGATAGCCCTAGTCGGGATGCCGTTCTACTCGATTTACGCGGCCACGAAATCAGGATTGGCCCAGTTCGGAGAATCCTTGCGCCGAGAATTGATCGGAACGGGCGTGCACGTTGCGACCGTCTACCCCGGGGCGACCGATACCGCCATGATGACCTCGCAGAACGCTGGCGCCGAACTCGGCTGGGGCCGCCGCAGCCTGGCCGACGTCATCACCGACTTGATTGCAGCTCTGGAAGCAGGCGAGCATGAGATCAATACCGCGCCACAAGACCGCCGAGCCATGCAGGAACTCAACCTCACCGACCCTTTGGCCGTGGATGCCGCCCTCGCACCCGGCCTCGAGGCCCTCGAACTCGCGGTGCGCGACCACCGCAGCATCTAGGGGCCCGCACGAGTCCACCACGTGATTCGCGGTCACTCGCCGGGAACCTTTAGCTCGGTTTAGTCCGCGGCCGAAATAGCAAACAGTCCGACAACACTCAGGGCATATACGATGAGCACCAGAACCGAGTCGGCGCCCATCCCGAGGATTTTACGTTTGGGGCGGAACAGGATGCCGAGCAGGTAGATGAGCGTCAGCACGATGGCGATTGCGGTGAGGTAGATGTCGGAGGACTGTGCGGACGGGAGCACGGATTTTCCGGAGATGAGGGTCGCGACGAGGAACAGCACGGGGAGGAATGCGTTGTCGCCAAAAATATCGCTGATGGCGAGCTTGTAATCACCCTGCCGAACAGCGGTAAGCCCAGTGGAAATCTCGGGCAGCGACGTGGCAAGCGCGAGCACCGTGGCACCAAAGAGCACGCCAGAGAGCCCGATCTGATCTGCCATTGCGCTGCCACTCTGTTCCAGAAGAACGCCCGCGATCAGGGTCGCCAGGGCGGCGATACCGAAGATGACTGCGGACTTCACTGTGCTCGTTCCGGCCTGGGTGGCGGCGGCGACCCGCTTGGTTCGGCTGTGCCCGCGAGGCTCGAGTTGGGCATCCGGAGCTGAGCCGTTTTCGTGCCACGGCATGTTCTTGCCCGCTCGGTTCACGAGAGCGAGACTCACTACCCAAACCACAGCGATCAGCACAACGGCGGGAGTCATCCGGGCGATGACGAGCCCTTGCGGCATCTGGGTTCCGGCAATGACAATCCCGAGCACGGCAATGACGGCCGTCGCCTCAACGACGAGCGAGAGCGACGCGGCCCGGTACGTCAGCGAACGGTTTCCCTTCACTCCGAATACGTCGAGAATCACGAGAACGACGGTCTGCAGAGCAATCCCACCGAGAATGTTTCCAACAGCTATAGACAGGTCGCCGGACACGGCTGCGCTGATCGTGATGGCCAGCTCAGGAAGATTCGTTGCGACGGCGAGCAGAATGAGGCCGCCGAGGGCAGCGCCAAGGTGCAGGCGTTCCGCGATCACATCGGTGTGCTTAGTCAGCTGCACGCCCGCGATCCAGGTAGCAACCGCCGCGCCCAGAAAGATAATGAGCAGGAGGAGAAAAGGCATGCTTCCCATCTCGCCACGCTAGCGAGGCGGCGCGGTTTTCGTTAGGGCTTATAAGCCCTGCGCATCCACCCGACTGGTGGCAGGAGACAACGGTCAGAGACGGATTTGCCGATACTTTTGGGTCAGCATGCATTTCGACCCCATCTTTGTGACCCGCAATTGACCGTCCGGGCATACTATGGCCCCGTGAACGCTGCATCGCCATCCGGAGTTGCCCGCAAAGCGCAAAGCAGCGCGCCCCTGCGCATGTTGGCTCGATTGGGATTCGCGGTCAACGGCCTGCTGCACATTCTGATCGGTTTTCTGGCCATCAGCGTGGTGTTCGGGGCCGCCGGCGGTTCGGCCGACCAATCCGGCGCTCTGGCACAGCTGGCCGCCACTCCGGGTGGAGCATTCCTGCTGTGGACGGTCGTGGTGGGCCTGTTCGCCCTCGGCCTGTGGCTGCTGATCTCGGCCTTTCTGGTGCACGGCGACCCGAAACACAAGTGGGGCCAGCGCGCCGCGAATATCGGCAAAGCTGCCGCGTACTTCTTTCTCGCCGCCACCTCCGTCACCTTTGCTCAAGGTGGCGCTACCAGTTCGGCCAGCAGCACCAGTGATGCCAGCGCGAAACTGCTCTCCTCTCCAGGTGGCGTGTTCATTTTGTTCGTCGCCGGGCTGCTCGTGCTCGCCATCGGCGGCTACTTCGTCTACAAGGGTGCCGCCAAGAAATTCACAGCGGACCTTGCCATGCCGAGCGGCCCGGCCGGACAGGCCGTGATCACCCTCGGAGTCGTTGGTCACATCGCCAAGGGAATTGTGCTGGGCGTCGTCGCCGTTCTCATCCTGGTCGCGGCCCTCACCCTGGACCCGAGCAAATCCAGCGGCCTCGACGGGTCGTTGAAAACGCTGGCCGGCTTGCCGTTTGGGAGCATCATTTTGGTGGCCATCGGCATCGGCCTGATTGCCTATGGCGTCTACTGTGTCGCCAGGGCGTGGCGCGCCCGACTTTAACCGTTGTCCAGGGTCGGGGTCGATGTTCGCGTCGGAACGCCCCCTGTGTGCGGAACCGGAACGGTGTGCCGGCTGTCGAAGGCGATCACGCAGCCGACAATGATCAGCGAGAGCGACACCGAGGCCAGAACATCGCTAGCCCAGTGGTAGCCCAGATAGACCCGGCTGACCGCTGCAGCAACGATGCAGAGCACGGCGAAGGCACCAACCAGGGCTGTACCGAGACTGCCCTTCCGACGTGAAAACACCAGGTAGGCGGTGAGCAGCACGAAATCCGAGGCGCCCAATACGTGGCCGGACGGAAACGAAAACGATGGGTCCGCTCCGAACAGCATGAGATCGGTCGGCGGTCGGCTGCGATCGACGAGATGTCCGATGATCTGCGCCAGAACGACGCCGATGAGCATCGCGCCGGCCAGCACCAGCGGCCGCCAGGCATGCCGTGTCACGAAACCCCAGGTCACGGTCACGACCAGCAGAATAATCGGGAGCGCGATGGGCCCAAACAGAACGGCCAGAACGATCATCACCGCGGTGAGTCCCGGCGAGCGCAACGATGCCAACCAATCCTGCACCGGCGCATCCAGCGAAGTCAGTCCGTTTCGTTGGATCACCGACACGAGGAGGGCGGCGAATACCAGCGTCCCCACTCCGATCAGAAGCAGCGACAAAGCTGTGCATCGGCGGCGATAATCTGCCTCCAGATATCGTCTCTCGACCACGTATTTCTCGAACCATACCCGCCACGCTGAGACTCGACCAGGCGGGTGGGCGTGCCCTCGCCCAGACGGATGCAGGCGCGCGAGTTCACGTTCGCCATCAAGTTTGGCCGCAACCGGCGCCCAGAGCACGATCGCCACACCGATTCCGAGCAGCATCGCTCCGACGGTATCGGACAGCCAGTGCGCACCGACGTAGGTGCGGCTGAGCATCATTCCGATTGTGTAGATGGTGCCAGCCACCCGCATCCACCAGAACGGGAAGAGAATCGACAAGAGCACGGCCATGACCACCGCATTGGCCGCGTGGCCAGACGGGAACGATCCAAAATCCACGGTGACGATGATTTCTCCCGGCCGAGCCCGCCCAAACAGGTGCTTGAGCACCTGCACCAGACCACCGGTCAGCGCCGTCGCTACCAAAAAATATCCCGCACCCCACGGGCGTTTCAGCAACACCAGCAGAACAATGATCAACACCGGAATAATCAGCGTGCCCGGCCAGCCGCCGCCAATGAAGTTCAGTGCCAGCGCGACGACGGTGAAGGCAGGCGCTCGGTGCAGATCGATGAAGTTCATCCACCCGGTGTCGATACTGAAGGGCGCACCGTTGTCGCGGAACACAATGTAAGCGCCCAAGCCGACACACAGTAGTAGGGCGACGACACCGCTGATCAGCGGCCAGCGGCGGGTGACACGTTTCGCCGGTGGTGTGGCAGCAACTTCCGGATTCCCGTGGGCGTCCATGAGGTAATGGTAGATCGTCCGTAGCAAGACTACGAGGGTGAACCCGGAACGGGAACGCGCACCGTGAGCGCCCCCGGTTCGATCCAGATTTTCAGCGCGAGGGCCGAGCCAAAGGTATCGCCGTCGAGCTCGATTTCGTGCGGCCGCTCCAGCCGGAGGACGACTTCGCGGCCCTTGATATAGCGCAGTGCCCGGACTTCCTTGGCAAGGCCCATGAATTTGCGGCCGACTTCGGTGCGGCGCAGCAGCCCATTTTCCCAGAGGATCTTGGTCGTGATTTGCACCCAGCCAACGAGGCCCCGCGGGCGCAGGAGAACCATCTCGAACATCTCGTCATCAATGGCTGCGTCGGGAAGGAGGAGCACATTTCCCGGGAGAGACCCGCAATTGCCGATGATGATCGTGTGAGCGTGAACGGAACGGTTACCCGTCCCATCGACGTTGTAGTGCAGGTGCAGCTGGTTCTGGTCGAGCATTGCGCCGCCGAGAGCGCCGACGTAGGCCAGCCACCCCACCTTGTCCTTGGCGGCATCGTTCGTGTTCGCGAGCATCGTGGCATCGAGGCCGAGCCCGGCCATAACCAGGTAGGCGTGCCGAGAAATCGACTGATCATCGCGTCGAATATCGATCAGGGGCAGGTCGATTCGGCGGTCCAGACCAGCGAAGGCCGTGCGCGCCGAACTTGCTAGGTCGTCCAGGGGAAGATTCAGATTTCGCGCCAGCAGGTTGCCGGTTACCGACGGCAGTAACGCCAACGAAGCGTCGCTGTCATACATGGCCTCGGCCACGGCCCGCACGGTGCCGTCTCCCCCGGCCGCGATGACCATGATGGCGCCGGCCTCGAGCGCTTCGGCCGTCGGCCCCAGGCCCGGGTCGTCTTTCGTGGTCTCGAACCATAGTGTCGGTGCCCACCCGGCAGATTTCTCTGCGGAAGCAATCTCGGCCTTAACAGCGGCCAGGTCCACCTTCACGGGGTTGTACACGACGGCAGCCACCCGGTGGGAAGGGGGGGGCCAGATGTCGCTCGGTGCTCCGTCATGAGCGCAGCCTTTGGCTTGGTGGGTGGCCGCCTTGGCACGATCGGATCAGGCCCGCGGATGGGAAATCGACGAGATGAAGGGAGTCTACTCGCACAGCCCCGCCCCCGCTGGCTCTAGCATCGGCGCTGGACCCGGTACAGAATAAGCGGCAGCGAAGGGTGCACCATGTCCAGCAGAAACTATTGGAGCGACGATTCGATCAACCAGCTGCGGGTGACCCCCCGGGTTCGCCCTGGCCGGTGTAGACACCCGGGCGACGCCGGGGTTTTACGGAAGAAAGAAACACGCGGCCGGGGCGGCCAAGCAAGCCGCCGGCATCCTGTCGCAACTGCAAGAGAAACTCTTTGCCAACAGCAAATCCGGCGATAATCGCAAGGTTCTGCTCGTGCTACAAGCCATGGACACGGCGGGCAAGGGTGGCATCGTGCGGCACGTGATCGGTGACCTCGATCCGCAGGGAGTCAGCCATTATGCGTTCAAAGCCCCGACCAAAGCGGAACTGACGCACGACTTTCTGTGGCGTATTCGCAAGCGCGTTCCAGCGGCAGGAATGATTGGCGTGTTCGACCGCTCCCACTATGAAGACGTGCTCATCGCGAGGGTTCACGAGCTCGCGCCTCCGATCGAGATCAAAAAACGCTACAACCAGATCAACGCGTTCGAGCAGGAACTCGTTGACGACGACACCACCGTGATCAAGGTCATGCTGCAGATCAGCTCCACCGAGCAAAAGTCACGCCTCGGCGAGCGCCTCGACCGACCAGACAAATACTGGAATTACCACACGGTCGACGTCGACGAGCGGATGCACTGGTCGGCGTATCAGGAGGCTTTCCAGATTGCCTTGGAGCGCACGTCAACGGCGGCGGCACCTTGGTATGTCGTGCCAGCCGACCGCAAATGGTACGCCCGCCTCGTCGTGCAACACCTGCTCACCGAAGCGCTGAAGAGCATGGTTCTCACCTGGCCGACGGCCGACTTCGACGTGGAAGCCGAGAAGGTGCGCCTCTCCACCACCTGACCCAGTGGTGCCGGTGTTGGGGTCACATCGAGTCCGCAGGGACCGAAAGTGTCACGCCTGGGCCCTGTCTCAGCCACCAAGTACGACTGTGAATTTTTAGCTTGTCGTTACATCGTCTTGACGAGCCTTCCGAATCGCCGCGTCCGGTGGCGCTTCTACTCGCGCCCGAAGAAGTTGCCGAGACCGGAGAGTCCCGGTATCTCAAAATTTGATCCCAGTTCGGACAGCTGATCGCCGAGCCCCGATGTGTACTCGCCAGCTCCGCTGGCGACTCCTTCGAGTCCACCCGAGACTCCATCAAGCCCTCCGGTGAGATCAGTCAGGCCACCCTCGAATCTCCCCGCGAGGGACTCAAAATCAACGCCCAACCCGGCGGCTTGTTCCAGCAGAGGGGCGGCAACACTGCTGAGCACGGCCCCGCCGGCAACAGCTGCGAGCAACCCGCCTGCTGCACCAAGCCCGGCACCGGCGACAGCACCCATGCCCACACCAGCAATGCCGCCACGGCGACCCGACTTGGCAAACAACTTGCGGAGAAAACCGGGGTTCTTTGCTTCACCGCGCGTGGCCGACCGGGCCAGATCATCCGGGCTACTCGACGTCGGGTATTCGCCAGCCGGCAGTTCGGCGCGCAGTTGCGTACTTACTTCGTCGCGTTGCGCCGGCGTGAGCCGCGCGAACGCCTCCCGATGAACCTGTTCGAGCTGCTGTGGCTGCGCGGTATTCAGCAAGTATTCATAGCGGCCGATCACCGCACGGTCTTCAGCACTCACCGCCCGCTCGGATCTAGACACGCGCGGAGCGTTGACCGATGCCTGCGGCGCAACGTTCGCCGGGGTCCGGCTATCGCCGGTTACCTTATCGGCGGCGGTCCGCACCATTTCCCGCCAATCCGCCTTGCCGCCACCATTCGAAACGGCCTGTCCTTTCTTGTCGAGGGCCTTCGATGCCATGTTTAAAATGCGCTGGAGATTGCTCACAAAGGTCCTTCGTTTTGGATCGAAATTCCAGTGTGCGTGGGCGTCCTGAGTAAGTCCCCTAAACTCGCGGCAGACCATCGCGCAGTCGTCCACTAAAGATTGGGCCTGCGATCGTCACATTTCACATCGGAACTGGAAATTCGCGGTCATCCGGGACACCCGGGAACTACGACGCAAACCTGTCCAAGAACCTCAAGGTGCTTACCGATGCGGGCATCGTCGCGGTGGAAGGAGAGTTCACCCGAACGAAAGGATTCACGGCGGCTCACCTGGGTATTGCCCACGGTCGATGGGCGAAAAACGCTCGAGGGCCACCTGGCCGCCCTCGCTCAGATCGCCGGCAGCCAGCCCAACGCCGTCAACTGAGAATCACAGCACTCGGCGTCAGCGAGGGCGTCGCGAAGTAAATCTCTGGCGCCACCATCGGGCCTCAACGGTATCAAGGACCCGAACCATTCGAAGCTCAGGGTACCGTCCGCGACAATTCCGTGCTTTTGATAAAGGGCTTGCGCGGGGGATTCGGGTCAGCAACCCACAGGGAGATAGCCGGAAGGCGGCATAGAAGTACATATCGTACAGTTGCCACGGCTCGTCGGCGTCACTGAGCGAGGGTCCTGACATTGCGATGCCGATCGGCTTGCCATCCTGCAAAGCGGCGGCGGCAATGTTCTGTTGGTACCGCGGTTCGGTCAGGGCAGCAGTCCAAAACGGCCCACCAGAGCAGCGATCGCACGCACGCCGGTGCCACCCAAATGCAAGTCCGCGATCCGCAGTCGCTCCTCCAGGGACAAGTACCGCCCAGATACCTCTGCCACAGGAAGAGGGATCCGCCCGCCCGTTGCTTGACGCCAACGCCGTCCAGTTCGTCGATATAACCCCTCATATACTTCCGAAAGCTACACTGGAAGACGTCGAATTCACCGCCTCAATGGTCGAGTCGGGCGGTGACCGCGCCGCGGCGAGTTCGTTCAGCAGTGGCCTACTCGGGCTTGAGGATGACCTTCGTCCAACCCTTCGTGCGGTCGCCGAAGTTCTTGTAGGCGTCCACGGCTTTGCTGAGGGGGATCTCGTGGGAAACGATCCACGATGGCTTGGCCTTGCCCACGGCAATCAGGTCACGCAATTGCCGGTTGTATTTCTTCACCGGGCATTGGCCGCTGCCCATGCTTTGCCCCTTGAGCCACTGCAGGCCATAGTCAATGGCCAGCTTGCCCTGCTTGGCGTTCTCGTCGAAGCCGCCGGGATCTGCCGGCAGAAAGACGCCGACAACGCCAATGCCCCCGGTGATGCGCACGGACTGAATCAGCCGATTCAGAGTCATAGCGGGATCTTCGGTGCCCTGTGGATCGTGGGCCTGATAGCCCACGCATTCACAACCACGGTCCGCGCCGATACCCTTGGTCTGGTCCAGTACGAACTGAACCGGGTCCGTTTTTGAGTCATCAACGGCGATTGCACCGATCTGCTCGGCGAGGGCCAGCCGGTCCGGGCGTCGGTCCACAACCCAGACTTTACTCGCGCCCTTGATCGTGGCAGATAGGGCGGCCATGAGCCCGACCGGACCCGCACCGTAAATCACCACTGTGTCACCGGGGATAACGCCGGCCATTTCGGTAGCGTGGTAGCCGGTAGGGAAGATGTCCGACAGCATCACATAATCGTTTTGCTTTTCTATGGCGTCTTCACCCAGGCGCAGGCAGTTATTGTCGCCGTAGGGCACACGCAGCATTTGGGCCTGCCCGCCGGGATACGGACCCATTCCCGCGAAGCCGTAAGCGGCGCCCGCGCCGACCGGGTCCGGTTGAGTGGTCATGCAATAGTTGGTGAAACCGCGTTCGCAATTCTTGCAAAACCCGCAGGAAATATTGAACGGCAGCACGACCCGATCGCCGATCTTGACGGCGTCGACGCCGTTACCGATCTCGATGACCTCGCCCATGTTCTCGTGACCAAACGTGCGTCCCACCTCGAAATCGGTACGTCCCTCGTACATGTGCAAATCTGAACCGCAAATATTTGTCGCCGTAATGCGTACCAGAACGTCAGTGGGACGTTCGATCTTGGCATCCGGAACATCTTCAACCTTGACCGAGTTGGGCCCCTTGTAAACGACTGCCTTCATTTCTCTTCACTCCCTGAATTTCATGACCGTGAACACGGACGGTCCGTCTTCACTTTCGGAGGTGTTCAATCGATGATTGTCCGGACAGTCTTAGACCGCGCGGAAAGTCTGCATGGCTTTGGTCTATCACGATCGCGCTTGACCCGCCACTGTGCGTTCGTACGGGGTGGCCGGCAGTGCGTTGGCCGGATCAAGAGAACCCGACTCGGCCAAAGGCGCGCATCAGGAGAAAGCAGACAGCGTCACGGAATATCGAGCTGTCGCTTGTCGCGAGGGCCGATACCCGTCCCTTCAAAGATCCACTCGGTGACGGCCTCGCCAGCGCCGTAGGCACGCAGAGCAGTGCGTTCGCGGACGCCCTCAGGAGCGACGCAGACGCGCTCCCCGGCACCTATTGGGATGGTGCTGCTGATCCGGCCCTACTCGGCCTCGCCACTGGCGGCCTTGCCTTTTCAAACGTTCGAGAGAACGCAAACAGCGTAATCTTCGACGCCCTCATCAGTTCTGGCACACGCAACCCCGGCGGCGACAGATTCGCCGACTCAGAGAATTATTTTGGGCCATCTTCGATCTACACGTGTTTCAGTGTGGTCATCAAATCTGCCTCTGAAGCGATCACCGAGTGGACCTACGTGAACGCTGATTGCGCATCGGATCTTGTCGCTACCCTGACCGATGAGGCGAAGTTCTATCCAGTGGCTGAATTCAACGGATGACAGTGGCCCGCTAGATCCGAACAACGCAGCGGAAATTGGGGGCAGGTTCACTTTCCTACCGATTGACGACCCTCATTCCTGTTCCGGAACACGACCCCTGACCGGGACTTGTGAAGGCCCTGAGTACCTGACCGGATACCCCTGCGTGCTCCTCGACGCCACGTATTGCAAGGCCCGCGTCAACCACCGCGTCATCTCCCAGGCTATGGTCGTCGCCATCGGCGTGGCCGCCGACGGGCGCCGCGAGGTTCTCGGCTTCGACGTCGGTGATAGCGAGACCGAGGCGTTCTGGACCAGCTTCCTCCGGTCGTTGAAGACCCGCGGCCTCGACGGCGTCAAACTCGTCATCTCCGACGTTCACACCGGATTGAAAAAGGCCATCGGCACCGTGTTCCAAGGCGCCAGCTGGCAACGCTGCCGCGTGCACCAAATGCGAAATATTCTCTCGATCGTGCCGCGCGCCAGCCAAGAGATGGTCGCCAGCGTCATGGTCATGGTTGGCTTGACGTTTTCTGGAACCGGTTCACCGAGTTCGCAGATGATGACCAGACCAGTCACTGACAGGCCGAAAATGTCGAACGGCAGGCGCTGAGCGCGCTCAATACCGACCGTTCCTCGTTGCTTCGGTAGGGATCGACCCTGCTCATCGGTATCCGTCGTGCTGGCAGCTTAGGTCCTTCGCTGTTCCGTTGCTACGCAGCTGGCGAGCCACCCTGTGACTCGTCAATGCGACGTTAACCTGTTCCGCTCACCCTTACCTTATGAAACATTGAGCGCGCTACCCCTGACTCTCAATCTGCTCCCCAATCTGCGTTGATCAAGGTTCGGCGAATTCCAGCAGTCGTCTTAACGAAGGGATGAATTCGTCGAACCTGGAGTGGGACTTGAGGAGAGACCACTGACCACGATCGAGGCCACCTCTTCGGGCCCAAATACCTTTTCGAGATGCGAACCCACGCGGGGCTATTCCGGATGGCCTTAGCTGGGTCTTGTCCGCCGCAATTCTTCGCGTGGGGTTTCGGCCACCTCGTCCTCCCACTCGTCCATGTCGGTCGCACGCGTCAGCGGCTGCGGCTGCGGATAGCCCATGCGATGACTGCGATGACCAGGAGGACGGCGCCTACCCAGAGCAGGAACTGCAAGGCCTGAATGAAACCAACGACCAGCAGCAGCTAATGGCGACGATGACGAAAATTTTCATGTAATGCTCCTTTAGCGTGGTGAGAAACAGCGACGCTACGTGGGTCTGGGGCAACGATGCGAAAGTCACAATGTCCTGGCATCAGGGCATCGCAACTAGTCATCCGTCGCCGGACTTTCGAGGCGGGAGAGGAGGGCTGCGAGCGCCCGGGCGATATCCATCGCGATGGATATCGCGGCGCCCATCGACGTCGCCGGAGTGGAGTCCTTTCTGTCGTCAAGCTCGGCCATGAGGGACGCAAGCGCATCCGCGGCGGCGGAGTGCGCCGTCAGATCCGTATTTCCCGAATCCCAATCACGCAGCGCCGCAGCCATCGCGTCAAGGGCCAGGCTCACCGACGGGCGCAAGTCCTCTCTCAGTTCCACCTTGATCGGGGTGCCCCACACTGCCCCGGCCAATACCTCCGTGAGATCCCTCACGTGAAAGGCGATGGTTTCGAGCGCGGCCAGGTCCTCGTAGTCGGCGCTCAGGTCTCGGTGGCGGTGGATTCGAGCCCGCGGATTGACTTTGCGGCTTTCGTCGGCCTGCTGCAGCGCAGTTCGCAGCCCGCTGGAAAGGTTGATGAGCGAGTCTTTGCGCGACGCCCAGCCGTCCCGCTCCGGTGGCCAGTGCTCGGCGAGGGCTTCGGCGACCTCGGATAGGTGATCGGCCAGCGCTGAGCGATAGTTCGAGAGCTTCTGGCCCACGCCATTGAGGTTTAGCGCGGGAAAGACCAACATGTTGACCAGGAGCCCGATGACGATGCCGAGGCTGATTTGCACGATGTAGCCAATGGAGTAGGAGTCCGCGTCGGGGCCGCCCACTATCAGCACGAATAAAACCGTCACCGGTATGTATTCGCGGTTGTTGCCGAACCACCCTGTCGCGGCGATCAGCGCGCCAATGCCGACGGCGACCGAAATCGTCACCACGTTCGGCTGGCTGAGAACGAGCACAGCCGCGGCGAGCACGATTCCGACTGCGAGACTGCCGAGGGTCTGCAGAGCATTCCGAACCGAACCCATGAGCGTGGGATACATGCTCACAAGGGCGCCGAGCGGTGCGTAGTAGGGGTAATTGTCGGCGACCCCGGGCAAGTGCGGAGCGATTGACCATGAAATGCCGACGGCTACTGCGGCTTTGCCGGCCTGCAACATGCGCGACCTGGTTATCTGCGATTTCAGCTGCCACGCCGTGTGTGTAACTGATGCCAGCGTGGTGCCTGTCATTATAGTTCCATTCAATCACGGTGCCCACCGGGCGTATGTTGCTTCGTTACGGTACTGACCGAACCGGAGAATTTCCCGGCAATGCACTCCGTTCGAGTTGCCCGGTCATCGTTGTAGGTCGGTTGACAACAAATATCTGCGAATTCTCGAACCGCACCGCTCAGCTCGCCCCCAGCACGGGAGAATGAGCCCGTGACCGCACCGAAAGAAACGGCCCCGCAGCTTTCGGCATCCGTCGGAACCTCCTACGGCCCGACGATTCAGAGTGCGCACTCTGTCGCCTACATCGAGATTTTCTTCGACCTCATCTCCATCCTCGCGCTGACCCAGCTCTCCCGGCATCTCTTTGACAACCAGTCGTTGATCGGTTGCCCTTGAATCCGCCGTGCTCGAGCTCGCTTCTGGTGGATTTGGATCTACACGACCTGGGCGACCAACTGGCTCGACCCGGTGCGATTGCCCGTACGCGGCGCGATCATCGGCCTCGTGATGAGTCCGTCCATCTACGAGTCGTTCGGTGACCGGGGCGCTGGTCTTAACCGTCTCCTATGTCACCTTGCAGCTCGAACGCACCGGGTTCGTGTTGCTGGCGGTCGCCCGGCACGACAGGGCGCTGCATCACACCCACCTGCGGATATTCGTCTGGATCCCGGTCGCCGGGAACTTATGGAGTATCGGCGCCCTTCGTTCGCTCGAATGGCGACTACCGCTCTGGGGCATCGCCCTGGCCACCGAATACCTCTCCGCCAGCCTAAGTGTCCGCGCGCCCGGTCTGGGAAAATCCACCGCAGACGACTGGGACATCTCCGGCGCCCACATCGCCGAGCGGAGCGTCCTATGAGTAATCCTCGCCCTCGGGGAGTCCTTCCTCTTCACCGGTTTCGCATTCATCGACCAGGACATATGACGTGACGGCGTCCTCGGCCTGCTCGTCGCCTTCGTCACCGCCGTCACCATGAGGTGGCTGTACTTGGATCACGGCGAGCGCGTCGGGAGCAGGGCCATCGCGTCGGTATCGAAGCCCGGCTGACTCGCCCGACTCGCCTATACGTATGTGTACGCGATCATCATCGCGGGGATTGTGCTGAGCTCCGCAGCCGACAAGAAAAGGGTGAAGCAGAGGAACCGCACTCGCGAGAGCAGTCCAGCCCACCCGCGCGTCCATCTGGCTTTGTCGAGCCCCGGGTTTGGTGAAGGCTCGGTTAGACCCGTCCATGCCGGTCCAATCCGCGAGACGATCGCAAGTATCAGGAAAAGCTACGACCTCCTCGACGTCATGCAGCCCTCAGACAACGAAGAGCGTCAGTGGATCATTCACGCCGAAACCGTTCCGGAGCTCCGCCACGCCCCGAAACGGCTACTCGATCCGCAGTCTCAAGTGAAGACACTCACGCCACCTGGACCAACCAACAGTCCCACGACGATGAGCACAATACCCCAGAGAATCTGGCGTCGAAATAGCGCGACAATGCCTGCAATAACGAGGACTACCGCAATGATCCAGAGAATTGTTGCCATGGTGCTGCTCCATTTCATTCAGCGCCGACGGGCCGTACGCCCACAGCGGTTTTCGATCTGTTAAAGCGAACGTACCCCCGCTCGATCTCTGACCACTGTGTTTTTCCAGAATGTCGTGGAGGTGAGACTCTGTCATCATCTGTTCGCGGCCATGCGAAACGACCAAGAGAACCCAGGCACGGTCACGTCCCGCTGAGTGGTGGAGTTTCTTAACATCGTGCGGGACGTGACCTAACGGCTAGCGCTTGGTGGCGTCGTCACGTCCCAGAGTCTCGTCAGCAGGTTGATCTGGCAGTAACCCGAGGACGCGCGCCCGGCGGTAGAAGGTCGCTCCGGACATTCTAAGATCGAGCGCGACCTGCGCCGCTGTCTCTCCACCGTTTATGAGCCGGTGGGCGTTTCGGATTTCACTGTCGGTAATGAGTCTCGGTCGCCCGCCCAGATTTTTTCCGGCGGCGCGGCGCTTGATGATCGAGTCGACTACGCGCTCTCGCTTGATTTCGTGATCCATTTGACCGGGCGCCGCCATGATCGTGAACAGCATGGACCCCATCGGTGTCGCGGTGTCGACGTCGTCGCCGCCCAGGTTGAGCACCCTCAGGCCGGCACCGCGGGCGCGGAGCTCTTCGGCGAAAGCGAGCATGTTCTGCGTCGATCGCCCGAGCCGGTCCAGAGCCGTGATGACGAGAGTGTCGCCCGCCTCGAGGGCGTCAAGCGCGCGATCGAAGCAGGGCCGCGATGTGCGAGCTCCTGAGATCTCATGGTCGACGTAGACGTCATCACGCCGGACGCCAGCGGCGAGGATATCGACTTGCTGTCGGTCGGTGGATTGCTGACGCGTCGATACGCGCGCGTAGCCGATCAGTTGGCCCTGCCCCCCATTGAGTGGACACCTCACAAGAGAGAATGTTCACATGGGAAAGACACGCAGGGAGTTCGCTCCTGGGTACAAAGACGAGGCCGTAAAGCTCGTGATCAACACCGGCAGGGCGATAGCGACCGTGGCCCGCGAACTCGGCATCAACGAGGCATCGCCGGGCCGGTGGGTCAGCGCATTCAAGGCCCGTAACGACACCGCTGGTTTGATTCGCCTTGACAAATTCAGCGAACATGATCAACTCGTAGTACGTGACAATTTCCGGCACAGAGTTCGACCGTGAAAGGAGGTGGCTCGTGAGCCACCACGCCGTGATCAACCCCGCCACAGGTGAGACTATCAAGACGTACCCCCAGATTTCGAGTGATGAACTCGAGCAGGTCATCGCAACGGCGGATGAGGCTCACTACGGCTGGTCTCGGAACTCTTCCGTCGACGAGCGAGCCGCACTCCTGCGGAAGGTCGGTGAATTGCATGAGGAACGCCGCGATCAACTGGCGGCCGTAATCGTGCGCGAGATGGGCAAGCCCGTCGATCAAGCGCTCGGCGAGGTCGACTATGCCGCCAACATTTACCGGTACTACGCCGACAACGCGCAGGAATTTCTGAAGGACGAACCAATCACCCTGCTCGGCGGAGAGGGTTCCGCGTTCATGCGCTCCAGTTCTGTTGGTGTGCTCATTGGCGTCATGCCGTGGAATTTCCCGTATTACCAGGTTGCGCGCTTCGCTGCACCGAACCTTATGACGGGCAACACGATCATCCTCAAGCATGCGTCGCAGTGCCCGGAGTCGGCCGCGGCGATTGAGCAAATCTTTCACGACGCAGGCTTCCCGGTCGGCGCCTATACCAATGTGTACGCGGACAGCGAGCAGGTCGCCACGATCATCGCCGACCCGCGGGTACAGGGCGTCTCCCTCACCGGTTCGGAGGGCGCCGGCGCGGCCGTTGCCGAGGTCGCCGGTCGCCACCTCAAGAAGGTCGTGCTGGAGCTGGGCGGGTCAGACCCGTTCATTTTGCTGAGCACCGACGACATGGCCGCCGCAGTGGATGCCGCCGTCGCCGGTCGCCTCCGCAATGGCGGACAGGCCTGCGACGCCGCCAAACGATTCATCGTGATCGATGGACTTTACGATGAGTTCACGGAGAAGTTCACCGCCGCTATCCTGGCGTGCTCTCCCAGCGATCCGACCGTCCCCGGGGCAGACTACGGACCCATTTCGTCCCTCGCCGCGGCGGAGCATCTCGAGGAGCAGGTCGAGCGCGCAGTCGCGCAGGGAGCGACCCTGGCGACCACGGGCAAACGGTCTGGCACCTTCTACCCATCGGCTGTGCTCACCGACGTCACGCGAGACAACGACACCTACCACGAGGAGTTCTTCGGCCCCGTAGCGTTCGTCTACCGGGCAGCCTCAGAAAATGAAGCTGTCGCCCTCGCAAACGACACTCCCTTTGGGCTGGGCTCCTATCTGTTCACGACCGATCCTGAGCAGGCCCTTCGGGTCGCCGACCGCATCGAAGCTGGCATGGTCTTCGTCAACCTCGTCGATGCCGGCAGCGCAGAGCTACCGTTCGGCGGAGTGAAAAGAAGCGGCTTCGGGCGCGAACTCGGACGCTTCGGTGCCAGCGAGTTCGTGAACAAGAAACTCATTCGCATCGGCTGACACATAGACGAAATCCTCAGCCGACGCGGTAAAGACCGTTCAGTTGCCGATAGTGCCGTGTGCCGACCCAAACGCGACCCTTCAGCTAGTGAGTCCGTACAATGCTGCCGTCTTCGTACTCGAAGAGGATCTCTCCACCTTCTGGGCCAAACTGCATATCTAGGCAACATTGATGCGTGAGCCGCGCGAGATGGTGTCTGCTGTGTTCTGTGGTGCTAGATGCTGCGGTGGTCGCGGACCGCGAGTTCCAGGGATTCGAGGCCTGGTGCGAGGGCGGCATCCACGGCCATCGGGTCGGTGATGTTGAGTTGTTGCATCTCGCGACGACCTTCTGGTGCCGTGTTGATTTCGTGCTCGCCGGCCTCGAGGGCAGTTATCAGGTCGGTGATGACGTCGTCGAGTGGTCGGCGTCCCCAACCGAGTTCGGCGCCGGCGGTCTGCGAGGTCATCATCGCGGTGTCGGTAGCGCCGGGGTACACGGTCGCAACATGTACGCCCGTTCCGGTCAACTCGCGGCGGAGTGACTCGCCGAACTGTGAAATACCCGATTTCGTTGCCGCATAGACCGAATAGAACGGCATCCCCACGAGCGCAATTCCGCTGGAAATGTTCAAAATGATGCTCCCGCTCTCCGTCGCGCTCTGTCGAAGCGCGGGAAGCAAGGTCTTGGTCAACAGAATCGGGGCGGTGAGGTTCAGATCGATCATCGAGTGGACGTCCGCATTGCTGGTCAATTCGAGCCGGCCCGCCCACACATTCCCGGCGTTATTGACGAGGAGGTCGACGGTGCTCCACGAAGCGACTGCGTGTGCGATTCGTTCAACAGCGCCGCTCTGAGTGAGGTCCTCGACGAGGATCTCGGTGGTTCCGCCTTCGGCGGCAACGAGACGTGCGGTTTCGGTCAATGTAGCGAGCTGGCGCCCAACTAAAAGGAGATGTCCTCCTCGTCGTCCGAATTCGAGCGCAAGTGCCCGACCAATGCCCTGCCCGGCGCCCGTGATGATTCCGCGTCGGTTGTTGAGATTCAGACTGTTCAGGTACATCAGGCACGGTCGAAAGCGGTGGATTTCACGGCCGCCGACATGGCCGCCTGGAATCACGGATGGCAACCACTCCGTAAGGAACGGGTATCGGCACGCGGCGCTGAAGTTCCGGATCCTGGCAGGCGGCGGTGATGACATTGACATCAGCCAGTGTCGGCGCCTGCAAAATCAGCCGATCGGTACTGAGTTTGAACTTGTCCATTTTCCACACTATCGGTTGACCATGCCGCCGATTTAGGAACCCGTTTGCGGTCTGTTCGACATCGCAGTACCTGAGGCGTCAGTCGCTGATGTCATCTCACTCGAGCGGGGTCGTCGTTCCCGACTCCCAATCCCGTCGCAAAATTGCGTAGCCGAAGGAGGCCATGGGGACGCGACCCGCAACCGGCCACCCGTCGCGGTAGCAAGCTTCCTGAATGAAGCCGGCACGTACGAAGGTCCTTCGCATCGCGATGTTGTCGGAGCGGGTGTTTCCCTCGAATCGATTGACCTCGGGCATCGACGAGAAGACGTGAGTCGTCAGCGCGTTGAGGACCGGCGACCCGAGGCTGCGCCGGCGATATTTGGCTGCCAGACGCAGATCGAACAGCGGCGCTCCGTCGGTCAGGTCATCGAGAACCGCGTATCCGACGCGGCCCAGCGTGTCGACGTTGATCCAGAAACCGGCGTGGTCCGGCCCCTCGAAGCGTCCCCCAGAAATTCGATCCTCGACCTCGCCAATAGTCAGTCTGCCGCCGCCGTGGAACGGAAAATCGTTTCCTGTCAGGAAGCGAATCAGCTCATCCCGGTCCCCCGGCAGATTCATGGGGACCAGGTCAATTTCCATGGAACGAGCCTATCGGCTAGACATCAGGCGGCAGACGAAGCTCCTACGCACAGCGAGCGGTGCCTCGGAACAACGCCTTTAAGGCTTACTCACGATCTACTGAAGCAGCTTCTCGAAAACGATATTGACCGGGGTGAACCCCTCTGCCTCGAAGAATCCATGAGCGTGCGTGTTGAATTGCCAAGAATCAAGGCGGAGCGTCGTAACGGCCAATTCGCCAGCGAGTTTCACGGCAGCGTGCATGAGCTGTCGACCTACACCGGAGGATTGTTGCTCCAACTCGACAGCGATGTGGTGGATGTACAGGATTGAGGAAGCCACCTTGAACGGGTTGGCAGCACGAGTGGCGTGTTCGGCGAGGAGATAGCCGACCGCGACATGGGCATCCGTTTCTGCGAGGAGGATATGACTGCCATCTGAAAAGCGGGCGCGAAAGAAATCGTGCAATGCGTCGCCGGATGGTTCGACGAACAAGTCCGGTCGGCCAGCCGCATGCATCTTCTGAATACCGAGCTCCAGCAGTACCAAGGCGACCAAGTCATGCCCCGTTGCGGGCCGAACGGTCGTTGGCGCTCCGGAGCGGTTCATGGCTACAACGATAGGCGGAGAACGTGATCCAGGCCGGTGAACAGTGCCGCACGGGCAGCTTCCAAAGCGCGCGCCGCAAATTGCAGGGAGGCGCGGCCAGCAATCTGAACGAGGTTTGCGGCCAACCCACCTGAAGCGACGGGTGGTCGTATGCGTGCGGCCCATCCGGGAGGGATTTCCGGCCAGATGGGGGCAAGCGATAGGCGCCGCACGCGGTGACGCCCACTACAGTTTCCATTCCAGACTTGCCATTACGCCAGCGTATCGAAGCCGCTGACCCGGACCCGCCCATAGGCTTCAGAGCATGATCGAGCCTGACGACACGAGCGCTGCCCGCGCGGCATACGACACCGTTGCGGTGGACTACGACGAACTGCTCCGAGACGAGCTGGCGGGCAAGCCCCATGATCGCGCCCAGCTCGCGGCCTTTGCTGAACTCGTCCAGGCCGACGGAAACGGGTCTGTTGCCGACATCGGGTGTGGCCCCGGTCGGATAACGGCGCATCTTCACGATCTCGGTCTTCAGGTGTTTGGGATTGACCTCTCGCCGGAAATGATCGCGGTCGCGCGACAGGCTCACCCCTCGCTTCAGTTCTTAGAGGGAACGATGGAAGCGCTCGATCTCGCCGACGACACTCTAGGCGGCATTGTTGCGTGGTACTCAATCATTCACACGCCGCCAGAACGACTGCCTCTGGTGTTCGCCGAATTTGCTCGCGTACTCGTCGCCGGCGGGTACCTGCTGCTCGCGTTCCAAGCCGGCGACGAGCCACGGCACCTAGCGCACGCTTATGGCCACGACATCGATCTCATGGCGTATCGGTTGCCGCCTGATCGCATCGTCGACCTGTTGGCCGCGGCGGGACTGGCCGTGCAGAGTCAGCTCGTACGCGCACCGGACCAATCGGAGAAAACTCCCCAAGCCTTCCTCCTGGCACGCAAACGCTAATTTATAACGTTCTTAGGCCGCTGAGTCAGTACGCGCAGGAAATATCGGAGGTCGTCGATGAGGAGTTCTGGCTCTTCGAGGGCGGCGAAGCGGTCGCCGCGGTCTTCGATGTCGGTCCAGCGCACGATTGTGTAGGCTTAAATCTATTCTGAGCGATGCCGACATCGTGAGCGAATTGGATCGCAGCTGTCGGGACTCCGGAGTTCGCTGGCGCGGCACCCCAAGAGTTCTGGGCGTAGCCGACGTACGCGGACGAGCCCCCACTACCGGTGAACCAGTACAGCGAGGCGTTTGCCAGGATCCACTCGCGTCCGAGGATCTCATCGGGCAGCTTCTCGACCGGCCAGGTCCAAGCCCGGAATTTGTCGAACATCCAGGCCAACTGCGCAACTGGTGAGTCGGTTAGGGCTATGCCGAGGAGACCGGGCCGGGTTGATTGGATGGCGATGTAGCCGCACTCGTCGTTCATGAACGTGCCGACGCGCTTCAGCCAGTCCTGGTCAAGCTGGCTCATCGCATTCCGCGCCGTGTTGACGATCTGGCCCGGGAAGCTAATGCTTCGCTGACGTGAACGCCGATCACCCGGTCGGGTGCAACGCGGACGATTTCTGGGGAGATGGTGGCGCCGAGGTCACCGCCATGGACCGCGAAGTTCTCGTAGCCGGCGCAAGAAGAAGTAGCTGCGGGCCGTGGCGGCCAGAATGCATTCAAACATGGTGCGGCCTTTGAGACGTTCGGCAACAAGAACCTGAAAGGACTGAACGTCGTGCCATCGCAACGAGAGACAGCGCGTAATAGAGGTTGTCTACCAAGACTGTAGAACCGGATGCCCGCAGGCAAAAGAGCCGCGCAGACCATTTCAGAGCAGTTGCTCCCGCTGGCCCCGTAGCTGTTGTCGCGGGGTTGGTCGTGACGCCAAGGGCACCAGCTCGTCGATCCGGTCGAGGATCTCCGACGCAGCACCATATCGGCCGCGGGCAGCTGCGGCGACGGCCCCCAATGCCGCGTGCTCCTAGGATGGGGGCATGAAGACGGTTGCGGTGTACAGCACCAAGGGCGGGGTCGGCAAAACAACGGCAGCCGTCAATCTGGCCTGGGAGGCGTCTCGGGAGTGCCGGGTACTGCTCTGGGATCTCGACCCGCAGGGTGCCTCAACCTATGTGCTCAATGTAAAGCCGAGGGTCAAGGGCGGCGTGAACTCCCTCATTCGAGGGAAGACCGAGATGGATGCCGCGATCCGATCTACCGTCTACGAAAATCTCGCCGTACTGCCAGCAGACGAAACTTACCGAGATTTGGATCTGGTCCTGGACGCGGCGAAGAAGTCCACGCACCGTATTGCCAAGGCGCTTGAATCGGTCGCAAGAGAATATGACGTCGTGATCCTGGACTGCCCGCCCGGGGAATCCCGTGTCGCCGAGAACGCGCTGCACGCCGCCGACCTCGTCGTTTTGCCCCTCGTTCCGTCGCCGCTCTCGCTTCGGTCACTGGCCCAAGTCAACGAGATCATCGCGGATTCCGACAGTCCCCCCAAGGTCTTTGCATTCCTGTCGATGGTGGACCGCCGCAAACTTTCGCACCGCGCTGCTGCCGAGACTCTGCCGCGTGAATATCCGCAGGTGATCGACCTCGTGGTCCCCGCGACCGTTGTGATCGAGCGGATGGGTTCAGAGCGCGCCCCGGTCGGATCGTACGCTCCCGACACCGAGGCGGCCCGCGTGTTCGCGGAACTTTGGGAGTATGTTCGCACCTCGTCCAAGGTCAAACGGGCAGCACCGTCAAAATTGCGTGCGCGCTAACATCACAGCCAAGCGCGCATCGAGATGCTCTCGTGCAGCGCCGAATGTATGAATCGCCGTGCACATCGCCGTGTAATCAGCATTGTGGAGAAACGGCGGACTGCCGCGACCTAGGGGAGGTGCGGAGATGGCCCAGACTGAGAAGAACAAAACAACGTCCGTTTCGACCAACAGCATGCAGAAGCAAGCCAAGAAGGCCTTAGTACGCGCCGAGAAATCGGTGCAGGCCGCCCGCGAAGCCGTCGCCCACGCCAGCGCGAAGTTGCGCAAAGAGGCGCAGGCCTTGTCGAAGCAGACGCAGAAGTTAGCGACGAAACAGGAAAAAGCAGCAGGCAAGATTGCCGCCGCCACAGAAACAGCCCGGGCACAGGCCTCGACCATAAAAAAATCGAACCGTCCGGCCCTGCCGACACCAGCGCCGGTCCGTCCCACAAAAGTTGCGGCGCAGACTCTGACCGAGCAACGCGGACATCCGCGGGGCTTCAGCGGGACGAACGGTTCCTGTCATCGAGAACAGGACCATATCCTCGGCGATCAAGGTAATCCGCGGGTGAACTGCACCCGATGAATCGCTGAGGATTTCTTAGCCGCGAACCGCGGTCGCTCACCCTGACATTACGCCACGTGCGGGGCTGTGTATGGCGCTGGGCGTCGTTCGGCGCGCAGCTGGGACCGCGCTGCGTGTTCCACGAGCACGGGAATGAAGTCCCGGATGGGCTTATCGTCGAGCGAGGCGTGGCACGCCGACACGACGGATTTGACCCGACCTGTCGGAAGATCGGCGTACCTGACCTCGAGCCGACGCACCACATCGTCGACCGCATTCTTCTCCTGCTTTGAGTCCATATCTCATTGTGACCGTCTTTCCGTGTCGATTCGAACCAGATCCATCCCCTAAAAGGGGTGAAGAACCTCAATGGCGTTGAATAGCCTGCGGCCCCAGGGGGTGCAATCTACTCCAAGGGTGATCGCCCTACGGCTCCACCGATAGCCAGGCTATGGTCTGGCTCGTACCGACCGCGCGCAGCTCGAGTATTCTCGACCTGACCAGGATTTCTTCGGTCTAGAGGCCTCCGTTCTCTCGAAATAGCTGGACTGACTTCGGCCTGTTTCGAGGCAATAAACGTTGAATAAACGTGCGTGCGTCAAATCTCACCGCGAACGGCCATCGCGACCCGGCGCCTTTCCGAGATCAAGCACGGCCGAAATTCTAAAAGACCGCCCGAATGTCGTCAAGAGTGCACGTTGACTCTTAGAAAACCTCCGCGTTACTATATTCATTGCTGACGATTTTTAATCGCGTTAACAGCTTGCACCGCATCGGCGCGAATGGCGTCGGGATGCCCGACTTCGAGAAAGCCTGGGTCGCAGCCTACAACACTCCTGGCTGCGCTGGCACGTTCCTGTGTGAATATTCGGCCTTCACGCTGTTGGTCATTGACGAGTAGCGGCTGGACTGGCCAGTGGAATCGAAACGCGACACGCTGCTGGGTCGACGGGCTTCTGCACTCAGTATCAGCAGAAGGGCTGACACCAGCGCCTCGGCCCCGGAGTTCATACAGACGCGATCATGGCCCGGATCATCCACAACACGGTCTGTGTGGTAACCCGCCCTCTCCTCTTGAGCCGCCTTGAAATAGACCCAGCCGCACCCAGCGGCCCTGTGGCCCTGTGGCCCTGTGGCCCTGTGGCCCTGTGGCCCTGTGGCCCTGTGGCCCGAAAATATGCACCCGCGCCGCCGCCCAGACCGGGGAGAGCCATGGTTCTTTTCCCCTAGGACCAACGTTCATCGCGACCACGACGACGGCGAAAGCTGCGACGACCGTTGCAGTGCCCAGCGAGCGACAACACCATCAGACGTGAGTCCGCTCAAG
This sequence comes from Cryobacterium sp. N19, assembly GCF_002929595.1. NCBI lineage: Bacteria > Bacillati > Actinomycetota > Actinomycetes > Micrococcales > Microbacteriaceae > Cryobacterium > Cryobacterium sp. N19. Next base: position 12,461 of record NZ_PJJR01000053.1, on the reverse strand, counting down.
CGCTCCGGGGGGCTGCCCGCAAGGGCGCGCGCACGGGGGTCGCCCACAAACCGGCCAGTCGTACCGCTCGAAGGGCGGTGAAAAGTTCGGCCGCCTGCACGGGTTTGGCTACGGAACGCCCGGTCATCTCGGTTATCCGCCCCAGTCGGTGAAGTACCGTATTTCGGTGGCAATGAAGTTGCTTGCCGCACTCGGCGGTCGAACCGTCGGTGGTGAACCAGCATTCAAGCGTGTCCAGAAGCACGCGGGCATCGTCTGGATCAAGGTCAGCCAGCCCGCCGAGAACGCCATCGCGGAGTTCGGCAGCGTATGCGGGTTGAGACACGAGAATGGTATCGATCGGGGCCGCGCCGTAGAGATGCACTCCCACCGCGGCGGGGGCGATGCAACGCATGGCCAAAAGCGCTTGTCGCACCGCGACAGGCGCGCGCTCGAGGGCTTGTATCGGCAGGCTCACCCCGATTCGTGAACTGACGGTTCCGACCAGTGCGTGCGCGGCGGCGGAAGGGTGCGCACCCGCCACACTTCCGAGCAGGCCCAGATACTCACCTTTCCACGGAGCCCAGGCGGAGCTGACCCCCATCCCCCGCAGTCGGTCGGTTATGGCGGGAATTGGGTCATCGTCTGAGTGCCGCATCTCAACGGCAAGAACGACGAATGTTGCCTCCTTGGGAAGGCCAAGAGCACGAACCGCTCGACCGGCATCCCCCGAGAACTCGCCTTCCAGAATCGCGAGCAGCACGACGTTCTTGCTCTGCTGGTCTTTGCGTTCCCATTCGTCGACGACCTCTCGGTACGTCTCCGCGGCGGCGTTCGAGTACCGGTCGATAATGCCCCATACTCCGGATGACGCGGTGAGCAGCGCTGTAGCGTGTTCGGGCGTCGTCGCCTTCGCCATCAACGCGTCCCACAGGTGCAGACCGGCAAGCCGGTATGCGTGCAGGAGACTCGCCATGGGGATGCCGTGCTCCGCTTTCACGCGGCCGGCATGGCGGGGTGCGGCGAGCGAGTCGTTGATGCCGAGCAGGCACTGCAGGATCGCCTCGAGGTTGTCATGCACGATACCTTCGAGCACACCGGCGCCGAGCACGCTCTCGGCGTAGTCGTGCTCGCCGTTGATGATCTGGGCAACGATGCTGTCTGATAACTCGCCGACCGAGTCGATCATGCCCGAGAAGAGCTCGCGAGCGCCGTCCACCATGACATCCTGGGTCGGCATGCTCAGCGGCGCTTCATTGCGTTCCATTTGCACAGTGTAATCCGGTGACTCTTGCGTTTGGTTGTGCGGCCGCACAATGCACAGTTCCGAAATCGCGGCGGCGGCCCATCGCTATCGCTGACGGTGGAGCCGAGACTAGCCTGACACCGCAACCCGGAATCCGGGTCGCCGTCAGGCAACAATCAAAGGAGATTGATGACTACCACCGATCCGATGTCGAGGACACAGCCCATTCGGGCCCTCGACCAGCAGCAGCGCGACCAACTCGACGCCGCCATCATCGAACTGGCCTCGGGTGCCAAGCGCTGGGCCAGCACCCCACTTTCCGAACGAGCCGCATTACTGGGAGCTGTGCACGCAGCCATGACGGGGGCCGCTCAGGAATGGGCGGAGACTGCCGCTGCGATCAAGGGACTAGACCCGTCATCACAGCTCGTCGGGGAAGAGTGGATCTCCGGCCCGTATGCCAGCCTTTCAGGCGCCGGTACCCTCGCTCAGTCCATCGCAGCCCTCGCTGCGGGGAGGAGCCCCCTTGCCAGCAGCCGCTTCGGAACGGCTCCCGGCGGTCGCGTCATCGTCCCGGTACTTCCGACCAACGGGTACGAGTGGTTGCTGCTGCACGGATTCAGCGCTGAGATCTGGATGGCTCCTGGCCGCTCTCCCGAGGAGGTACGGGCCAGCGCTGGCCTCGGTGAACTCACGCCGACAACGTCGGGCGGAGTGGGACTCGTGCTCGGCGCCGGCAATATCACGTCGATTCCGCCGCTCGACGTGCTGTACGAGATCGTCGCGAACAACCGGTCGGTGCTGCTCAAACTCAACCCGGTCATGGCTGGAATGAAATCCGTTTTCGATAAGGCTCTCGCCCCCCTGATCAAAATCGGAGTGCTTCGTATCGTGCAGGGCGCCGGCGACGTCGGTGCGTATCTCACGCAGCACGATGGCATCGCGCACGTGCACATCACCGGGAGTGCGGCAACACACGATGCCATCGTCTGGGGAACGGGCGCGGATGCCGCGAGCCGCAAAGCAACGGGCACCCCGTTACTAGGCAAACCGATCACCAGCGAACTCGGCGGAGTATCGCCCATCATTGTGCTTCCGAGCGCATGGACGAAGCATGACCTGCGCTATCAGGCCGAGCATGTCGTTACTCAGCGCCTGCACAACGGCGGATACAACTGCATTGCCGGCCAAGTGGTTGTCGTCAGCAGCAACTGGCCCCAGAAGAAAGCGTTCCTCGCCGAACTCCGACGGGCACTGGCGGCAGCACCTCAACGCCCCGCCTGGTACCCCGGCAGCGATGGGCGCATGAGAGCCGCATCGGCCGCGTATCCGACCGCCGAGCGGATGGGCCAAGACGGCTGCCGCCTGCTGATCGATGTCACAGCCGAAGACGACGCATCGAACGTGATCACCACGGAATATTTCTCCCCGGTGCTGGGCGTTGTCGAAGTGCCGGGCACGGGGCAAGCCTTCCTCGACGCCGCCGTCACGCTGGCCAATGACGAGTTCGTCGGCACCCTCGGTGCGAATCTCATTGTCGAGCCCAAGGTCATCCGGCAGCTCGGAACCGGGTTCCTCGAGTCCATTGCACGCCTGCGCTACGGCACGATCGCCATCAATGCGTGGACCGGCCTCGGCTTCCTCACAGCAACCGCGTCGTGGGGCGCCTTCCCCGGTGCCACCATCGACAACGTGCAGAGTGGCATTGGAACCGTGCACAACGCGCTGCTCATCGATCGGCCCGAGCGCACGATCGTTCGCGGCCCGTTCCGGCCGTTTCCGCGATCGTTCGCACACGGAGAATTCACTCTGTTCCCGAAGCCGCCGTGGTTCGTGCAGGCGCGTTCCGCCGCGACGACCGGACGTCGTCTCGCGGGTTTCGCGGCCAAGCCGTCATGGCTGAAGATGCCCGCCATCTTCCTGGCGGCATTCCGGGCCTGACCCTCCGGTCATCCCGCACGCTCCCCCATACTCATCCCCAGCCAGAAGGCGAGCCGCCGTGTTCACCAGTCCCTTTCCCGACGTCGAAATCCCCAATCTCAGCGTCTTTGACCATCTCTTCGGTTCACTCGAAGTCGCATCCGCGAACCACATCGCCCTCGTCGACGGGGCGACCCGTGAGACCACCACGTACGGCGAGTTGGTGCGCCAGATCGAAGCAGTTGCGGGGGCACTCGCCGCTCGTGGCATCGGTGTGGGTAGCGTCGTGGCGCTGCACTCCCCGAACCGACCCGCTTTCGCCGTGGCGTTCCATGGCATTCTGCGAGCTGGCGCCACGGCGACGACCGTCAACGCACTGTCGACGGCCGGTGAGATGGCCACGCAGCTGGCCGACTCCAAAGCGGTAGCCATCATCGCAGCGGATATGCTGTTCGCCGTCTCTGCGGAAGCCGGCGATCTCGCCGGTGTGGCAGCAGACAACATCATCAGTATCGGGGAGGTCAGCGGGAGCACGAGTCTGGCCGACCTGATCGCCGAGGCGTATCCCGCGCCCGAGGTACATTTCGATCCGGCAACGCACCTGGCCGTGCTGCCATACAGTTCGGGCACGACGGGCAAGGCCAAGGGCGTCATGCTCACCCACCGTAATCTCGTGGCCAATGTTGCGCAGTCAGCACCCATCATCGGCGTGAGCGCCGATGATCGCGTTCTGGCTGTGCTGCCGTTCTTCCACATCTACGGCATGACGGTGTTGCTCAACATCTCTCTGGCACAACGAAGCACCCTCGTGACCATGGCACGATTCGATCTGACTGATTTCCTCAGTCTCATCCAGTCCGAGCGCATCACCTACGTCTTCATCGCTCCTCCCATCGCGGTGGCGCTTGCGAAGCATCCGCTGGTGAGCGAATTTGACCTGTCGAGCCTGCGCACGGTGTTCTCGGGGGCGGCGCCCCTGGACGGCATCGTCGGCGGCGCTGTTGCCGAGCGGCTGAACTGCGAGGTTCTCCAAGGCTATGGAATGACCGAGATGAGCCCGGTATCGCATGCTTCACCCCGAGGTCGAACCGATATTCCCCTAAACTCGGTCGGTCTGACGGTGCCAAACGTGCAGTGCCGTATCGTTGACCCGCTCACCGGAGACGACATCGAGATCCCGGCCGTGGGCGTGAGTGAGCCCGGCGAATTGCTGTGCCGCGGCCCGAACATCATGGTGGGCTACCTCGGAAACGATGAAGCAACCCGGGCGACCATCGACGCCGACGGTTTTCTGCACACCGGCGATATCGCAACGGTGAGCTCCGAGGGGTACGTGACTGTCGTTGACCGACTCAAAGAGCTCATCAAATACAAGGGATATCAGGTCGCGCCCGCAGAGCTTGAGTCGTTGTTGCTGGGGCATCCCCAAATCGCCGATGCCGCAGTCATCGGTGTGATCGACGCGGATGGTGAAGAGGTGCCGAAAGCATTCCTGAGACTGCAACCGGAGGCCACGCTCACCGGGGAGGACATCATGATGTGGGTCGCCGATCGGGTAGCCCCGCATAAGAAGGTTCGACAGGTGGAAATGATCGACTTCATCCCGAAGTCGGCGTCAGGCAAGATCCTGCGCAAGGATCTGCGGTCAAAAGGAGCGCTCGTATGAGTACCAACACTGAAGAATTCGACTATATCGTCGTCGGTGCCGGATCGGCCGGAGCAGCTGTCGCAGCTCGACTCACCGAAGACGCGAGCATCTCCGTTCTGCTGCTCGAAGCCGGTGGTGTCGACGATAAGCAGGAAATCGTCATCCCGGCCGCGTTCCCGAAGCTGTTCAAGTCCGATGCCGACTGGAACTACCAGACCGAGCCGCAGGCCGAGCTAACGGGGAGGTCGATCTACTGGCCACGTGGCAAGGTGCTCGGCGGCTCATCCTCCCTGAACGCCATGATGTGGGTGCGCGGATTCGCTGCCGACTATGACAACTGGGCAAGGCTCGCCGGGGACGGCTGGTCGTACGAGGCGCTCCTGCCGTATTTCCGCAAGGCGGAGGCAGTGGAGGGCAACAGCGATCCCGACCAGGGCACGGACGGCGCGAATTCGATCTCGCACCAACGCAGCCCTCGATCGCATACCGCAACCTTTCTTGAGGCTGCCGCCGAGGTCGGAATGCCCCTCGTCGCGCCGAACTCGGCAAACCCGGAAGGGGTCAGTCAAACGATGGTGAGCCAGCGTGGCGGCATGCGGCACAACACGTCGGCCGCCTACCTTGCGCCGGCAGCCGAGCGCTCCAACCTGCTCGTTCGCACCGGGGCACACGCCACTCGCGTGCTGTTCGACGGAACCCGCGCTGTCGGTGTCGAGTACCTCAGCGAGGGCACCCCGACCTCGGTCTTCGCGCGCCGCGAGATCGTGCTGAGCGGCGGAGCGGTGAACACACCGCAGTTGCTCATGCTGTCGGGCATCGGCGATGCGACGCACCTTCGCTCCCTCGGAATCACCGTGCTCGTCGATGCTCCCGAGGTCGGATTGAACATGCGCGACCACCTGTTCGCGGCGCTGGCAGTCGAGACCGACGATGACACCCTCTTCGGTGCCGAGACCGAGGAGCAGCTCAACGACTTCGTCTCGCAGCAGCGCGGCATGCTCACCTCCAACGTTGCGGAGGCGTACGGTTTCGTCAAGACCGACCCATCGCTCGCCTTCCCCGACATCGAGGTGCTCTTCGCCGCCGTGCCGTATATCGGTGAGGGGCTTGTGGCCGCGCCGCGGCACGGCGTCAGTGTCGGCGCTATTCTGCTGCGGCCCAAGAGCCACGGAACCGTGCGACTCGCCTCCGCCGATCCGCTCACGAAACCGCTGATCGATCCGAATTACCTGGGCGATCCGAATGGAGAAGATCGTGACACCTTGCTCGCGGGCCTCGGCGTGTGCGAGCGTATTCTTGCCGCCACGGCGTTCGCTCCAACGCGGACTGACGGCAAGTTCATCCAACCCGCCGGGTCGGATGCTCAGACCGCGGCCGAGCGTGATGCCACGGTGATCAATGAGTTCTCGCAGACGCTCTACCACCCGACGAGCACCGCTCGCATGGGATCGGATGCTGGATCGGTGGTCGACCCGGAGTTGCGTGTGCGCGGCGTGCAGGGACTTCGCATCGCCGACGCGTCTATCATGCCGGAGATCATACGGGGGCACACGAATGCTCCATCCATCATCATCGGAGAGAAGGCGGCCGATCTTCTGCGCGCATCGGTGCCGACCAGAGTGGAAGCGGCTTCAGTTCATTGAGGTGAGTCCGGCGGCGAGGATCGCGCGGCAGCGCGCATCCACCCGGCGCAGGATCACGGTCGCGGCGAGAGTCTCCCTCGCGACCGGCGGTGGCGCGAATGAGAGGCTGGTCAGCGATGTTTGCGAACAGATTGGGCTTCATCCGCACGCATTCCGTTCCCTGTTCCCTACCGATGATGTGCTGTTGGATGCGGTGAATGATCTCTTCGTTGAGGAGTGTGCGCAACGACTTCGAGGTGGGGTTTCGGCGTTCACCCCGAAAGGTGTTGGTGTGATTCTCGACACCTGGGAGCGATCCTTTGAAGCTTGGCTTCTCGACGGGTATACCGAGTCGAACTTCTCCGAGTCCCCCTATATTGCTAGAACACTGCCTGCGCTGCTAGAGCAGGTCAGCGAAAGGCGGTCGTAGTCGAGTAAAACCGCGAGGTGGCAACGATGATGCCTGTCCAGATCGGAAGCGTGCATTTATCGCGCCCAGCCATGCGCTCGCTACTTTCCGGTGGCAGCGGGCCCGTGACCCTCCGGTGGATTGCTTGACTCCAGAATCGCACTCTTGCGCCGTCCCCAGCGGATGAAAAGCCCCAGAGCCACGACGATCCCAACCACAACGAGAACCTGGACCACCACCCAGAAGATCCACCAAAAAAGAGCACTGAATTCCATTTCGACCACCCCTCGATTCGCGGACACCTGAGCGCCCTACCCAGCGCGACCCTAGGCCCGGGTTGTCGTTCGAGGCAGTACGCCGTCGAGTGCCTGGCCAGGAGAGATCATCCCGAGCATCTCGTTTGACGGACCTCCTACGGGAATGGCCCCGCGAAGACGGGGCTTAGCGGCCCGCGTTGACAAGAAAGTCGCGTTTGCCCCGTCCATTAGAATCCCGCCTGGCTCTTACGCAACAACCATTCCAAGCTGACGAGATCTTGGACACCCGGTATCTCTGCGTAACGTTGGACCATGAGTGGCTCGCGCAGACGCGCCACACGCACCAATCAACGTAGTGAGCCACGCCGCCGGGGAGGGTACAGTTTTGCTGCGGTGGTCCTCTCCCCCGCGATTCATCCGTGATTCGAGTGCAGGCAAACCCCGCAACCATCCTTCACAAATGAAGGATCACCTCCGCTCCGGTCTTTCCGGAACCACGGCTTGCGTACCGAGCTCACCAGCGAACAGAAAAGCCGTCAAGGTCTTGGACGGCCTGGATCTCAGTGGTGCCAATTTCAACGGCGCCGTACTCACGAACACCAGTTTCAGGTTGACCAAACTAGATGGCGCCATCTTTATCGGGGCCGATCTTCGAAACGCGGACCTGACAGCAGCGAGAGCCGATAAGGCAGAGTTCCTGGGAGCAAACCTAGACGGTGCAACTCTGCACACTGCCTCCCTCGATGGTGCATCGCTCCGGAACGCCGACCTGCGGAACACCGATCTAAGCTACACATCCGTCCGTGGCACGCTTTTCTACGGGTCCAAGTTCAGTAAACACACGTTTAGCGTCGACCCGAAAATGGGTGGTCAGGATTTCGTGTGCTACGACGAAAACACCCAATGGCCAGATGGAGCGATCCCATCCGAGGGGCTATTCGCCAAGGATCAATACGACCGAAAGCTCGAATGACAGCTTCCGCTGCAAAATGCGTTGCGTTGAGATGCCCGGTCACGGGAAGTCGCGGCAGGTGTCCATGTGGCAGATGTATATCTTCTCGCCCTTGCAAGTGTTCTTCGATGCCCGCACCAGCACCATACTGCTCAAAAACGTCGCGTGAATGTTGCGAGCAAGAAGGGAAAAACGGCGCATCACATTTGTTGGGACGTGACCCCAGCGCTGCTCCGCCCGCAGTAGCGCGAAGCTAAACCTTCTTCAGCGGATCATTTCCCCAATTCATCAGCGAGTAGCGCCAACGCGAGTGCTCGACATCGGAATCCGGTTTCTGTGCCCTATGTCGCTTGACGTAACTGACGACCTTATGCATGTGTTCGATATCGGACGCGGTGAGATCGCCCTTCTTCGTTCCAAGAATCGTGACGATCCTGCGTCCGGACCGATGGCCGGTGGATTCCCCGCTACCATCGTCTTTCTGTCCGACCTCTTTGGATTCGTCTGTATTGAGCCACGACGAGATCTCACTGGCGGTCATCGTGACCGCGCTTTTCCAGTCGTCCCAGATCGCATCGACATCGTTCGCTTTAGCTGCCATAACTCAATCATCGTGGTGAAGCTTCACCTCGACAAGGGCGTGTGTTGGCTTCGTGGCGTGATCCGAACTTTTACGAAAGGGCTCGGTCAAAAGGAGCATTTTTGGCCCTACGAACATTCGATTTGCGCGCATTGGACGAACTGCCAGCGAGCTGATAGTTAACTTCCCACTAGTACCTGGACACAGCCGTCCGTAGGCTGCGAGCATGAGCGATTTCAGCAAAGGTGACCGAGTGAGTTGGGCGACGTCTCAGGGACGAACTCAGGGGGAAGTCGTCGACAAGAAGACGAGCGACTTTAACTTCGCGGGCACAACGTTTCACGCCTCGAAAGATGACCCTAAATATATTGTGAAGTCCGAGAAGACGGATGCGGAAGCCGCCCACAAGGCCAGTGCCCTGCGCAAGCTGTCGCCACGATAGGGCAACTGCTATTCGAACAAATAGGCTCTTCTATCTGACCGCCGGTACCTTCGGTTTGCACTGCATGAAGGACGGGGGCGGGGCTGGCCGAAGCGAACCCGATCCAGGAGTTTGACCTAACTCCTGAACCGTTTGGCTATTGACGACGGCTCGCAGACCAGCGGCACGCTTCCGCGATCTCGTCCAGCGATTTCCGCGCGGGCTTTCGGCCGACCTAGCTAGGATCCCCTCAAGACATTTCAGAGACGGATGCCCGCGGATGGGAGTCCCGCGGCGACAGCCGGTAGCAGTGCATCGAAGGTGTGACCTTTTTTTTGCGAGCCGCTGCGCTGCCTCAAGCGCAGCACGAGCAAGGGCGGCGTCGAGCCTTTGCGCCGTCGATTCCGGAGCCGCACCGAGCGGCTTCGCACCGGTGATGCCGTAACGGTCCCGATAGGCCGCAACCGCGCATCCGTTTTGGCGCCACGCGGCGGCGGCCAACCCGCGCGGCGCGGCGCCGAGGGCTCGAGTCCACGGCTCCCCCACAAGCAACGCGTGGTCGAGCACGTCGGCCGCTCGCGACTCGATCAGGTCAGCGCGCTCGACCAACGCCTGGTGCATGGCGGTATCCATCGGCCCGAGTGCGCGAGGGATCAGCCCGGCGACGTGACGCGGAGAACGGCGCGTGCGACCCGCTCCGGTATACCTCGACACGACCGCCGCGACCCGGGCTCGCAGCACCGCCGCAATGTCCTGCGCATCCTCGAACCCGCGAGCCACAACAACCCGGGGCAGCAGGGCCACCTCGTCCACAAAGTGGGCCTCGGCTCGCCGAAGCTCGGCAGTCAACGGGCCGAAGGCATCCGAATTGATCACGTTCAAGGTCTGTTTGTGCGACAGACCGCTCGCCCGCACCGCGGCCACCCACCGGTCGTGCTGCGCGGCCGCCGCGAGAGTCTCGTACTCCGCCGCGAGTTGCGCCACCGAGCCCCACGCATCCTGCTCCGCCGCCAGAGTCTCGTGCGCCGACAGCTCGGCGCCGACGTGCTGCAGAATGCCGAAGAGGATGCTTCGCGCCGTCACGTCCGCAGCGTCACCCGGCCGCGGCCCCACATGCGCCACGTCGGGCCGGTCGACAGCGATGTAGGCGGTGTTCGCCTCGCGGCCCCGCGTCATCGCGACGTACAGGTTCTCCCGCGGCATGCTCGGCGCCACGACGACGTGCGCGGTGTCGGTCGTGATTCCCTGCGCCCGGTGCGAGGTGACCGCGTAGCCCAGCTCCACGTGTTCAGCGACGTAGGAAGCGGGCAGCAGCACCGTGCTCCCCCACCGACGACCCCACCGTCGCACCTCGACCGCACCATTCCGATGCACGCCGATCACGCTCCACCGGTCGCCGTTGCGCACCCAGCTGCGGGACGCGTACAGCCGACGATCGTTGCGGCGGGTGATGACCGTGTCACCGACGGCGGCGCGGGTTCCGTCGTGCAAGGCGACTTCGTGCAGCGCGTCGACCCGGCCCTCCAAGATCAGTTCGGTTCGGGCGCGCACGTTCAGCGCCGCGACGGCCTCGTTCGAGTCGCTGATCAGCACGGTCGACTTGCCAGAGCGGATGTCCGCGCGCCAAGCCACGTAGGCGGCATCCGCCATGGCTTCGGTGCTGCCATCGCGCAGGCGGTCATGCGTGGCGTAGAGGTCGATCGACTCGGGGTGGCCTTTGCGCAGTCCGAGTGACGCGGTCTTCTCCCACTCGTGCACTAAGCGGTGCACGTCGACGAGTTCGGGCGCATCCGCCCGGTCGTGCACGAGCAACGAGAACGCACCGCCCGCGTCAACCGACTGCAGTTGGGCGTAGTCGCCGACCAGCAGCACCTTCGCGCCCGCATCCACAGCCAACGCGGTGACCCGATCGAGCGGCAGCGTGCCCGCCAGTGACGCCTCGTCGATGATCACGAGCTGCCCGGCCCGAAACGATGAACCCTGGTCGATATGTGTCTGCCACCACTTCGCCAGGTTCTCCGTCGCAATACCAAGATCCGTCGCTAGTACCGTCGCGGCGGCGGCCGAGGGCGCGAGCCCGACGACGGAGCCTGCACCGTGCGCCGCCTCCCAGGCTCGCCGCAGCGCGTTCATCGCCGTCGTCTTGCCCGCACCGGCCGGCCCCACCAGCACATCTATCACGCGGCCCGAACCAGCAACGCAAGAGAGCGCCGCGAGCTGGTCATCGGCGAGCCGCCCGCCACCCGGCAACCGAGAAGAAGCGGCCGCCCTGAGCGCCACACGTGATGCAGTCAAAAGCACGGCACGCTCCAGCAACCGAGACTCAGCATCCAGCAGCTCGGTCGAGGTAAACACCACGGAGTGCTTCGGTCGAAACACCGATGTCCCGTCATCTCGTTGAAACTCCACAGGGCTCGAGGCGAGCTCGGGTGGCGTGAGGCGCAGGGACGTGCGCTCGGCAGCATCCACTATGAGGCCGACGACGGCTTCCCGATCGGACGCCGACGCGAACCGGTACGACATCGTTTGGCGCGCAGCCTCGGCCGTGAGATTCCAGTGCCGCCACGTGGCGCGCTTCTCGCTCACGACCATCATCACGCTCACCCCGAACGCATCCACAGCCTCGCGCGGCAGGTCCTCGGCACGCAGCAACACCGGAGACGAGCCGACAACCGTCGAATAGTGAACCGTCCCTGATTTCTTGCCGCTTTCTTTCTAGTGAAAGGATTCGGTTATGCCCAAGAAATACCCAGATGAGGTTCGTGAGCGAGCGGTTCGTATGACGCTTGATCGTGTGAAGGATTATCCGTCGATGTGGGCCGCGTGCCGCGACCTTGCACCCAAGCTCAATGTCGGCCCGGAGACGTTGCGGAAGTGGGTCAGGCAGGCGCAATCCGACGCGGGAGAACGGACCGGCCCAACGAGCGAAGAGCTCGAGGAGATCAAGCGCCTCAAGCGCGAAAACCGGGATCTTCGGGAAACTAACGAGATCCTCAAAGCAGCGGCGTCTTTCTTGAGCTCAGGGAGCTCGACCCTCGCAACCGTCCATAGTCGCCTTCATCGTTTCGATGAAGGCGAACGGCCATGGAGTCGAGCTGACTTGTGGCGTCCTGGGTGGNCGTCCTGCGTGAGCAGGGCGTCGCGGTCACTTCACAGCGCGTATCGTGCGTGGAAGATCCGCGCTGCTGCGGTTAGGACCCGCAGCGACGCTGTCCTTCTGGATCGGCTTAAAGCGTTGACAGTGCGGGACGTTCAAGGCCGGCAGCAGCCAGAGATTCTCTACGGCCGCCGCAAGATGACGGCGTGGCTGAGCCGGGGCGAGTTCGCCGGCGTGTCCAAGCACACGGTGGACCGGTTGATGCGGCTGGAAGGCATGAACGGCCTCGTTCGTGGCCGTAAACCGCGCAGCACAGTCTCCACCGGGAAG